>NZ_FOXC01000009.1 GCF_900115605.1 Halolactibacillus halophilus
ACATTTAGGCAGAAATAAGGTGCTAGTGAGTTATTTAAGTGAGCAATCTCTGTCTCACTTAAAATCCCTTCACCAACACCAAATATTATACAACCTTTAATTTTCACAAATATGAAAACCCGTATCAAAAATAATATAAAAACACCACCTCTAACTAGAGGTGGCGTTAAACTTATTGTCCCATATCTTTGACTTTCATAATCCGTGTAATGCTTGCACGTTCATCTTCTTCAAGTTTCATTTTAATATAGTGAATCGTTTCTTTAAGCTGAGGAATTTTTAAGTATTCCAAAGCATTTACACGACGGCGTGTCTTCTCAATTTCATCAGCCATTAATTGACACGTTTTTTCGATTTCAGAAAGCTTTAATAATTTAGGTAAAATAATGTTAATACGATCAATTGAATCATCAAGTTCACTGTTTGAGTTTAGTAAACCGTATTGCATTTCTGATTCTTTGTCATCTTCATCAACAGTAAAGTTCATTTCTGGTACCATGACACTCATAATATTCTTTTCTTGAATATCAAGAGTGATTGATTTATCTGGTACCGCAAATAATTCTTCAATAAACGCTTCGTTTGTAAGTGATTTAGCGACAACAAAGGCTTCCATTGACTCTGTTAACTCTTTTTCTACTTCATCACGTAACGTATTATTTTTCCGAATCAATGTAATGAACTGTCGCATTAACTCATCTTGTTTATCCTTTAAAAGCTTGTGACCTCGAGTTGATATCGCTAACCGGTCTTTTAAGTTGGAAAGCTCCATCCGTGTTGGCTTGACATTTAATCTAGCCATAGGTCAATCACTCTCCTTCCGGCATAAACTCTTCGATCAGTTCACTACTAATACGTTTAAGCTCAGTACGAGGTAAGATTGAGAGTAATTCCCATCCTAATGTTAAGGTATCCTCAATTGAACGGTTCGTATAGAACCCTTGATTAATATATTCTGCTTCAAAGCGCTTCGTAAATTCTACGTAGAGTTTATCTGTATCAGATAACGCTGATTCACCAAGAACCACCGCCAATTCTTTCGCCTCAATACCTTTAGCATAAGCTGCGAATAACTGGTTCATTGTCGGTGCGTGGTCTTTACGTGTTTTACCTTCACCTGTACCTTTATCTTTTAGACGTGAAAGTGATGGTAACACGTTAATTGGTGGCTTAAGACCTTGCTTGTCTAAGTCACGGCTTAGAATAATCTGTCCTTCGGTAATATAACCGGTAAGGTCAGGAATTGGGTGCGTAATATCATCTTCCGGCATAGAAAGAATAGGAATCTGCGTTACTGATCCTTTCTTACCAACAAGACGTCCGGCACGCTCATACAGGGTTGATAGGTTAGTATAAAGATAACCTGGGTAACCACGACGACCTGGTACCTCACGACGTGCAGCTGAAATTTCACGGAGAGCTTCACAATAGTAAGTCATATCCGTCATAATAACAAGTACGTGCATGTCTTTTTCAAACGCCAAATATTCAGCGGTTGTTAGAGCCATTTTTGGTGTCGCAATCCGTTCGATGGCAGGGTCATTCGCTAAGTTAATAAACATAACTGAACGGTCAATCGCACCTGTTTTTCGGAAATCTTCCATGAAGAATTCAGCTTCATCAAAGGTGATACCCATAGCCGCAAATACAACGGCGAATTTCTCGTCGCTATTAAGAACCGATGCTTGACGCGCAATCTGTGCCGCTAATTCTTTGTGGGGTAAACCTGAACCTGAAAATACCGGTAGTTTTTGTCCACGTACGAGTGTATTTAAATGGTCAATCGCAGAAATACCTGTTTGAATAAATTCATCGGGATAGTCTCGCGCGATTGGGTTAATTGCTTGACCATTTACATCTAAGCTTGTTTCTGGAATAATGTCTGGACCGTCATCCATCGGTTCACCTAACCCGTTGAATACACGACCAACCATGTCTTCAGATACATCAATAGATAATGGCTTTCCACGGAAGCGTACTTTTGTATCTTTAATGTTGATCCCACTTGGCCCTTCAAAAATCTGAACCATCGCTTTATCACCATCAACTTCAAGTACTTGTCCGTGACGGATTTCGCCTGTTTGTAGTTGGACTTCGACTAATTCGTCAAATTTAACGCCTTCTACACCTTCTACGGCCATCAGAGGTCCAACGACTTCGCTAACTGTTTTATATTCCTTAAGCATTTTGCGTCATACCTCCTTCAGCAACAATGTTGTGAATTATTTCTTTTGCTTCGTCTTTAAGCGCACGAATTTGTTCAACATTATCTTCAGAGATAAATTTCGCGCGGGCAATCTTATCACGTAAGTCCGATGTACCTTCAAGGATTTCTTTGTAATAAGCGCCTAGACGCATAGCTTCACGTGCTTCTTCCTCAAATGAAAGAATCAAATCAAGCATATAGTATTGCTTTGTTCGTGATGTAAATGTATCAACATCATCAAACGCGTTCTGTTGGAGATAATCCTCACGTAATTGTTGAGCTATAACCATCGTTAGACGGTCTTTCTCAGACAGTGATTCAATACCAACAAGACGCACAATCTCTTGTAGTTCGGATTCTTCTTGTAAGATGTTCATTGAGTGCTGAACCATCTCTGCCCAATTTGTTTCTAACTCTTGGTCCATAAATTTACCAACATCATCTAAGTAAAGAGAATAAGATGTTAACCAGTTAACTGATGGGAAGTGTCGTTTTTGTGCAAGTGATGAATCAAGTGCCCAGAAAATCTTAACAACCCGAAGTGTGTTCTGGGTAACAGGCTCTGATGTATCCCCACCTGGAGGTGATACGGCACCAATTGCCGTGATACTACCTTCACGCTCTTCAGAACCAACCGTCACAATACGTCCAGCACGTTCATAATACTCAGCAATACGGCTACCAAGGTAAGCTGGGTAACCTTCATCACCAGGCATCTCTTCAAGACGACCTGACATCTCACGCAGAGCTTCCGCCCATCGCGAAGTTGAATCGGCCATGATTGCAACACTGTAACCCATATCACGGAAGTATTCTGCAATTGTAATACCGGTATAAATTGACGCTTCACGCGCCGCTACTGGCATGTTTGATGTATTAGCGATAAGGATCGTACGTTCCATCAGTGATTCCCCTGTATTCGGGTCAACCAGTTCAGGGAATTCGTTAAGTACGTCGGTCATCTCATTACCACGTTCACCACAACCAACATAAACAACTAAGTCGACATCACTAAATTTCGCAATCTGGTGTTGCACAACTGTTTTACCAGCACCAAATGGTCCTGGTACAGCTGCTGCCCCACCTTTTGTGATTGGGAAGAAGGTGTCAATAACACGCTGTCCTGTTAACATTGGCTTATCAGGGTTTAACTTCTTCTTGAACGGGCGTCCACGACGTACTGGCCAGCGTTGTAGCATGGTTACGTCTGTTTCACCGTTGTCTGTTTCAACTTTAGCAACAACATCTTCAAGAGAGAATTCACCCGATTCAAGTGCCGTTAATTTACCTTTTACCCCGTGTGGAATCATAACGCGGTGCTCAATAACTTTTGTTTCTTGAACCGTTCCAATGATATCACCCGGTTCTACCATGTCACCGACAGCCTTTGTTGCGTTAAACGCCCATTTATTTTGGCGGTCTAAGGCTTCAATATTAACCCCTCTAACTAAGAAGTTACTATCGGTTTGTGCTTTAAATGTATCGAGTGGACGCTGGATGCCGTCAAACATCTGCGACACAATCCCTGGTCCAAGTTCTACTGATAAGGCTTCTCCTGTTGTTTCAACAGGTTCGCCAGGTCCTACGCCTGAAGTTTCTTCATATACTTGGATTGAGGCAACATCATGACGCATTTCAATGATCTCACCAACCAATCTCATGTCCCCTACGTAACAAAGGTCTTGGATATTCGCATGTTCCATACCTTTTGCCATTACTAAAGGACCAGAAACTTTAACAATTGTTCCTTTCTTCAAATAAGTCCCCTCCCAAATTATAAGATGTTCTGTCCAACGGCTTTTTCCATGTTCTTTTGAATACGGGACTTACCAATATTCAGTGATCCCTTATGGTTCGGGATTAGGATAATTGCGGGTTGAACTTCTGCATCGTAACGTTTTATTGTATCCGGAATTTCCTTCGCCATTGCTTCTGTTAAGTAAATCACCCCATAGTTTTCTTCAGCAAGACGGTCAATCGTCTCACGGGCAACACGAGGTGTACTAGAAGCAAACACATCAAATCCTAAGATTTTAAAAGGTAAGACCGAATCTTTGTCTCCAACTACTGCAATTTTATGGGCCATAAATCGGTCGCATCCTTTCTCTAATAATACCTTCATCAATTTGATTGTCTTTACCAACAAGAATAAGTCGGAGATTAGCTACTTCTTTTTCAACGAAGAATAAGAAAGCAATCACCGGCATTGGGCCAAAGGCTTGGAATGTTGCTTCTTCCATTAATTCATCTACTGTTTCATCAATCACTTTATCTAATACCATTGGATCTAAATCATCTTTTTGATCATTAACAACCGCTGCTAGTCGAGCGGCATAAGGTTTACCAAGGTAGAGTTCATTAAGGACATGAACAGCACCTTGTTCACTTGCATCAATGATTGCTTTTTTGGATATCGAACCTGAACTAGATAAAACGGTATGAAGGAATGAACGAGATTTGTTTTGATGCAGACTTCTTACCACCGTAGATAAGTTATCCAAATCAATTAAAACATCGGCCATTTGGCTGATGGTTGGATTGTTTAAACGATCAGTAATTTTACGCATATGCTTATAGAAGTAAGTGTCCATAAAGACATCCGCTGCTTCTAGTCGGCCATATGTTTCATGATCTTCAATCGCAAGCCTCACACCTTCAACCATGACAGGGTTTAACTCATCAGATTGACGGGCATTCACCAGCTGGCGCAGGGCCGAAATGGGATGTTTGCCAATCGGAATGAGTAAGTGATCTAATTCAAGGCCAGTAAAGCGTTGCTTTAATAGCACTTTTAAATTGTGATAGCTATAACGAAGTGAGAAGATCTGAATCACCTCGGAATCTGGTGTCACTTCATAGAGCTCATCATAAATGTTTTTAACGCGTTGCATTAGAAATTCGTCAAAATTCTTATTTTCTAGAACATCGTGTTCATCAAATAAATAGTCAGTACTTTTTAGTACTTCCAGTGCCTCGCGTAAGTCCTCTGCCCGCAATAATTTTTCATAATCATCACGCAAGAGTAATTTTGTTTCATACACGCGAAGCAGTGTATTGACGCCTTTATATTGAGTGTCCTGCATTTATTCTCCCCCCTTATTCATTAGTTTTTAAATGCTAAGGTTGCAAGTTGTGGAGAAAATTCTTTCTTCATTTCCTGAACAAGCACATCAAAACAGAAGTTGTAATCAATCCCGCCTTCTTGCACGATAAAGCCAGCTTTACCTTGAATAGCCTCATCACTAGCAACGTTAATTGTCGGATAATCATTAAGGCTAGCTTTTACTTCTTCTGATTGAAAAACAGCTACTGAGCGTGAGCCAGGAACGATTTGCCACTGTTTATCTTGGTCAAGTTGTGACAGGACACCTGATAAGAAATTCGCAAATGTTTGATTGTCCCAATTCGCCATTTTTTCGGCAGCTTTATTGAAGACGTCATGTAACAAGGCTTGTTTCTTACCTAGGATAGCATTTCGTTTATTGTTCGCTAATGTCTGCGCTTCGCGTTCATAGTCATTTTTCATTTGGTTTTCGATTTGTTCTTGTCGATTCTTTTGACTTTCCACAAGCTTTTGACGTTGTTCTTCAACTCGGTCATTAGCAACTTCTTCGTATTGCTCGATTTTCTTTTGTCCCTCTTCTTTGGTTTTAGCCAAAATTTGTGCGGACAAAGCTTGTAAATCTTTCATAGTCCCCATCCTCTCACTAATATTTTATCTTATGCTAAAACAAGTAAGAAGGAAATAACGAACCCTAGAATTGCATAAGTTTCAACCATCGCTGAGTAGATGATACCTTTAGAGTTTTGTTCTTCTCTTTTTGCTAAGATTTGTACAGCTGCAGTAGATACACGACCTTGAGCAAAACCAGCAGTTAAACCAGTGAATGCGATAGGAAGTGCTGCCATAAGCATGTAGATACCGTCAGCTAAAGGCATTGCTTGGTCCATGTTTAAGTAAATCAAGAAACCAATTACGAAACCATAAAGACCTTGTGTACCAGGTAGTAACTGAAGAATAAGTGACTTACCAAATTTTTCAGGTTGTTCTTTAATAAGTGACGCTGCTGCCTCACCTGTCATACCTACACCACGTGCTGAACCCCAACCAGAGAAGATAACCGCAATCGCGATCCCTAATGCTGCAAAGATAAATCCTCCGTTATTTTCTACAAAAAATGTTAACCAGTTTTCCATAATAAAATTCCTCCATTACTTATGATTGTTTTTGATTTTTTAATTGAATATGTTTCTCAGCTGCTCTTAAAGGATTAAGGGCTTTACCGCCACCTTCATAGAACTTGCCGAAGAACTCAACAAAGATTAAACGCGCACCGTGCACATATGAACTAAGGAACGTGAGCCCTAAGTTAACTGAATGCAGTACGATGAATAAAATTGCCCCGATGGTAAAACGACCAACGCCTGGAATAAAGCCAATAATCATATTAAAAGCAAGGGCAATACTACCACTTGATACCCCTAAGGCCATCAAACGGGTGTAACTCACGATATCACCAATATAACCAGTAATACCATAAAGATTATAGACACCTAAACCGACACCAAGTGCTTTGTTTTCTGATCCAAGTGATGAGGCTAAAATAATACCTAATGCACTGGCGACAGAAATAATCGCCCCGATGGTACCGAGAATTTCACTGTCTAAAATCATATTACCGAGTAATAGGAGAATGATACCGGCAAAAATACCAATCCAACCAATGCCATCACTAAAGGCACCAAATTTATCTTTGTTTCTAAGTTTAAGGTAGGTGTTAATACCTAAACCAAAGAAAATTTGTACTAAACCAAAGATGACTGAAATAATTAAAATTGTAATAACATCATCGGTTGTCGATAACAAGACAATAGGCATGGCAGCCCCGAAGAAAGATCCATAAATTAATCCCCACAAAATCGTTGGGTAAGATAAGAGATGGAAGAAACGCATATTCTTCTTCATCGCTGGTTTAACTTCAGTGAATTTAAGAACAACAAATGTCGCAAGCCATAACAATAGACCGTATCCCACGTCAGCAGCCATCATACCAAAGAATAGCAGATAAAACGGTGCTAAAAATGGTGTCGGGTCAATTTCATTGTACTTAGGTAAATTGTACATCGCTGTAATACTTTCAAATGGTGAGACGTAATCGTTGTTTTTTAAAACAACAGGTACATCATCGTACTCCTCTTCCTTAACATCGTTGACATAAAGGACGTATTCCTCTTCATTTAACACGCGTTTCAGAGCGGTTTCCATGTGAGGCACTTCCTCTTCTTCTAGCCAACCTTCCATTATAAAGAGGTGCTTTTCATCAACTAAAAATAGTTTGCTACGTTCGCGTTGAAGTTTTGCTTCATAATACTCTTCTAAAAGCATTAATTGCCAAACTTCTGTCGACATTTTAGCTAACCGTTCTTTAATTGATTGTGATTCTTTCTGTAAAGCTTTTAACTCTTTATCAATGTCCTCTAATGCTAACCGAGGAGATTCTGTTAACTTTTCAGTAACAGGTTCAAAGTGCGCATCATTGAGTAGTGGTTTAATCGCTTCTTGGTCGCGACGGTCATAATAGACACTAACCCCTATCTCATCTTGCGTTTGATACACTTCATTGACATAGAGTAAATCTGATGCTTCCAGCATGGTCATGTATGTATTTTGATCATGCTGAGGAATGATACCAACACTACCTGTGACACGTTTCATTGAACGTAAATCATGTGCGCTTACATCGAGCTTTTTCCAATGCTTAAAGAAAGCTTCCTTGTCGTTTAATTCCTTTTTTCGTTCGGCAATTGTTTCCAATCGCTTGTCTAAATTAAGGACATCTTCCACAAGGGTTTTAGGTGAAAAAGTGAAAATCTCTTGTTCAAGTTCTTCCAAAGAGAATTCTTGTCTTTTTTCACGGAGCGTTTCTTTAAGTGGACGCTTTGGTAAATATGGCTGAACAAAGCTTAAAGCTGTCTGTACTTGATCAATTCTCGTCTCATACTTCTTAATAATGGTTTCTAAGTTATCGACTTCATATGGTGATACGTCGATATCACCTAAATCTGAAGAAGGTAAATCAACAACCTCGAAGCGTTGTAATGCTTGAATTGACTGCAGCAACTGATCTTTTTGTTCATGAAAAGATATGAGTGTTAGTTTTTTCATTTTAGCTATTGCCATATGTCCTCATAACCTCCTCAATGACCGCATCAACCAATTTGTCTTCTTTTTCTTTAAAATTCGATTCTAATTGGCTGACGGCTTGATCTTCTTCTTCTTTAATAGAAGCTTTTAACTTATCGAGCTTTTCTTCTTTCATTTTAGACTGTTCTTCTTTGAAAGTGTTGAGATCTTTTTCAACCTTTTCTTTCATTGATTGAATCGTCTCTTCTGTCTCTTGCTCCATATGTTTCAATTTGTCTTTGTATTCGCGTTCAAGCTCAATTGCTTCACGCTCAATTTGTTTGACTTGATCAATGGTATTTACACTCATTCTTTTATACACCTCCAATCATTCAGCAAGCTTTTAAAAAGTTTAAAAAGCTTCAAGCATTACTATTATATCTATTAAATCGACTTCGTTCAAATAATTTTGACTTAAATCGATGCGTGAACATATTCTAAAACTTAATATAATTAATAGGAAGAAGAAAAATAAAAATATTTTTCATAACGTGACTTAAGACCTAGAATCAAGTTGTATAAACATCATTTTTTTGGAAATTCATGATGGGTCACTCTTTGATTCTGTTAAAACAATTTTTGTATCTCCAATGATAATACGTCGGTCCTTGAGTAGTTTTCCTATTGCGCGCTTAAAGGCAGCTTTACTCATTTCAAATGTTTGACGAATAACTTCCGGATCTGTCTTACTTGTGTAAGGCATTTCACCGTCGTTTTGTTGCATATAAGTTAACAGTTTTTCTGCATCAACTTCTTGCGCCTCTTGTTTTCTTGGCAAGAGTGACATATTTAAGGTGCCATCTGGTTTGACTTTAATCACGCGTCCTTCTATCCATTCACCAATTCTTGGTTCTCGTTTTCTTTCTGTATGGTGAATAAAGGCACGGTAACCATCATCAGTAATCGCGACGGCTCCTTCTTTTCCGCTTCGGAATACCCGAGCACCCAAGTCTTGATTAAACAATGCATCCGTTGCCAAGTCCCAGTTACCTTCAAAGTCAGTTTCTGTCACCGGATCGGCTAGAAGGCGATTGTTTTTATCGTGTTTTAAAGTGACATATAAGACATCACCAACTGTTGGCCAAGCTGACATAAACTCTGGTAAGTCGTCATTTGACACTAGCACGTGCTTAGATGTGCCAATATCAACAAAGACACCAAGTCCAGGTTTGACTTCTGTTACTTCTGCCCAGTCAAACACATCGGTTGTAACATGAGGGATTGTTGTTGTGGCAATCAGTTGTTTTTGTTTATCATGATACAGATAAACATCGACGGCATCTCCCTCAGTAAGTTTTGTGTCACCCGCTTCATTGGTATGAAGCAAGATTTCTAACGCCTCGTGGTCTGTATCTGTTAAAACATAGCCCGTGTCGATGACACGTTTGACCGTGAGTGTAACAATTTGTCCTGGTAAATAATTTTCCATTCGATTGACTCCCATCTTAATTGTATTTATAATTTAGGCACACAATACAATAACAACTTCTGTTATAGTACAATGAAAGGTGATGTTTTTAATTGATTTATGTTGATGCTGATAGTTGTCCAGTCACAGATAAGGTCATCGACCTTGCATCAAAACAGGACTTACCTGTGACATTAGTAAAAAGTTATGCTCATTTCAGTTTAAAGCCCCTTAATGAGCGTGTCGACGTTGTATATGTTGATCAAGAGAAAGAAGCCAGTGATTACCGAATTATGCGTTTAATCAAACCTAATGACGTTTTAATCACCGCTGACTATGGTCTTGCATCCTTAGCTTTAGCAAAGACGCCTCACATTATCCATCCTAGAGGCACACTCTACAAGAAAGATACGATGGATCAATTACTTCAGTCCCGCTACCTTTCAAGTCAAGTAAGAAAAGCCGGCGGCCGTATGAAAGGACCAAAAGCCTTTACTGAAAGTGATCGGGCACAGTTTATTGATCGTTTCAATCATTTACTCAGCCGGCTTTGACTCATCTGTTTCTGGCGCTTTTTCGGCTAGGCCACTTAAAACCCAACGGTTTGCCGTTTTATCATTGATTTCATATACTTTCCCTAACCTTAATAACTCAGACTTATATTGAGATTGAACCAGCATTTTTACTTTCATTTCATAAACCTCCATTAAAAAAATGGTTAACATAGACCTATACCATTTTTCGGTTGTATTTAAACATGAAAAAAAGAGGTGAAAACCACCTCTCTTACGTATTATAGCACATTAAATAAGCAGTTGGAATAAATCCTGGTCTTTATTTATTTCAATGTAACTAAAGCCTTTGTCATGCATCCGATCAATAAGTGGTCCATAGTCCTCTTTATACTTCAGTTCCACACCGACCAGTACCGGTCCGCGGTCCCGATTATTCTTTTTCGTATATTCAAATCGAGTAATGTCGTCATCACTACCGAGAACATCGGTTAAGAATGACCTCAGAGCTCCGGCACGTTGCGGGAAACTCACGATAAAGTAATGCTTGTAGCCCTCATAAATTAACGAACGCTCTTTAATGTCTTGCATTCGGTCGATATCATTATTGCCACCACTGACAATCACGACGACATTTTTACCTCTTATGTCGTCTTTGTAGTCCTCAAGTGCACTGACAGGCATAGCTCCTGCTGGTTCAGTCACAATCGCGTTTTCATTGTATAAATCTAGCATCGTTGTACAAATCCGTCCCTCGGGGATGGTCGCAAAGCCATCGACTAAAGGTTTAGCAATCTTAAAAGTTATATCGCCAATTCGCTTCACGCTAGCGCCATCAACAAATTTATCGACATAATCAAGCTTGACAACTTTATTTGCTTTAAATGACGCTTGCATTGAAGCGGCACCCGCAGGTTCCACCCCGATTATCTTTGTCTCTGGACTAATGTTTTTAACATAAGTGGCAACACCTGAAATAAGGCCACCACCTCCAACAGACATAAACATATGTGAGACCGGCTCATTGATGGCTTCTAGAATTTCTAAACCAATTGTGCCTTGTCCGGCAATGGTCCGTTCATCATCAAACGGATGAATGAAGGTCATATCATTGTCTTCACAAAACTGCTTTGATTCATCACTGGCATCATCAAACGTATCCCCTGTTAGAATGACATCAACAGCATCCCCGCCAAAGAACTGAACGCGGTCGACCTTTTGGCGCGGTGTGGTTGTTGGCATGAAAATTGTCCCTTTGATGTTCATCGCTTTACACGAAAAAGCAACACCTTGTGCATGGTTACCGGCACTGGCACAAACCACTCCATTTTTTAAATCGTCTTCTGATAGACTTTGCATAAAATTATATGCGCCCCTGATTTTAAATGAGCGGACGACTTGTAAATCTTCACGCTTTAAATACACATTGCAGTCATATTTTTCAGAAAGAATCGGATCAAGAAGGAGTGGCGTTTTCGTTACAACGTCCTTAATACGCTGATGCGCAATAATAATATCCTTCACATCGATTGGTTTTTCTGTTGGCATAATACATGATCCCTCCTGCTTGATAAATAATAGTATCTTCTATCCTATCATAATTATCGAAAAACAGGAACAATTCTGAAAAAAATAAACTGTTAAAGCTATACTTTTCTGTAATAGTACAGCTGGTAGGTGATTTTTCTATTAAATGTGCAGGTATAAAAAGCAAGCAAAAAGAGCGGCATGGACGCGAACTCTTTTTGCTTGAATTATATTAGAAACTTATGCTAAAGCAGCTGTCAGTTGTGGCACAACTTGTTTCTTACGAGAAACCACACCTTTAAGGACAGCAGTGTCGTCCATTAATTCTACACCAAACGCCGTATTAACAGCATCTTGCACGTCTCCAAGTGCAATAACTGTCGAGTCATTTGTTAGGATATCGGTGATGATGAAGACGAATAAATCAAGATGACTTGCGTCAATCACTTGATTAATTGCTGTTTTAATCGCTGCTTTTTGGGCTAATAAATCACTTGGGTCAACCGTATTCACTTGAGCGATTTCGACGTGTTTATCCCCCATTGTAAATGGTTTCGCATCAAGTGTTAATAAGTCATTTACTGACTTATCGCTTAAGTCAGCCCCTGCTTTTAACATATCTAAACCGTACGTATTGACATCAACGCCAGCAATTGCTTCAAGTTCTTTCGCTGCTTTTATATCTTCTTCTGTACATGTTGGTGATTTAAACAATAATGAATCAGATACAATCGCTGATAACATCAAACCCGCAATGTTTTTCGGAATACTAACGTCATGTTCTTTAAATAACTTATTTAGGATAGTAGCTGTACACCCGACTGGTTCAGCACGGTAATATAGCGGGTCACTTGTTTCAAAGTTAGCGATGCGGTGATGGTCAATCACTTCTGTTACTCTTACCTCAGTAATGTCACTAACACTCTGTTGTTTTTCATTGTGGTCAACTAAAATAACCTGATCCACTTCTTGACTAACTGTCTCAACCAAACGCGGGGCGTCAATGTTGAAATAATCAAGCGCATAGGCAGTTTCTTTACTAATCTCACCTAATCTCACTGCTTCAGCATCAGCACCGATCTGTTGTTTTAAATACGCATAGCTGATCGCTGATGCAATCGTATCCGTATCTGGATTTTTGTGTCCGAAAATTAATGTTTTACTCATAGTGACAACTCCTTATCATTTGTTTCATACGATGATAATTCTAACGCAAAAACGGTCGAATTTCATCAATAATTTTATTTCTCATCCTTATTTCTTGTATTGGCCGCTGCCTTTCAATAAATATTTCGTTGATGTGAGTGCTTTTAAGCCCATTGGGCCACGAGCATGTAGCTTTTGGGTACTAATCCCGATTTCAGCTCCAAAACCAAATTCAAAGCCATCCGTAAAACGGGTAGACGCGTTATGATACACACACGCGGCATCAATATCATTTAAGAATGCTAACACGTGTGCATCTGTTTCGGAAATAATAGCCTCAGAGTGTTTGGTACCATAAGTATTGATATGTTCAATCGCTTCTTCTGTTGAATCAACGACTTTTATCGCAATCTCTAAATCTAAATACTCTGTTGCATAATCCTCAGATGTTGCTAGAAGGATTGATGGTTCTTGATTTTTTACGGTTTGGTCTCCATGAATAAGCACGCCGTGTGAGCTTAATTCATGAATTAAAGCCTCACCGTGTTTATCGAACCACGAGGCATCGACGAGAACGGTCTCAATCGCATTACAGACAGATGGCCGCTGAGTTTTCGCGTTTATGACAAGCTTTAAAGCCATGTTGACGTCAGCATCATGGTCAATAAACATATGGCAATTCCCTGCCCCTGTTTCAAGTACAGGCACAGATGACTTACTAACGACCGTGTCAATCAGATTTTTACTGCCACGTGGAATTAAAACATCTAAATACTCATTTAATCGGAACATTTTTTCTGCCGTGTCACGTGATGTATCTTCAATGAGTTGGACACTATTAACTGGTAACGTTGTTTGATTTAACGCTTCTTTAATCACATCAACAAGAACGATGTTTGAATAAATAGCTGATGAACTTCCGCGAAGGATCGCAGCATTTCCTGTTTTTAAACAGAGACTAGCAGCATCAATTGTTACGTTTGGACGAGCTTCATAAATCATTCCAATGACCCCTATTGGTACTGCCACTTTTTCAATGGCTAACCCATTCGGACGGGTAAATGATTCGAGTACTTCACCGATAGGGTCATCTAGCTTAGTTAATTCTCGCAACGCTTCTGCCATTTGTTTGATCCGGTCATCGGTAAGACGAATGCGGTCAATGACTGAGTCGCTAATTCCTTTTTCTTTTGCTTGGATGAGATCTTTTTCGTTTTCTGTTAAAATATCGGCTTGTCTTGTTTCAAGGACGTCAGCAATTTTAAGTAAGGCTTGGTTTTTTTCATCTGTTGTTGCTTGTTGTAATCGCAGTGTTGTTTGTTTTGCACGTTGTCCAAGTGTTTCAAGTGAAGTCATTATTTTCCCTCCTGAATTGTTAAAATAAGATTATTTCGGTGCACCACTTCTGGGTGTGTACATCCGGTCAGTAACATTGCTTCTTGACTGCTGAGTCCGCGGACTTGTTTGGTTTGTTCTGCCGAATAATTGACTTGGCCTTTGGCAATCCGGTCTTGATTAAAGTAAATGTTGACAATGTCCTGAGCGTCAAAATCTTCTTCGACACCAATAATTCCCGCCGCTAAGAGACTTTTCCCATCGGACAGCAGGGCTTTTTTAGCCCCTTCATCAATGATGATACGACCGGTTGGTTCTGAGTGATAGGCAATCCACTGTTTATGTTTTCTTACGTGGACTGTTTCCTTTGTCCCGATGTAAGTCCCGTCACCATTTCCAGTTAAAATACTAACTAATTTATCTTTCCCGCTTCCTGTTCCGACGAAGCAATTCACACCGACATTGGTCGCCAGTTGTGCTGCAATCAGTTTTGATTTCATCCCACCGGTACCTACTTTAGAAGATGAGTCTTGGCTTGTTTGTTCAATCAGCTCGTTAGAAATATAGCCGAGATGATTAAAGCGCGCGGCATCGAGATGTGTGCCTGGGTTCTTGTCATAAATACCATTCACATCTGTCAACAGAATCAACTGATCTGCATTGACTAACCCACTTACCTGGGCGCTTAGCATGTCGTTGTCACCAAACGTCATCTCATCAATCGCAACGGAATCATTTTCGTTAATAATCGGGACAACTTTTCGTTTTAAACACTCGGTAATCGTTTGATAAACATTTGAAAACTGCTCTTTGTTTGTAAAAACATCCCGCGTTAACAACAGTTGTGCCGATACATAACCATGTTTTTTAAACGCTTGGTTATACGCTTCGATTAAGAGCCCTTGTCCAACCGCTGCGGCTGCTTGTTTGCCTTGCACGGTTACAGGACGTGAGGAGTAGCCTAAATCCCTAAAGCCCGCTGAAATGGCTCCAGAGGAGATTAAGACAACTTCTATCCCCTCACTTAACAGCTGCACGATGGCTTCTGCATGTTCGGTCAATTTTTCAATCGATAAAGACCCATCTTTTTTTGTTAACGAACTGCTGCCAATTTTTACAACCACCCGTTTTTCCATCATGATTCATCTCCATTCTTTCTCCCTCTTTTAGTAGTCTCGTTAAAAAAATTTTATGCGTTGTTTTTATGTATAAAGAAAACACTACGTTTCTCCATACATCTTAACTGATGCAATGGACGAAAAGTAGTGTTTCCGCGGTACCACCATTGTTGACTCAAACCTTTGAGTCCCCTTATTTTGATAACGCTCTGGATGATTCCCAAAGAGCGGTTAAGTTAACCTTAACGACGATAAGAGTAGGTTCAACAAAGAAGGTATATGGAGAAATGTTTCAGCCTCAATTGCATTTCTCTCTCTGTCATATATTCATTGTCTACTGGTTCTTATTTATCCGTCCCTATTTAGCTGTGTTTCCATTATCTAAAAACAAATGAAAAATGTCAACTGAAAATTATCAGAAAACTTATCTTTTCTTCGGCACGTCAACAATCCACTGATGAGGGTCTTCAATTGAACCGTATTGTATACCTGTTAGTGTCTCATAGACACGTTTAGATAATGGACCGGTTTGATGCTGATTGATCACATAAGACGCCTCATCATAAAACAATTCGCCAATCGGGGAGATAACGGCGGCTGTTCCAGAACCAAATGCCTCTTCTAAATCGCCATTTTTGTGCGCGCCTAAAATTTCTGATAACAGTACCGGACGTTCTTCAACGTCAACGCCCCAATCTTGTAGTAGCTGAATCACAGATTTACGGGTGACACCTGGTAATATACTGCCGCTTAAATGCGGCGTAACGACTTTGCCCGCAATCTTAAAGAAGACATTCATACTCCCGACTTCTTCAATATACTTTTTCTCATGTCCGTCGAGCCACAACACTTGCGCGTAACCTTTTTTAGCGACATTTTCCTGGGCAATCATACTTCCGGCATAGTTACCGGCAGTTTTTGCTTCACCGGTCCCGCCTTTAACGGCTCGAATGTATTCATTTTCAACCGCAATTTTAACCGGGTTAATACCGGCTTCATAGTAAGCCCCAACCGGCGACAGAATAACCATAAAGGTATACGTCTTAGACGCTGATACCCCGAGATAAGGTTCGGTCGCAATCACAAACGGTCTAATGTATAAACTGGTACCTTCTTTACGCGGGACCCAATCTCGGTCGAGGTTAACTAATGTTTGAATCGCTTCAAGTGCGAGTGTCTCATCAACCGCTGGAATGCACATCCGTTCGTTTGACCGATTTAATCGTTTAATATTTTCATCTGGACGAAACAGCTGGATGGTATCTTGAGTGGTTCGGTAAGCTTTTAGACCTTCGAACACCGTTTGCCCGTAGTGGAAAATCATTGCCGCTGGGTCCATTTCAAGTGTTTGATAAGGCACAATACGTGGATCATACCATCCGCGCCCTTCTTCATAATCCATGATAAACATATGGTCGGTAAATTGACGTCCGAAGACTAATTGGTCATCGGCAGGTTTTTGTTTTTTATTTGTTGCTGGTGTAATAGAAATAGTTTGCATTATACAGACTCCCTTTTTTAAATATCTTGTCTGTTTCTATTGTAGACCTAATCCATTTCAAAAAACAATAGTTAATTTATGAATTTTCAAAACATACGCAGTTGTTATTAGTATCTGATACTAAAAAATAGCTAAAAAAACAACGTAACGCGCGCTGTTCTTTAAATATAAGTCAAGGTTATCTAAAACAAAGCTAATGAACGTTCCGAGTACTCACGTGGGCCATTAATCCGAGAAAGGCCCAAAAGATGAAAGCGACTGAGACGACGCTGATATTAAAGAAGGCTTGGGTTAAATAACCAATCAGACTTGCGCTCAGTGCAAGGTAGACATCTGATTCAGCTAATCGAGTGGAATACTTCCGTGCGATTTGAACAAGAAAACTAAGGTAGATGACAAGTGCCGGAATGCCAGCTGTCACGGCAATATGTAAATATTCGTTATGGGCTTTATCGACAAACATAACCCGGCCAAACCGCACCAGCATGTCATCTTTGTATTGACTAACAAAGGCCAGCTGTAAATTTTCAAGCCCGAAACCAGTAAACGGTCGAACAGTTACTAAATCAAGTGTTTTTAGCCAAATATACATCCGGTTACTACCGGCATGTAAGAGATTATTGTCATTCGTCATAATCGTTTTAGCATCGGTGAAAATCGAGCCAAGCTCTAAACCAAGCACTTGTGGCGAATGAAGGTGAAAGACAATCAAAGCCAGTAATGAACTCATAAATATATAGCGTATCGCCATTGTCGTTTGTTTTGACCATCGTTTAACAAAAACCAACATTATCAAATAACTAACAAACGCAACAAAAGCACCAATCCAAGCACCTCTTGTCCGAGTGGTAAGTAAGGCAAAGAAGATGATGGTGTAACCGATACTCGTAATTATATGAGGGCGTTTAAAGACAAAAAACATCGCTAGTGGCAACATTAACACAAGGTAACTACCAAAAAAATTCGGGTTACCGAACGTACTAAAACTCGACGTCCAATCTGTTCTTAGCCAGTCACGTGGCACGGGATCAAAACCGAAATATTGACTAATACCATAACACGCAAGCAAGATCCCTGTTGCTAAAAAGTAGCGATACAATTTTGCTGTTGGGGCGACATGTCGAGCGATCAAAAACGCACTAAAATAAAGCATAATGGTAAATAGACCTTCTTCACGTAATGGTTTACCGTAAAGGGCAAGTTCTGTGTTAAGCGCAAACGAGACAGAAATGCTTAACGCCAACAAATAGAACAGTAATAACCAAGTGACACTGTCTAGAGTGACAAATGATTGTAAAGCTTTGCGATTTAAAATCAGTACCAAGTAAAAGACTACAATAATAACATATAAGCTAATAACTTTCGGTAAATAGAAATAATCGGTCGTGTTTATCACTGGCCAAATAACCAATGGAATAATAGTAACAATGAAAGTAATGAATCCGTTATAGTTAATTGCTTGCTGGGCCCATATTTTTTTCAGACTGTTCACGCCCCTTTTTTCATTATAACCACCTCAGTGGTCGATACTTCTTTATTTTACCAAAAATATTAAAGAAGTAAAGAAAAAAGAGGCTGTCTCATTTGACAACCTCAAGTATACATTAGGCATATTGTTCAATCTTTTCGCTAGTAAGATACGCATTGACGGCTTTTGCTACTTCGCGTCCTTCTTGAATCGCCCACACAATCAGTGACGGTCCACGTCTTGCGTCTCCTGCAGCGAATACATTTTTTACATTCGTTCTAAAATCTTGGTACTCAGCATCAATCCGATTGTTTTTTAATTCAACACCGAAACGCTCCAGTAACGGTCGTTTCGGACCAACAAACCCAATCGCTAAAATAACAAGGTCGGCAGGAATGACATCGTCACCGCGGTCAACCTTCTCAAAACGAACGCCCGTTTCTGTTGAAATTTCTTCAACTTTGCGCGTGAATAACGCTTGTACATGACCTTCGCCGTTATCAATAAAGGCGTGTGTTTCAGTTAAGAATTCTCGTACTTCTCGTTTGAAGATCATTTTTGCTTCTTTGTGGGCATAATCTTCACGAAATACATTCGGGTAACTTGGCCAATCGTTGCCTTCAGCCCGCGTATTAGGGAAAGCGGGTGTGATTGCTAATTGCCGAACGTTTTTCGCGCCTTGTCGAATCGCTGTCGCGACACAATCAGCCCCCGTGTCCCCACCACCAATAACCACAACATTTTTTCCTGCTGCTGAAAGTGGCGTGTCTTTTTCATCTAAATAACTTTTCGTTTGTTTAGTCAAGTAATCCATCGCAAAGTGGATCCCCGTTAATTCTCTGCCTTGGATATTCAAGTCCCGCGGGGTTTCCGCTCCAGTACATACAATGACGCTATCGAAATCACGCTTTAAGTCTTCAGGTAAGACATCCTTACCAACGTCTGTGTTCAACTTGAAGATAATACCTTCTTCTGTTAATAATTTGATGCGACGTTCAACAATCGCTTTTTCCAGCTTCATTGTTGGAATACCATACATGAGTAACCCACCCGCACGGTCGGCTTTTTCAAAAATTGTCACGTTGTGTCCTTGTTGATTCAGTTCATCTGCTGCACTTAACCCACTCGGACCTGAACCAATAATCGCAACCTTTTTGCCTGTTCGTCGCTTTGGTATCCGGGCGGTAATATAGCCCTCTTCAAATCCGCGGTCAATAATCGCCCGCTCAATATTTTTTATTCCAACAGCATCGTCATTAATACTTACTGTACACGCTCCTTCACACGGAGCGGGACAGACCCGCCCGGTGAACTCTGGAAAGTTATTCGTCATTAGCAGACGGTCAAGTGCTTCTTCAAAACGCTCTTTATAGACCAAATCATTCCACTCAGGGATTAAATTATTTAATGGACAACCAGACACTTGATTGTTTATATCAATGCCGGTATGACAAAAGGGAATTGAACAATTCATACAACGAGCACCTTCTGTTTTTAGTTGTTCATCGGTTAAACGCCCCTGATACTCTCCCCAGTCTTTTAAGCGGGTTAAATGGTCGCGTTCTTTCGCTTCTTCTCTTTGGTAATCAATAAATCCTGTTGGTTTCCCCATGGTGATGCTCCTTTCTTATTTTGTTTTCGCTACAGCTTTTCGTTTTTCCGCTTTTATTTCATTAAAAGCAAGTAAACTTGCTTCTTCAGGTGTAGCGCCGGTTGCGATCAATCGATTAATCTTACCAGTCACAAGTTTATAGCGATGCGGAGTAACGGCAATAAAGTTATGCTGTTCCGTTTCCCAGTTAGCTAGAATAGACTGAGCTTTGACAGATTGCGTATGTGCAACGTGTGTCAGTAGTTGTTGTTTTACTTTCGGTAAAGCAGCTTTAGTTAAGGTATCCTCAATCTCGACAAGTTCTTGGTTAATATAGGCACGCGTTGCGTCTTTATTTGTCGTATAAAGATAGGCTTCACCACCTGACATCCCAGCTGCAAAGTTCTTACCAATCGAACCAAGAATAACAACGTGGCCAGCGGTCATATATTCACAACCGTTATCTCCAACACCTTCAACGACAAGATTAGCCCCACTGTTTCTTACCGCAAAACGCTCACCTGCAAGACCGTTGATATAGCCTTCGCCAGATGTTGCCCCAATGAAACAAACATTACCAGCGATAATGGCACGATCGGCTTGTGGTTTCATTGTCTCGGTAGCTTCAATAATCAGCTTTCCGCCTGATAAACCTTTACCGGCATAATCGTTCGCATCGCCGGTCAAGTGAATCGACATCCCTTTTGGTATAAATGCCCCGACACTCTGTCCAGAAGAACCAGATAAACGGATGTTGATCGTGTCTTCTGGTAAGCCTTGTTCACCGTGTGCTTTCGTGACATGGTAACCGAGAGTTGTTCCAGTTGCCCGGTCAATATTGGTGACATGTAATTTAATGTGTTGCGGCTGCTTTTCTTCAATCGATGATTTAAAATACGGGTAAAGAATCGCTTGGTCCAATGTTTCTTCTAGTTGATGGGCTTGTTTTTCTTTCTTTAATTGAAAAGCCTCATCTGGTTTATATAATAGCCGAGATAAATCCAAGTATTTTGCTTTCCAGTGAAGGTCTTTACGTGCATGAATCTTTAGTAGTTGGGTTTGACCGACTAACTCATTAACGGTTCTCACGCCAAGTGATGCCATAATCTCCCGCATATCTTCAGCGATAAAGCGCATAAAGTTCTCAATATCTTCTGGTTTGCCGGTAAAACGTTCACGTAAAGCTGGATTTTGCGTCGCTACACCAACAGGACATGTATCTAAATGACAGACCCGCATCATAACACAGCCCAAAATAACGAGCGGAGCGGTCGCAAAACCAAATTCTTCTGCACCTAAAATTGCACTCATAACGACATCTTTTCCGGTCAGTAATTTACCATCGGTCTCAAGTGCGACACGTTGTCTCAAACCGTTTAGGATTAATGTTTGGTGCGCTTCGGTTAAACCGATTTCAAGCGGTAAGCCCGTATGCTTAATGCTCGTTTTTGGTGAAGCACCGGTTCCACCGTCATAACCGACAATACTAATAACATCAGCTTTTCCTTTTGCGACACCAGCACTGATGGTACCGACCCCTGATTTTGCAGCGAGTTTAACGCTAATGCGTGCTTTTGGATTGGCATTCTTTAAGTCAAAGATCAGCTGTGCTAAATCTTCAATTGAATAGATATCATGGTGTGGCGGCGGTGAAATAAGGTCGACCCCTGGGGTTGACCGGCGGGTATTCGCAATCCACGGGTATACTTTGTCCCCCGGTAATTGACCACCTTCACCTGGCTTTGCGCCTTGGGCCATTTTAATTTGTAACTCATTGGCATGGACTAAATAATCACTGTCGACACCAAATCTTGCGGAGGCAACTTGTTTTATTGCACTCGTTTTATTGATAAGGGGGTCGGTTTGAATAAAGCGATCTTTTTCTTCCCCGCCCTCGCCACTGTTACTTTTACCACCTAAGCGGTTCATCGCAATCGCAAGCGTTTCATGCGCTTCACGACTAATTGAACCGTAGCTCATCGCCCCAGTTTTAAAGCGTTTAACAATTGAATCAACCGGTTCAACTTCACTTAGGTCTATCGCTTCTTGGTCAGTAAAATCAAGCAAGTGTCTAAGAAAACCAATATGTTGGGTTTCCATTTGTTGTGTATAACGTTTGAATAAGTGATAGTCCCCGCGTCTTGCTGACCACTGTAATTGCGTCAACGTTGCCGGATTATAAGCATGACTTTCCCCGTCATGTCGCCACTGAAACTCACTGCCTTCAGGTAACCGTTTATCCGTTGACTTAAATCCAGCCTCATGGAACATACGGGCCTCTTGTTCAATCACGTCAAGCGTAATCCCGTCTAAGACAGAGGTTGTGCCGGTAAAGTGTTGGTCAATCACGTTTCGACTAATACCAACAGCTTCAAATATTTGAGCACCTTGATAACTTCTGAACGTTGAAATCCCCATTTTTGACATGATTTTAACGACCCCATCAACCATTGTGTCAATATACGTATTGATTATCTCTGTTAAGGTGCCGGGTAATTTCTCACCTTCCACTAATTGTTGATACGTTTCGTAAACTAAATAAGGTAAGATCCCGTCAGCACCGTAGCCGAGTAAACAAGCGAAGTGATGCGCTTCTTTTACTTCACCGGATACAACGAGTAAGCTAACTTTAGACCGGATGCCTTGTCTAATCAAATACTGGTGTAGACTTGACGTCGCAAGGAGCGTTGGGATGGCGTAAGTCCCTTCATTCATGTCCTCATCTGTCAAAATAAGAAGCGCATGCCCTTGTTCAATCAGTGTTTCAGCTTGCTCATGTAAGCTTGTCAACGCTTCAGTTAATGAATTTGTATAGGTCGTTTTGAGACGCGCGCTTTTAAAGCTATCTCCTAACGTCACTAATTCATCCAGTTCTTCAGCCGTTAAGATCGGGTGTGGCAATTCAATCCGCCGAACATTTTCTGGTGCAGCTGTTAAGTAATCGCCTTCTTTACCTAACCATACCTTCGTTGAAATCACATGACGCTCACGGTAGGCATCGATTGGCGGATTTGTTACTTGTGCAAATGTTTGTTTGAAATAGTTAAATAGCGATTGTTGTTTATTTGATAAGACCGCAAGTGGAGTATCTATCCCCATCGCACCAATCGGGTCTTTCTTTTGTTCTTGTAAGGCGATTAAATAGTTTTCAATTACCTCATGTGTATAACCAAAGGCCCGTTGGCGTGATAATAAGCTATCTCGTTTTTTTACTGTCAACGTCTCAGGCTTCTTAATGTGACGCACCTCGTCACTAAGCCAGTTTTCATACGGATGTTTTGTTACAACCGATTGTTTTATTTCCTGGTCTGGAATTATTCGTCCCTGTTCAAAATCAATGAACAACATCTCGCCTGGCTTTAAGCGATTTTTTTCAACAATATGTGCTTCATTGATTGGTAAAACACCGACCTCAGAAGCATAAATAATATCACGTCGATCTGTTATGACATAACGCGCCGGTCTTAGACCGTTACGGTCTAAAATAGCACCCAATTGTTTCCCATTAGTGAAGGTCATCGATGTCGGACCATCCCACTCTTCAGATACGGCACTCATGTACCGGTAAAAGGCACGTTTGTCTGCTGGCATCGTCTGTTCATTTTCATATGGCTCTGGTATAAGCATCATCGCCGCTTCTTGTGGTGACTTACCTGAGAGGATTAAGAATTCTAAAGCGTTATCGAGTACCGATGAATCACTACCGTCTTCATTTAAAATTGGTAAAATTGCGTCAAAATCCTCCCCAAAAACATCGGTCTTTAAATTATGTTCACGCGCTTTCATTTTATTAATATTGCCGCGTAACGTATTAATCTCACCGTTATGAATCAAATAACGATTCGGATGGGCCCGCTCCCATGACGGGAAAGTATTTGTACTAAAGCGCGAGTGTACCAGGCTAAAGTGAGAAACAACATCTTCATCTTTTAAATCAATGTAAAATTGATTGACTTGATAAGACGTGAGTAACCCTTTAAAAACAATCGTTTGACTAGAGAAACTAGGAATATAAAATGCCTCGTCATGTTTTTTAGCAAACCGTTCCATCTGTTTTCTCATTCGGTACAATACACGTTCAAACGGTAGCCCTGGTGCGGCTGTTTCTCGTTTGATAAAAACTTGATACACCACGGGTGCCGATTCTTGTGCTGTTGACCCAATTTGTTCTACGTTTGTCGGTACTTTACGCCAAGTGAGTAATATTTCATTTTCTTGTTTAATTATCTGATTAATCTGACTTTTATAGGCGGAAAAATGAGGGTCGTCTTGTTGGAAGAAAAACATCCCGACAGCATAGTCACCGGGTTCAGGTAAGTTAATCGTAGGTAAAACTTTTCTAAAGTATTGATCAGGAATTTGGATCATTAAGCCAGCCCCGTCACCTGTATTAGGATCACTCCCCTGTCCTCCGCGGTGATCAAGTTTTGTTAACATATCTAGGCCATTCTTTACAATCGCATGGCTTTTAAGACCATCTAAATTTGCGTATAAACCAATCCCGCAATTATCACGTTCATAAACGGGCTGATACATCCCATTTGCTTGTACTTTTTCATTAAAACGCATGATGATTGTCCCCCTCGTGCTTTTTTTTTATATTTTTTGATTTGAATCTATTGTAATCGGACTGATTTATATATACAATATATATAAACCATCACTACTATCTCAAAATGAGATGAATAGAGTAAGTGATAATATTATATCGGATAGATTTATACCTTGCTTTTACATGCAAAAAAAAATCAATCATACAAATGAGGGATTGCAAATGGAATTTAGACAATTGAAGTATTTTATTGAGGTGGCTGAACGTGAACACGTCTCTGAAGCAGCTCTACATCTCCATGTCGCACAATCAGCGATTAGTCGTCAGATTGCCAACTTAGAAAGTGAACTAGGGGTGCAATTATTTGAACGAGAAGGACGTAATGTGAAGTTACTACCGATTGGAAAAATCTTTTTAGTCCACGCCAAAGAAGCTATGAAAGCCATTGACTTTGCTAAAAAACAAATGGATGAATACATTGATCCCGAACGCGGTTCAATCAAAATTGGTTTCCCTACGAGTTTAGCAAGTACAATGTTGCCGCATTTATTAGCGGAGTTTAAAGAACGGTATCCCCATATTCATTTTCAATTACGTCAAGGCGCATATAACTTTTTAATTGATGCAATTAAAGCCCGTGAGCTAGATATTGCTTTCCTAGGGCCCGTGGTTACTGATGACCCGCACATTAATGGCGATATTCTTTTTCATGAACAGATGTTTTTACTCGCCCCAAGAAACCATCGCCTTGCTAATCGTAAAAGTGTGTATTTAACAGAATTAAAAGATGAAGATTTTGTCATCTTTCCAAAAGGGTACATTTTTGAGAAACTTGTGGTCGATGCTTGTCAATCGGTTGGGTTTGATCCTCACGTGACAACTGAAGGTGAAGATATGGATGCGATTAAAGGGATGGTGGCAGCTGGTATTGGGCTTACAATTTTACCTGAGAGCGCCTTGCATGAACAATCTTCGAACTTTACTATCACCATTCCAATCAGTAGCCCGGATATTAAACGAAGTGTGGGGATGATCACGCCAAAACACCGTGAACTAGCTCCATCTGAAAAAGTCTTTTATCAGTTTGTGCTAAACCAGTTTAATACAGTCGCAGAACAACTAGATGAGACGGCAACTGATAACGAACAATGAGAGAAATAATGATGATGTGTTTAAAGAGAAAGAAGGAATAACGCATGACAAAACAACAATTAGCGACATTTGCCGGTGGATGTTTTTGGTGTATGGTCAAACCTTTTGACATGTGGGAAGGCGTACATGAGGTGACGTCTGGCTATACAGGTGGACATGTCGAAAAGCCGACGTATGAAGATTTAAAATCGGGGACATCTGGTCATTATGAAGCGGTTCAAATTAGCTATGATCCTGACGTAATTGATTATCAAACGATTCTTGATTTGTACTGGCCACAAATTGATCCGACCGATGCTTTTGGACAATTTCATGATCGTGGTCCTCAGTACCGGACAGCTATTTTTTATCATGACGAAGCGCAAGCCAAACTTGCCGAAGCCTCAAAACAACAAATCGCAACTAGTGGCTTATTTACCGCGCCAATTGTAACAGAAATCTTACCAGCTACAACATTCTATCCAGCGGAAGATTATCATCAAGAATACTATAAGACCCATAAACAAGATTATGAAGCTGACCGGCAGAAATCAGGCCGTGATGAGTTTATTAAAGAGCACTGGAAAAAGTGAGGGGCATGCCCCTCACTTTTTCATGTTTATATATATATATTTATATGCTAAAGTGTATATTATTTTTGTTAAACATTAGTCTTTTACTTATGATAAATTTTTGGGATAAAATAATTACCATTCGGTAATCTCATCACGGTCCCCTTTATTATTCCCTTTTTTCGCAAAGCGACGTGTAAGTTCCCGTTTAACATCGGATAATTCTACGCCCGTATTTTCCATTAAAACAAAGGTGTGATAAATAAGGTCACTAATTTCTAATGTCATTTCTTCTTGATCCTCATTTTTAGCCGCAATAATCACTTCGCCAGCTTCCTCAATCAATTTCTTACTCATTTTATCGACGCCTTTATTAAACAAATAGTTCGTATAAGACCCTTCTTTTGGATCAATTTTCCGTTCTTTAATCTCATCAATCAAGGTATGAAAAATATTCGGGTCAATCGATTGATCTGAATGATTTTCTCTTACATGATTAAAGAAACACGATTCTCTTCCGGTATGACAAGCAGGGCCATTTTTCTCGACTTCAATGAGCAAGGTATCTTGGTCACAATCAAGCGTGATTGACAATACTTTTTGCGTATTGCCTGATGTTGCGCCTTTATGCCAGAGCTCTTCACGTGAACGTGAGTAAAACACCGTTTCATTTATTTCTAACGTTTTTTGGTAAGCTTCTTCATTCATATAAGCGAGCATTAACACATCTTTTGTTTCATGATCAATAATTACTGCTGGGACTAATCCTTTAGAGAAATCAGGTTTCACGAACAAGCACTCCTTTCTTGATACAGGTATTTTTAACATCAGTAATGCTGTAGGTGTCTTCATGGAAAATCGAAGCCGCAAGGCCTGCGGAGACATCTGTCGCTTGAAAAACGTCAGTAAAGTGATCCGGATGCCCAACACCACCAGAAGCGATTACCGGGATTCTAACTGCATCAACGATTGCTTGTGTAAGTGGCAAATCAAACCCTGTTTTTACACCGTCAGCATCGACGCTCGTCAGTAAAATTTCACCCGCACCCAGTGCTTCAACCTGTTTCGCCCAAAGAATCGCATCGATTCCTGCATCTTTTGAGCCTCCGTGCGTCATCACGTGCCAGCCATCATCAAAGCGTTTTGCATCAATCGCCACGACAATACATTGATTGCCAAAGCGTGTGCTTGCTTCTTTAACAAGATTCGGTTTATGCACAGCCGCTGAATTAATCCCGACTTTATCCGCACCTGCTTGAAGTAACCGGTTTACGTCATCAATCGAACGTACACCTCCTCCAACGGTAAACGGAACATGAATGTTTTTAGCCGTTCGCTCGACAATATCGACAATCGTCTGTCTTGCTTCATTTGTCGCTGAAATATCTAGAAAGACAATTTCATCAGCGCCCTGTTCCGAATAATGCTTTGCCATCTCAACAGGATCACCTAACTCGCGTAGTCCAACAAAATTCACGCCTTTAACCACCTTGCCATCTTTTACATCTAGACAAGGAATGATTCGTTTTGCGATCATAACCTCACCGCCTCGGATAAGTCAATCGCCCCTTGATAAATCGCTTTACCAACAATCGCTTCTTTTATACCAATCGCTTTTAATGCTTCTAAATCAGTTAATTTACTAATGCCACCACTAGCAACAATCGTCGCATCAACGGCTAGATTTAATGCATCTAACTGATCAATACTCGGTCCGGTCATTGTTCCGTCTTTTGAAATATCGGTAAAGACAATGGTTTCCACGCCAAGCGCGACCATTTCACGAGCAAAGGTAATATAATCTTTATCCGAGACGGTTTCCCAGCCGTGGGTTGCGACGCGTTTATTTTTCGCATCAATCCCGACAACGATATGATCTTTGTAAAGCGCAACCGCTTCTTTTAGAAAGTCAGGATTTTCAATCGCAGCCGTTCCTAACACAATTCGGTCAACACCTAAAGTCACAAGTTCTTCAACTTCTTTCATTGAACGGATCCCACCGCCAACTTCAATTGGCACAGTTGAGTGTTCAACTAACGTTTTAATTAACGGATATTGGCGTTTATTCGGATCTCTTGCCCCGTCTAAATCAACAATGTGCACAATCTCAGCACCATCTTCAATGAATGTTTCGAGTTGTTTGATGGGGTCTTTGGCGACTTGTTCTGATTGGTTAAAATCACCTTGATACAATCTCACACATTGACCATTTAATAAATCAATCGCTGGTAATATTTTCATTGTTTCACCTCGTTTAAGAATGTCTGAATAATATCTGAGCCAATTTCGGCACTTTTTTCCGGGTGGAACTGGATGCCAAAAATGTGACCTTTGCGCACGATTGCCGTTATGTCTTCACCGTAGCTGCTTTTGGCAACGATGTATTGATCATCCGTCTTTGCTTGATAGGTGTGTACGAAGTAAACAAAAGCCTGTTCGAATGGGGTAAAAGCTGGCTGGTTGTGAGCTATTGTCAACTGATTCCAACCAACGTGTGGAAGAATAAAATCGGTGTCGATTTTTCTAACCGTACCAGGAATCAGATTCAAGCCTTTCGTCGCCTCCCCCTCAGTCCCTTCTGAGAATAAGAGCTGCATCCCTAAACAAATACCAAGGAATGGTTTCTTATCAGCTAACTCGATTAATATATGGTATAAGTCGCGGTCATAAATTTCTTTCATTGCCGCTTGAAATGAACCAACTCCTGGTAAGACGATAATATCCGCTTCACGCAAAGTTATTTGATCATCTGTAACAATAACTTTCTCACCTAACTTTTCAAAGGCGTGTCTCACACTCAATACATTGCCCATACCGTAATCAACAATCGCAATCATTCGAGCAACCCCTTCGTTGAATTAACCCCTTTAATATCAGGATTAATCGTTATTGCTTGAGCGAGCGCTTGACCGAGAGCTTTAAAGATAGCTTCTATTTTGTGGTGAGTGTTGATGCCGTATAATACCCGTGCATGAAGGGTAATACCCGCGTGTACCATAAAAGCTTGCAAAAATTCACGGACAAGTTCTGTGTCGAAGTTGCCGAGTTTGTCATTTGAAAATTCTGCATCCAATACAAGGTACGGACGACCACTAATATCAAGTGAGACAAATCCTAACGCTTCATCCATTGGAACGTAAGCGGTGCCGTAACGATTAATACCAACCTTATCACCAATCGCCTCTTTAAACAATTGACCGATCACAATGCCGACATCTTCAACGGTGTGGTGACTATCGATATGTAAGTCACCGTTTGCTTTTACTTCAAGCGAAAACCGGCCGTGTGAAGCAAGTAGTGTTAACATATGATCAAAAAAGCCAACCCCTGTATCAATCGAGACGGGTGCTTGATCGTCTAAATTAAGGGCAACATCGATCGCTGTTTCTGTTGTTTGTCTTTGTTTTGTACTTTTTCGCATGGGTTATTCCTCTTTTCTAATCAATCGATTAATCTTCAAACCGTTTAATAACAGCTTCGGCGTGACCGTCTAATTGTTCTTCTCTTGCGATTGTTACCACGTCATCTTTTGCTTGTTGCAAGGCTTCTTTTGAATAATATAAAAAGGTTGTTTTCTTAACAAAGTCGTCTACTGATAAACCAGATGAAAACTTAGCTGTGCCCGAGGTTGGTAAGACATGATTCGGTCCGGCGTAATAGTCACCGAGTGATTCCGGTGTGTAATGACCTAAGAAGACACTACCTGCATGTTTAATATAGCGTAAATAGTCGAGTGGTTGATCAACCTGGACTTCTAAATGTTCCGGTGCTAACGTATTCGACAGCTCAAAAGCTTCAGTGAGTGAGTCAACATAAACCAGCCCACCAAAATCTCTTAATGCTTTTTCCGCAATCTCAACCCGTGGCAAAACGTTAAGTTGTTTTTCGAGTTCGAGCGTTGTTTCATCAATTAATGTTTTAGATGTTGAGAATAAATACGCGCGAGCAAGCGTATCATGCTCAGCTTGTGCAATTAAGTCACTGGCAATGTGTTTAGCTTGTGCGGTTTCATCAGCAATAATCGCGACTTCTGAAGGTCCAGCGACCATATCAATGCCAACATCACCAAACACGAGTGATTTAGCTGCGGCGACATATGCATTTCCTGGTCCAACAATCTTATCAACCTTTGGTAATGTTTCTGTTCCATAGCTTAGGCCAGCAATGGCTTGAATACCACCGACTTTATATATGTCCGTCACCCCGGCAATGTCAGCGGCGACAAGTAGAATTGGGTTGATCTTTTCGCCAAAACGCTCAGGTGTTACCATAACAACATTGGTTACACCTGCTAAAACAGCAGGAATCGCATTCATCAATACCGACGATGGGTAACAAGCTGTACCACCTGGTACGTAAATCCCAACATTTTCTATCGGCGTATACAGTTGCCCTGATACAATGTCTTGGTCATGTTGCATAAAACGTGATTCTTTTAGTTGTTTTTGGTGGAAACGACGAATATTATTCGCTGCTCGTGTCAATGCATCAACGACACCTTGGTCGACTTTCTCCCAAGCTGCTTGACGCTCGTCCTTCGATACTCGTAAGTCCCCTTCAAGTTTGCCATCGAATTTTTCAATATAGTAAAACAAAGCGTCATCTTTGTCGCGACGAATGTTTTTGATGACGTCTTTAGCCACTTGTTCGATCTGTTCTTTTTGTTCGCTAGGCGCTTGTTGATGTTCAAGTTGCGCGAGAAAGCTGTCTTGATCTAAAATATTAATCATGTGTGTTTCCTCCGTTCGGATTAAGTTTAGCAATGACAGATTTTAATGCTTCTCGTTTAATCTTTAAAGCGGAGCGATTTGCTATCAGCCGGGCACTAAACTGCATAAATTCTTCTTCAACGACTAAGCCATTTTCTTTTAGTGTATTGCCTGTTTCAACAATATCGACAATCGCATCTGCTAGTCCTAAGATTGGCGCCAGTTCAACCGACCCTTCTAATTTGATAATATCAACTGATTCGCCCTTTTCTTTATAGAAAGCTTTCGTAACGCCGGTATATTTACTCGCAATGCGCTTTTTACCATTTGACCAAACTTTACCGGCTTCTGTTGCAACAGCCATTCGGCAAGCACCAAACGGGAGTGGAAACAAGTCAAAAACATCTGGCTGGAATTCAGCTAAAATGTCACCACCGACAATACCTAAGTCGGCAATCCCGTATTGAACATAGGTCGCCACATCAGGGCCTTTAGCGAAAATAAATTGAAAGTCATCCGTATCCACCCGTAATTTCCGTCCTTTGTCCGTTAGCGGTGCAATGTCATAACCTAATGATTGATAGTAATCTAAAAATTGTTTTTCTAACCGCCCTTTTGTTAGCGCAATAACTGGTTTCACTTCGTTCCCTCATTTCTTAGATCGATGATTTGTTCATAATCTGATATGTTTGGTTCAGTATAGAGTATATCAACGATTTTACCTGAGATAGTGCGACGCTTCAGTTCAGCGAGTACATGCGTATCAACTGAGGCAAGGATAGCAACGCGTCCGCGCTCGTCCATCTCAACAGCGCTCGCAAGTACGTCAACATCAAAGGCTAAGCCAATCGCTGAGATCGATTGATTAAATTGTTGATACAACTTATCATATCGTCCCCCCGAAAAACATTCTTCCCCACTCGTCGTAAGGTAGCCTGTGAACATCGTTCCACTATAGTAAGGCAATTGCTTCACTCGGCCGAGGTCGACAATCGTTTTGTCAATGCCAAGTTGTTTTAAGACGTTGACTAATTGAATTAACTCGTTGACGATAGTCACAATCGTTTCATCCGCTTGATAGGTTGCTTTATAGCGCTCAAGTATAGACACATCACCATATGCATCAATTAAGTCTAACAGTTGTTTTTGAACTCGTGGATTTTTCTCTGTTAGGTCTTTTACGACATCTTGACGTTTATCATGCATCGCTAAGCGTAGTTTGGCTTCTTTCTCTACTGTAAGTGTTAGAGGTGCGATAATCGTTTCGTAAATACCGGTATGCCCGAGTTCAATCACATAGTCTGATACATCGACAGCAGATAAATAATCAATCGCAAAACAAAGCGTTTCAATTTCGCCTTCGTTTGGTGCGGTCCGAATCATTTCAATCCCTGCTTGTCGACTTTCAATCCCGTCTTTATCTTGGGTAAACACAGACCCTTGGTAGAACCACTTAGATTCTTTTGGGTTTAGTTTCATTAATGCTCTCGCAATAGCTGTAGTCCAATCGGGACGGAGGACCTCAATCTCTCCCTCACGGTCGAACCACTTTAATAACTGTTGAAAAGGCATTCCAATATGGGGATTCGTAAAGGTATCCGCATATTCAATAACGGGCGTTTCAATTGCTTTAAAGCCACGAGAAACAGCGACGTCATTAAAAATTTGATACACATGTTGTTTTTTTAATAGGATCTTGCCGATTTGATCTTGACTGCCATCCGGTAAAAACATTTTGTCACATCCGTTTCTTTATTACTGTACCACTTTAGCGTGATAAAGTATTGATAGTGTTACTAATTTAACATTATTTATTAAGCTGGTCAACATTTTTTTCTTTTCAAATTGTTCAGTTAATTATATCATAAAGGAAAGAGGGAGGTTTTTAAATGCCTATTTTAGGAGATTATCATATTCATACCCCGTTTTGCCCCCATGGTACGACGGATACGTTGGCAGCATACGCAGAAAAAGCCATTCAGTTAGGTTTAAAAGAAATCAGTTTCACCGAACATGCCCCACTCCCTGAAGGGTTTGTTGACCCTACCCCAGATAAAGATAGTGGGATGAGGCGCGAACAAGTCGATGCTTATATTAAAGCCATTCAAAAAGTAAGAGAGATGTATAAAAATGACCTGAAAATTCGAGTAGGGTTTGAAGTTGATTACATTGAAGGATTTGAACAAGCAACGACTGATTTTCTTAATACGTACGGTGACGAAATTGAAGATGCGATTTTATCGGTGCATATGCTAAAGGATAATACAGACACTTTCCACTGTCTAGATTTTAGTCAAGCTGCTTTCGGTGACTTAGTAACGGCCTTAGGCTCAGTAGAAAACGTGTACCGGGCCTACTTTCACACTGTTGAGAAATCTGTTCGTAGTGATTTAGGCCACTTTAAACCCATACGAATCGGGCATATGACACTTGTTGAGAAGTTTAAACGGGTTTATCCTTATCAGTATTCTAAGGTGATGATGAAGCAAATTGACCAGTTACTCACGCTGATCAAGACAAAAGGCTATCAACTAGATGTGAATACAGCCGGATTATTTAAACCAGATTGTCAAACCGTTTATCCGAATCCAGTCGTGTTACAACGGGCAAAAGAGAACGGGATCCCTTTAAAAATCGGCTCGGATGCTCATCAAGCAACTGATGTTGGTCGTGAATTTCAAATCGCGCTGATTGACTGAGGTGTGAAGAGAAAAGAAAACAACCGAGAATGACGTTTGTCGTTCTCGGTTGTTTTCTATTTGACGTTCTGCTTTATAGCAGCGAACGCTTAACGTCGTTATTTCTCTTCTTTAAACGGCGCTTCATATAGCGTTTCTTTATAGACGTTTACGACGTCCCCAACTTGATCGGTATCAAGTACAAACGAGCCGTTACTATAGCGATCACTAAGTGACAAGGCCATTGGATGATGTAGACTACGGTCTCCACTTGTTGTTTCAAGGACAATTTGCTCCAGGCTACTGCATTCTAAGAAACCAACCACACGATGGGGTTTCCCTTTTAATTCACGTAACATAATTTGCCCGCGGTTTGCCCGTTTGGCTGTTTCAAAAAGTGATAGTGCCATTCGCTTCATCGCACCGCGTTGGGTCACTAATGTGAAGAAGGTATCATCATCTTCTCCACTCATCACCAGCCCACTAACGACATGCTCATCTTGTTTGAGTTGAATCGCTTTAACGCCAGCTGCGCGCTGTCCGACGGGAGAAATTTCTGCTTCACTGTAGTGAAGACCATAACCTCTATTGGAGACAACGAAAACATCTTGGAGACCGTTAGAGCGGTAAACACTGATGACTTCATCACCTTTTTTGAGTCCGGTAGCGATCAGGGGTTTAGAATAGCGACTGGCCTCATATAATTTTAATTCAGAGCGTTTAACCATGCCGTTCTTCGTAAAGAAGATCAAATATTCCGTGGTATTAAAATCTCGCATAGGCATCGCTTCAATAATTTTTTCTCCTTGGTCTAAGCCAACTAAGTGCGATGCATGCTGAGCAAGGTCTTTCCAACGAATATCAGGGAGGGTATGAACCGGTGCATAAATGTATCTCCCGCGATTGGTAAACATCAGCATTGTATCGGTCGTATTCACTTCATAAAGACCAACTAACCGGTCTTCTTCCTTCATTGCTAAATCTTCACCATTTGAGGCTTGATATGACCTTAGACTGGTTCGTTTAATGTAACCATCATGTGTCACCGACACTAACACATCTTCACTTGCGATCATAACTTCAAGGTTAATTTTAAGCTCTTCAACTTCTTGTTCGATCGTCGTTAACCTAACCGTGTTAAAACGTTTCTTTAAGTCTTTCAAATCTTTTTTGATGACATTATCTAATGTTTTGTTATCGGTAACGATTTTTTCTAATCGCGTCATTTCTTTTGTTAACGTGTCAAGCTCTTGCTGAAGAGCCGTAATATCGGTATTCGTCAAACGGTAAAGTTGTAAATTAACAATGGCCTCTGCTTGCTCTTCAGTAAATTGATACGCTTCTTTTATCCGGGTTTTAGCATCTTTTTTATCTTTACTTTGACGGATTTTTTGAATTAATTCATCAAGTACTGAAATAGCTTTAATTAACCCTTCAACGATATGATGGCGAGTTTTAGCTTTATTTAAATCAAATGTTGCCGCTCGTCTAATCACATGGCGTTGGTGCTTAATATAAGCCTCTAACATGTCAACTAACGACATAAGTTTTGGTGTTTTATCAACAATCGCGACCATATTAAAATTATAGGTAATTTGTAAATCTGTATTTTTATAAAAGAAATTTAAAATCCCGATACTGTCAGCGTCTTTTTTCAGTTCAATGACAATCCGCATACCTGTCCGGTCCGTTTCGTCACGAATTTCAGCGACGCCTTCAACTTTGCGGTCAAGCTTTAACTCGTCCATTCGTTTCACAAGGCTTGCTTTATTGACTTCATAAGGAATTTCTGTGATAACAATTTGTTCTCGCTTACTGCGTAATGTTTCAATTTCACAGCGACCTCTAACAACAACCTTACCCTTACCAGTGCGGTAAGCTTGTTTAATGCCATCTGCCCCTTGAATAATCCCACCGGTTGGAAAGTCTGGTCCAGGAATGAGTTCAATCAGTTCATCTATCGTCACATCTGGTGCATCAATTTTCTTAATGACAGCATCAATGACCTCATTTAAGTTATGAGGCGGAATATCGGTTGCATACCCTGCTGAAATACCCGTTGAACCGTTGACGAGTAAATTAGGGAACCGTGCTGGTAAGACCACTGGTTCATGATTGGTATCATCAAAGTTTGGAATAAATCCCACCGTCTCTTTGTCGATATCACGCAGTAATTCGCTCGCAATGGGTGCCAGACGTGCTTCAGTATAACGCATTGCTGCCGGTGGATCCCCGTCAACACTCCCATTGTTACCATGCATTTCTACAAGCACATTGCGGACTTTCCAGTCTTGTGATAAACGAACCATCGCCTCATAGACAGAGCTATCTCCGTGCGGGTGATAGTTACCAATCACAGTACCAACAGTCTTGGCAGATTTCCGAAAGCCTTTCTCATGCGTATTTCCTTCCTTATGCATCGCATAAAGAATCCGGCGTTGAACCGGTTTTAACCCATCCCGTGCATCAGGTAAGGCACGGTCTTGTATAATATATTTACTGTAGCGACCAAATCGATCGCCAATCACTTCTTCTAGTGGTAAATCTAAATATTGCTCACGTTGTGACAAAGTTCTTCCTCCTTAACTCGATCCTTACTTATGATTCGGTATGAATATTCTCATTCTCAATAATATTTGTCTCTTCATCTAATCCAAATTGGACGTGTGATTCAATCCATTTCCGACGAGGCGCAACTTTATCACCCATAAGCGTCGTTACCCGGCGCTCAGCGCGAGCCAAGTCATCTATCGTCACGCGAATCAAGGTACGAGACTCAGGATTCATTGTCGTCTCCCAAAGCTGATCCGCATTCATCTCACCTAAACCTTTATAACGCTGCAAGATGTAACCGGATTTCAGCTCTTTAATCGCTTCCTTCATCTCTTCGTCACTCCACGCATAACGAATCGTTTCTTTCTTTCCTTTACCTTTTGAAATCTTGTATAACGGCGGTAAAGCGATATATATTTTACCCGCATCGATAAGTGGACGCATGTAACGATAGAAAAACGTTAACAATAAGACTTGAATATGTGCACCATCCGTATCAGCATCGGTCATAATGATCACTTTATCATACTGGGCATCATCTACATCAAAATCAGCGCCAACCCCGGCTCCAATGGTGTGAATAATCGTAGAGATTTCTTCATTTTTAAAGACATCTTCAAGTTTTGTCTTTTCGGTATTAACGACTTTTCCTCGTAAGGGTAATACGGCTTGGAATTTCCGGTCACGTCCTTGTTTGGCTGACCCACCAGCCGAGTCTCCCTCAACGAGATATAACTCATTCTTTTTAGGATTGCGTGACTGCGCTGGGGTTAATTTACCACTCAGTAAAGCATCCTTTCGTTTTTTCTTTTTCCCCGTTCGGGCGTCATCACGAGCCCGACGAGCAGCTTCTCTTGCTTCTTTTGCACGAATCGCTTTTTTTAATAATGATTGAGCCAATTCAGAATTTTCCTCTAAGAAATAACTCAGTTGTTCAGTAATAACGGTATCAACAGCGGTGCGAGCTTCACTCGTTCCGAGTTTCCCTTTTGTTTGACCTTCAAACTGAAGTTTCTCTTCTGGAATTCTAACACTTACGACACTTGTAAAACCTTCACGGATATCACTGCCATCAAGATTTTTATCTTTATCTTTCAACAATTTGATTTTACGGGCGTATTCGTTAAAGACACGCGTCACACCAGCTTTCGCTCCGGCTTCATGCGTCCCACCGTCTCTTGTGCGCACATTATTAACAAAACTTAAAATACTTTCTGTATAACCATCATTGAATTGAAAACTAAAGTCGACTTCAATGCCATTATGTTCACCTTCAAAAGCAACCACGTCATTTAAGACATCTTTATCTTCATTTAAATAGGTAACAAAGGCTTTTAATCCTTCAGGATATACATACTCTTCGGTCACATCATGTCGTTTGTCAATGAGAGTAATGTTAATGCCTTTTAATAGAAAGGCAGATTCTCTTAAGCGTTCGGATAAAATTTCAAACTGAAATGTTGTGGTCGAAAAGATTGTTGGATCTGGCTTAAAATGAATCGCCGTTCCCGTTTGTTTCGTCTTACCAATCTCAGTTAAGTCGCCATCAGACTTGCCACCATTAGAAAAGGACTGTCGCATAATTTTACCATCACGTTTAATCGTGACCGTTAAATGTTCAGATAAGGCATTGACAACAGATGCCCCCACACCGTGGAGACCACCTGCTGTTTTATATCCCCCTTGGCCAAACTTACCGCCAGCATGTAAGACAGTTAAAATGACTTCTGGTGTAGACTTCCCTGATTTATGCATACCAATTGGCATCCCACGCGCTTCATCGGTCACGGTAATGCTATTATCTGCTTCTATTGTGACAGAAATTTTTTCACCATATCCCGCCAGGGCCTCATCGACAGCATTGTCGACAATCTCATAAACAAGATGATGCAATCCACGGGCATCGGTAGAACCAATATACATCCCAGGTCTTTTTCTAACGGCTTCTAAGCCTTCTAATACTTGAATTGAATCATCGGTATAATTATTTGTTCGTGTCAACGTTCTTTTCCCCTTCCAAGTGATTGCCAGAAGGCGATCACATAACGAACTGTTGTTTCTAATAAGCTCATAAAGTATAGCATGACTGTTTTGAAAAAGACAAGCGTCCCTTTAATTCATCACTTCATAATACTTTACTTTAATACACGTATTCATAATAAGTTTCACTTGGTTATGATAACGCTTAAAAACGTCTTCGTCGTAAATGCCGAGCTGAGCCCAGACAACCGGCGCTTTAATCGCGATCGCTTCTGTCACAATATCTTCTAGAAAAATAGCTTTTCTAAAAACATTGACAATGTCAACTGGCTCATGAATGTCTGAAAGTGATGGAACACTCTTCTCACCAAGCACTTCGTCAATGGTTGGGTTGACAGGAATAATTTTATATCCTTGCTGCTGCATTAATTTACTAATTTGATATGACGTACGGTGGGGCTTATTCGATAATCCAACGACAGCAATCGTTTTACTGTCTGTTAATAGACGCTTAAATGTTTTGTTTGATGTTTGTTCATTGTACATATCATCACCTCTTGTGTGTAATTGATTACCTTTAAGGTATATCTTTTCTTTAGTTTAAGCCTTTTTAAAGCATTTGGTCAAATCATTGTGTCAGATCAAATTAAATTGACCCGCTTTTTTGTCCGCACTTGACGCACACTTCTGCTCGTGCCTTTAATTTTATCATTAGCACCTGGTCTTAAAATACTTTCACTTAAATTAAAATCATGTTACAATAAAGCGATGAATCTGTATGAAATGAGGAACTTGAGATGCTCTATTACGTATTATTTATTATTTTAGCTTATTTACTTGGCTCAATCCCGTCCGGATTGATTGTTGGAAAAGCCTTTTACCAAACCGATATCAGAGAACATGGCAGCGGGAACCTTGGCGGGACGAATACCTTCCGTGTCTTAGGAAAAAAAGCCGGTATTGCTGTTACGGTGAGTGATGTCCTTAAAGGAACCTTAAGTATCGCTATTCCCTTTTATTTTAGTCCCATCGAAGTAAATTTACTTGTCATTGGTGTTTTCTGTGTCATTGGTCACATGTACCCGCTCTTTGCCGGATTTAAAGGTGGCAAAGCAGTCGCTACCTCAGGCGGTCTCGTCTTAGGACTAAGTCCATTACTATTTTTCATTATTCTTGCAACCTTTTTTGTATTACTGTATATCACTAAGTATGTATCATTATCGTCGATTGTCACCAGTTTTGTCGCCGTGATTACAGCGCTGATCATGTCACGATTCGATTTACTCATTTTAACGTCGGTGTTGTTGACATTTATCATCTATCGTCACATTCCCAACATTAAACGTCTCATGAATAAGACAGAACCTAAAATTACTTGGATGTAACAGCGATGCGCACGTTTATACGTGCGCTTTTTTGTCGCCTTTCTCCTCACAAATAAAGAAACTTAAGTTAAATAGATTGAAACTCATCTAGACTCTTAGTATACTCTTTAAATAAGAAAGAGAACCGAAAGGGGATGCACGACCTATGACCCAATATAAAAAACATCTACCAGAAAAACAAGAACGCCACCGGTTATTTGGTTCCGTTTCACCTGGAAAACGGACAAAACCCACCGAAAAAGACGCGATGGCGGACCTTCAAAATACGCAAAATGATTTTCTGTTTCACATAGATGCCGTCGGGATTACGAATGTGACCCATCCGATGACAATCCATGGTGAAATCGAGCCGCACACCCAAACATCAGTCGCTAAATTTACTATGACGTCGTCAATTGTCCAACAAAGTAAAGGAACAAATATGTCACGATTTACTGAACAATTAGAAGCGTACTATCAAAAGCAGCGCTTAACGACGAACTTAAAGGATTTAAAGGCTTTTACGAAAGAGTTAAGTACACGACTCAAAACAACTGATGCGACGATTGATATAACCGTGCCTTACTTTTATCAACAACGCGGGCCACATTCACAGCTACAGGGGTTGAATCATGTCGATCTGACAATCAAAGTCACGTATGATACGTCTTCTGGCTTTACCGTTCACGTTGGCTTAGCGGCAACAATTACAACGCTATGCCCGTGTTCAAAAGAAATTAGTGAGTATAGTGCGCACAATCAACGTGGTATTGTCTCAATTACTACCGAACTTGATCCTTTATTTGATGAAACAACAAGTGACTGGAAAAAGTGGTTGTTAGAGATGGCGGAATCTAATGCGAGTGCAAAAATTCACCCCGTATTAAAACGAACAGATGAAAAAGTGGTCACCGAACACGCTTATGAAAATCCTCGGTTCGTTGAAGATATGGTGCGCTTAGTGAGCGCAGATCTGTATGAACGAGAGGACGTCGTTGCCTTTAAGGTGACGTGTCGTAATGAAGAATCGATTCATTTACACGATGCTATCGCATCGATCACTTATGATAAGCGAGTGGAAAACCGATGATGAAAAAAATCTTGTTGTCTCTGATTCGCTTTTACCGTAAATATATTAGTCCAACAAAACCACCCAGTTGTCGGTTCCAACCAACATGTTCGAGTTATGGTTTAGAAGCAATTGAACGATATGGTGCCTTAAAAGGTGGGTACATGACAATTAAACGAGTATTAAAGTGTCATCCTTTTCACCCTGGCGGTTTTGATCCTGTCCCATTAAAGGATGAAGAAAAAAATATGAATCATAATCAATCTGATCAATCATAGGGCAACTAAGGGATAGTTGATTATGATTCAATCGATGAACTAAAAAAACAAGCAGCTAAAGGATATATCCTTTGCCTGCTTGTTTTTGGTTTATAAATTAAATCGTTTAATGTGATCCATGTAGCCTTCCTGTTCAAGTATCGCTTTTTGAAAAGGTGGAAACAGATCAAAATGAGGATAATCCTCTTTATAATCAATCCAATTAGGGTGTAAGTTATATTTCTCCCCCCACTGCTTTAATTTAACTAAGTCGCTTGAACCAACTTTCGTTACCGAAGTAGCCTCTTTAAACCGACTGTCTTGCCAGTAATGGGTCAAAAAAGCAATATCGCCACGCGTAACCTGTTGCTGCCATTGTTTCAGTTCTTCACGTGTAATCCCAAAAGCCATATTTATGCCATCGCCTCTAAATAAGCCGCGTGCCAATCGGGAAACCGGCGTCTAACTGAAATTGGACGGAAACTATCTTGTTTGACAATCACATGGTCACTGAAGCCCGTCACTAATAACTCGTCGCTCTGATTGGTAACGTCATAACCATAACGCGTTCTGAGACCATCATAACTTTCGACCCACGTTGTGACATAACACGGCTCACCGTATTTAGCTGGTCGTTTATAATCCGCTTCTATATGGGTGACCGGTGACACAACCCCTTCTTTTTCCATATCATGATAATTAAAACCTAGTGCTTCCACAAAAGCTGTTCGACCAATTTCAAACCAGACTAAATAGTTCGCATGGTAGACAACCCCCATTTGATCAGTTTCTTGATAACGCACATTAATTTTCTCAGTTACTTTTTTCACTCATCAGCACTCCCTTTTACTTGTTCCCATGCATTTTTAAAGTCCTGAATAGATAAGTCGGTGAAGGTTTCAGTAAGTTCATCTGCTTCAGCTAGCCGTAAGGCCTGAAATTGAATGGCTTCTTCGACAAGATTCACGACAAAACGTGCATTACCTGCCACGACTTGTTTTGAAAACTGCTCAAGTAAGTATTCTTTTACCCCGTTATCCACTTGATAATGATAACGACCAATATGGAAACAAGCGATATCAAGTAATTCTTCGCCGGAATAATCTTGGAACTCAAAATATTTTTTAAATCGAGAACTTAAGCCTGGATTACTATCAATAAAGCGTTTCATATCTTGTTTATATCCAGCTAAAATAACGACGAGGTTTTCATTATGCTTTGTCATTTCATCTACAAGTGTATCAATCGCTTCTTTACCAAAATCATTTTCTCCGCGGTAAAGACTATAAGCTTCATCAATAAACAAGACCCCACCGAGCGCCTCGCGGATTTTATTTTTTGTTTTAATAGCCGTTTGGCCGACATAACCTGCGACAAGATCACTTCTGGAAGCCATAATAAAATGACCACGCTTTAATAGCCCCCGCTCTTTTAGTAGTTTGGAATAAATTTTAGCAACTGTTGTTTTCCCTGTTCCAGGGTTTCCAGAGAATACTGCATGAAGTTGAATCGGTACCGATGGAAGGCCTTGGTCTTTTCTTGTCTGTTGAATTTTCACAAACGATGACAGTTTCTTCACTTCATCTTTGACATTGGACAGCCCGATTAAGTTTTCTAATTGTTCCATCGGATTACTGTCGTCTTGATCGTCATCCATGACAGCTAAATCTTTCGACTCAATATGCATATGATCAAGCCAATCATCTTGGTCATCAACCGAGATTGAAGCGCCTTTTTTGAAAATAGCCTTCATTACTAAATCACGGACAGTTCGGGCGTTCCCAAACGAATCATCCACTTTAGCACGTTCAATTAAGCCATAAAAACTATTAAGTGCTGTTTCAGTAAAGAAGTAATCATTCTGTAAAGCAACTTCTTCTGCGATTTCTAATAATTCACTGATTTTAAAGTCAGGTAGTTGGATAAAATTTTGTTCTGGGAACCGGCTCCGAAGACCCGGGTTTGCCCATAAAAATTGTCGCATTTCTTCCGGATAACCAGCTAAAATAACCGCAAATTTACCAGCATACTCTCCACTTGTCATCGCTGAAACGAGCGTGTCAATAACCGCTTGCCCGTAATCACTGCCGCTTTGGTCTTGACGGTGTAAACTGTAAGCCTCATCAATAAATAATACACCACCAACCGCTTCTCGAATATACGCCATCGTATTTTCTTCGCTCTGACCGACAAAGGACCCGACTAAATGCGAGCGATTCACTTCAATGACTTTTTTTGATTCGAGCAAACCAAGTTCATGGTAAATTTCCGCAAGTAACCTCGCAATCGTTGTTTTACCCGTCCCAGGATTCCCAGTAATAATCATATGCAGACCTGGTTCATCGATCATTTGAAAGCCAATCGATTTTCGGTCTTGTTGATACTTTAAATAGTGATAATACTGGCGCATATAACGCTTCACATGTTCCAAACCAACCATTGATTCAAGTTTCTCTAGCGGTGATTGTTTTACTTCAGAATTAAAGATTGACGGGAAGGCTTCATTAAAATCTTCTATCAGTTGAACAATATTTCGCACTGAGTGATTAATTTTACTCGTCTGAACACCGGTTCTCCGGTTCTCAATGAGATCTATTCCATCATCTAAATCAGCTTCTAATTCGACAAGCGCTTCTTTTAATTCTTTAAAGATATGATACAGCGGGTGGCTTTTACTACTTGAATAAATTGATACATGCCGGGTAAGCTCAAAGAACCGATTAATTTCTTCTTTTAGTTCTGTCATTTTTTTCGATTTCAACTGGTCAAAATCCGTTTCGCGCATCGAAAAGTCAGTAAGGTCTAACGTCTTAATATCCTGAAACACACGATAAAACTGTCTGATTTGAGCGAGCGTTTCAATCATTGGAAAGTCAGCATCATATTCTTTCGCGAGATCTAGTAATTTATCTGATAAGTGATCAACGTCATGATGACGCATTAAACGATGATAGACGAGCATCGTATGTAAGGCACTCACAGCTGTATCCGATAACTTTTCTGGTTCAGCTCGGTATTGATCAATCGCACGCAAACAGTCAATCTCTCGATAGGGCGGTGATTGATTAATATCCGTCCAATTTAGTAAGGTTGCTTCATTTATTTTTGAAAATATTAAATGGTTTGTCATTCTCTCTCATCCCCTCATCATCTCTGTCATTAGTTTAACATAATTTTAATAATTTGATGACTTTTCTGATTGGTTCATTTCCTCTGAGTATCAAGAGATAGATACTGTCCAATCTAAAAGATTCATTACATAAATTAATCGACACAAAAAGCCACCCCAAGGGCAGCTTTTTATCATTTAGGCTTCTGTTTGTGCTAATTTATTCCTAAGTACCATTTGTAAAATACCGCCGTGACGATAGTAGTCAATTTCAACTTCACCGTCAAAACGGGCAATGGCATTAAATGTAGTCACAGTACCGTCTTCAGCGGTTGCGGTGACTTTAACTGTTTGATTTGGTGTAACAGATTCATCAATTGCGACTGAGATGGCTTCACGTCCAGTTAAACCGAGCGTATCTGCATCTTCCCCGTCAGTAAATTGAAGTGGTAATACACCCATCATAACGAGGTTACTACGGTGGATGCGTTCGTAGCTTTTAGCAATGACCGTTTTAATACCTAACAGATTCGTTCCTTTAGCTGCCCAGTCACGAGAAGATCCCATCCCATAATCATTACCAGCTAAAATCGCTAAACCTGTGTCTTGTTCTTGATATTTCATCGCCGCGTCATAAATCGGCATGACTTTTTCTTTTGGCCAGTAGGTAGTGAATCCACCTTCTGTTCCAGGCGCTAACATATTTTTAATACGAATGTTTCCAAATGTCCCGCGCATCATTACTTCGTGATTACCACGGCGTGAACCATAAGAGTTAAACTGACGTGGTGTCACCCCGTTTTCTTGAAGATAACGACCAGCTGGCATATCTTTTGCGATCGCGCCCGCAGGTGAGATATGGTCCGTTGTGACTGAATCCCCAAACTTACCAATGACCCGTAAATCATTTAGCGGTTTAACCTCATCTGGGTCACGAGATAAGTCTTCAAAGAATGGTGGGTTTTGAATGTACGTTGAGTCATGATTCCACTCATATAAAGGCTCATCTGTTGTTTCGATCGCATTCCAACGTTCATTCGAATCAAAAATATTGGCATATTCTTTCTTGAATATTTCTGGCGTGACAACGCGATGCACTTCGTCACGAATTTCATCAAGTGATGGCCATAGATCATCAAAGTAAACCGGTTGATTATCCTGGTCATAACCCAATGGTTCTTTCATGAGATCAACATCGACCGTTCCTGCCAGCGCATAAGCAACGACAAGTGGTGGTGATGCTAAATAGTTCGCTTTAACGAGTGGGTGAATCCGTCCTTCGAAGTTACGGTTACCTGATAAGACAGACGCTACCGTTAAGTCATGTTCAACAATCGCTTCCTCAACGACATGTTCAAGTGGACCAGAGTTACCGATACATGTTGTACAACCATATCCAACTAAATTAAAGCCTAATTCCTCGAGATACGGCATCAAACCAGCATCTTCTAGGTAACGTGTCACGACTTTAGAACCAGGCGCGAGTGATGTTTTCACATACGGTGGAACCGTTAAGCCTTTTTTCACTGCGTTACGTGCAAGTAAGCCTGACCCTAACATAACATAAGGGTTTGATGTGTTCGTACACGACGTGATCGCCGCAATTGCAAGCGAGCCGGTTGTCATGTCACTTTTCTCACCGTTTTCATGTTTTACTTTAGCGACTTTATCAAATTCACTTTTATCTAGTCCAAATCCATGATTACCTGCTGGGCCTGTCACAGCTTGATGGAAAGATTTCTTCATATCTGATAATAAAATTAAATCTTGAGGACGTTTTGGTCCTGACAGACTTGGCTCTAAATCAGATAAGTTAATTTCAACAAGATCCGTGAATTCTGGGTCTGGTTGACTTGAATCATACCAAAGATCATTTGCTTTACAGTAGGCTTCTACAAGCGCAATGTGATCTTCTTCACGTCCAGTTAAGCGTAAATAGTTTAGTGATTCTTCATCAACCGGGAAGAAACCACATGTCGCCCCGTATTCAGGTGCCATATTTGAAATCGTTGCTCGGTCTGCTAGTGGCATTTCTTTTAGACCCGGCCCAAAGTATTCAACAAATTTACCAACAACCTGTTTCTCACGCAAGACTTGCGTCACTTTAAGCGCAAGATCTGTTGCAGTAATGCCGTTAGGCATTGAACCAGTAAATTTCACACCAATCACGTCAGGTGCTGGGAAATAAGATGGTTGGCCAAGCATACCTGCTTCAGCTTCGATCCCACCAACGCCCCATCCAAGGACACCTAATCCGTTTACCATGGTCGTATGTGAGTCCGTTCCAACTAATGTATCAGGAAAGGCATCAATCGTACCATCACTATTTTCTTGTTGATGTACAACATTGGCGATGTATTCTAAGTTTACTTGGTGTACAATACCTGTCGCAGGTGGAACAGCCCGGTAGTTATCAAAGGCTTTTTGGGCCCAGTTTAAGAATTGGTAACGTTCCATGTTGCGTTCAAATTCAAACTCCATATTGGTTAGGAGGGCACTATTTGTCCCAAAGGCATCGACTTGTACCGAGTGGTCAATGACTAAATCAACCGGTACTTCTGGATTGATTTGATCAGCTTTTCCACCCATATCAACCATTGCTTTACGCAACGACGCTAAGTCAACGACAGCTGGTACGCCGGTGAAATCTTGTAAAATAACGCGTGATGGCTTAAATGGGACATCTGTTTTTGCTTGTTTCCCCCAGTTAATCAAACCATCAATATGTTCATCGTTAATCACACGGCCGTCATATTGGCGTAATAATGACTCGAGCAAAACTCGAATAGAGAATGGTAAACGGCTGACATCCCCTTTACCTGCTTCTTCTAATGCTTTTAATTGATAATAGTTTACTGTTTTTCCGTTAAGTTCAAATGATTGTTTCGTATTAATCACTGAATTAATCCCTCCTATATCGTCCTATTTAGGGCAACTCATGTCTTTTATCGCAAGACAAGGCTATATACTTTACCATTGTAAAGTAAAATCGTAAATATGTAAAATATTTCGACAATATAATTTAGCTACAAACCCTAGCATACATAAGGAATATATAAATTTGTTCCGCTAGAAAGCGCAAAAAAGACATACTCAGCATTAACTGAATATGTCTTTAGACTTCTGATTCATTATTTACCTGGGTTTTGATTATTCATTGAGCGCATCATTTGATTAATTTTCTTCTGTGATGGCTTTTGACCCATTTGCATCATAAGTGTACGGAGCATTTGCTCATTAATTGGTGGATTTTTCTTTAAGTAATCCATCATATATTTTCTCGCGATGAAAAAGCCTAGTGCAGCACCAGCTAAGAGCGCGACAATCACAATGACGATGACCCAAATGATTCCAACTGTCATAATTTAACTTCCCCCTTCAAATCATTTCTTACTTAGTATATTAAATATTTCACTTAATTACAATAGCAACAATCAAACTCACGCGCATTCATTCGGGCAAATGCCATTCAGAAAGAAAGGAAGAACCCTTTAACTAGCTCTAGGGTTCTTCCTTGTGATCCTTTGATTGGGATTGTAACTTATACTAAATTACTTATTGAATACAGCTTCAAAACGTTTAACGACGTTTTCAACTGTAAAACCGTAATGTGCCATGATTTGGTTACCTTCACCAGAAGCACCGAAAGTATCGATACCTAAGATATCACCCTCATCACCTACATAGCGGTCCCATCCAAGTGGAGAGCCCATTTCAACAGCTAGACGTTTCTTCACATCTTTAGGTAAGACAGAGTCTTTGTATGCTTGATCTTGTTGTTCGAAACGATCCCAAGCTGGCATACTTACAACGCTAACGTCGATTCCTTTTGCTTTTAGTTCTTCTTGTGCACTGACAGCAAGTTGAACTTCAGAACCAGCAGCAACTAAGATACCGTCAGCGACGGCCTGTTCAGCCGCGCTTACGATATAGCCACCTTTTTTAACGCCTTCATAGTTTGTACCTTTAAGCGTTGGTAAGTTTTGACGTGTTAAGACAAGAAGGGATGGTGTATCCGTTGATTCCATCGCTAAGCGCCATGATGCAGCTACTTCGTTACCATCCGCTGGACGAAGTACTGAAATGCCGGGCATTGCACGGAAAGCGGCTAATTGTTCAACCGGTTCGTGTGTTGGACCATCTTCACCTACCGCAATTGAATCGTGTGTTAACACGTAAGTTACCGGTAATTTTTGAATTGCTGATAGACGAACAGCTGGGCGTAAGTAATCACTAAAGACGAAGAAAGTTCCGCCGTATACTTTTAAGCCGCCATGTAACGCCATACCGTTAAGGGCTGCTGCCATCGCAAATTCACGAACACCAAACCAAATGTTACGGCCGGCATAATTTGTTTTATCAAAGTCTTCTTCATCGTCCATACGTGTTTTATTTGAACCCGCAAGGTCAGCACTACCACCAAAGAGGCTTGGAACAGCTTTTGATAATGCGTTGACGAGTTTACCACTTGAGGCACGTGTTGCAAGCGTGTCTTCACCAGGTGTGAATGTTGGTAACTCATCTACCCATCCTTCTGGTAATTCATTGTTCATTGCTGTTTCGAACTCTGCAGCAAGTTCAGGGTATTTCGCTTTATAATCTTCGAATTGTTTATTCCATTCAGCTTCAGCTTCAGCCCCGCGTTTTGCTACTTTCGTTTCAAAGTCTTCATAAACACCATCGGGTACTTCAAATGGTGCATGATTCCAGTTATAGTTCTCGCGAACAAGTTTGATTTCATCATCGCCAAGTGGCGCACCATGAGCATCACTCTTACCTTGTTTATTTGGTGAACCGTAACCGATTACCGTTTTAATTTCAATCATTGTTGGTTGAGTCGTATTTGCTTGTGCTTCTTTAATAGCTGCTTTAATCGCTTCAACATCTGTACCATCATCCACGCGAATGACTTGCCAGTTGTATGATTCAAAGCGTTTTTCAACAGATTCAGAGAATGACTTGTCTAAGTCACCATCTAATGAAATATCATTTGAATCGTAAAGTACGATTAATTTACCTAAACCTAAGTGTCCCGCAAGTGACGCAGCTTCATGTGAGATGCCTTCCATAAGGTCACCATCACCAACAAGTGCATAGCTATAGTGATCGACAATATTGAAATCGTCACGGTTATATTTTGCTGCAAGGTGTGCTTCTGCCATCGCCATACCGACAGTCATCGCGACCCCTTGTCCTAAAGGACCTGTTGTTGCTTCAACACCATCTGTATCTGTTACTTCAGGGTGTCCAGGTGTATGTGATCCTAATTGACGGAAGTTCTTAAGGTCGTCAATTCCAAGGTTAAATCCTGATAAGTGTAATAGTGAGTATAGTAACATTGAACCGTGGCCAGCTGATAATACAAACCGGTCGCGATCGAACCATTTAGAATGCTTTGGATTTTGATTCATGAACTCTGTCCATAATGTATACGCCATTGGCGCTGCTCCCATTGGTAAACCTGGGTGTCCTGAGTTCGCCTTTTGGATTGCATCGATTGATAGTGTACGAATGGCATTAATTGATGTTTGTTGTACTTGATTTGTCATACTTCTTAAACCCCTTTCTGGATTCATACATACGTTAATATGTACGTACAATTTATATCCTATAATGAAAACGCTATTTACACAAGACATAATTGTACATTTCAATGAATTAACTTATTTTTTTGACTGTAAGTCCTTGATTTTTTGTGGGGTGACATCATCGCCATTTGGATCAACGATGGTCATCCCCTTAAATTGATTTTTAAAGGACTTCCTTACGTTCTTTAAATACTCTTCTCGTAGGACTTGTTGTTCTTCTTTTTCTTCGTTTGATAAGCCCTCCGCTTTAGCCTTTTTAGCTAAAGTATTAATTCGCGCTAACTTTTCTTGTGACAGCATATTTTAAATCTCCTTAATTTGATGATTTTCACTATGTCTATCATAACGAATCTTCATTGCTTTCTGCAAGTAAGAGGTATTCTTGATAGCGGCGATGGACGGTGGCTTTAGATACATTATACCCTAAACCACGCAAGGTGAGGGCAATATCTTTAAATGTTAGGCCATTATTTCGTAATCTCATGACTTCTTCAACCGGAAAGCTGATTTTATCACGGCCCTTTGATTGGTCAATCTTCGTTAAGTTATTCTCTGGACGATATCCATTTTTCACCGCTTTTTTCATACCACGTTTAATTTTTAAGTTGTGAATTTTCCGTTGATATTCTTCAACAATCCCGACAATCTCTAACACCATGCGATCAGACTCAGATAGTTGAAATTCTCCCGTTTGTGATTGAGTGAAGATTTTTACACCGGATTTTTTTAACTGATGAAAAATCGCGATTTTCGTTTCTCCGCGCCCTAATCGAGTTTCATCTTGAACGAGTATAGCATCGATGTCGCCTTCTTGACATTGATCAAACAATGACAATAGACCATCACGCTCAATTGTATACCCACTTACTTTCTCCTCGATGATGTCAACCACCTTCATCTGTTTATGTTCAGCTAACGCTACTAACTCCTGTTTTTGACGCAGGAGTGAGGAGGCTTGCTCATCCTTTGTTGTACTAACTCGACAGTAAATAATAACCCGCATTTTTACACCTTCCTTTCATGGAAACATACTTTCTATTTAAGTGTAGCCAAATGATTTGTTCGGTGTCAATGTTTTTCGAACAAACGTTTGATTTAGATAACTTTATTATGGTATACTTAACTAAAATTAATTGGAGGGATAATGAATGGATACCCTATCAAAACGCCAAGAAGCAATCCTTAATTATATTAAACATTATCAAGCAACGAAAAACTATCCACCGTCTGTACGAGAAATTGGTGAAGCTGTCGGTTTATCATCAACATCAACAACCCATGGTCATCTTGCTCGAATGGAGAAAAAAGGCTATATTCGTCGTGACCCGACTAAACCACGGACGATTGAAGTCGTTGACGGAACAGAAATGAATCCGAAAATGCGTAGTGAAGTCGCTTATGCCCCTCATATCGGGAAAGTAACGGCAGGACTTCCCATCACCGCCATTGAAAATATTGATGAATTTATTCCAATTCCATCATACTTAACAAACACAGAAACGAATACATTCGCCTTAACAATTGAAGGTGACAGTATGATCGAAGCAGGTATTCATAATCGAGATGTGGTTATTGTAAGACAACAAAATACCGCTAACAATGGTGATATTATCGTTGCTCTTACAGATGACGGCGAAGCGACTGTCAAACGGTTCTTTAAAGAAAAAGACCATATTCGCTTACAACCAGAAAACTCAAATATGGACCCTCTTCTTTATAAAAACATTACTGTATTAGGTAAATTGGTCGGTTTATACCGTCACATTAGATAAAAAGCAGGATCACTGGTATTTACCATTGATCCTGCTTTTTACTTTTATATATTTTCTTTATGACGAATGATTAATTTACTTTAAACGCATCGTAGCCTAACAACTGTAACTTTGCTTTTGTATCTCCGGTTTCATTAACCATCACACGATAAAACGGGGCACCCTTCACACTTATTGATTTAATCCGTACTTGAAAATCTGCCGCTATTAATTCTCGTCCCCTTTTTTGTGCAAGTGCTTCACTTTGAAATGAACCACACACAAAGCTTCCCTTATTTACATCTTTGTTTTTTATACTTAAGATTGCCAAAACATGTGCTTTTACAATCCGATCAATCATAGAAGGTTTCATTAAATTCTCATAATCTGAGGGATGATCAATGAATAGTGATTCTGTTAATACTGCAGCCATCGACGTCTGTCTTAATACATAAAAGTCACCTCGTTTTAATCCCCGATTGGTTACCTGTAACGTTTCAATCATCGTTCGATGAAACAATTGATGAAGCTCTACAGTATCTTTTCCTGTCTTAAGATACCTAAAACTTTCAAAACCGCTCCCTCCCCCGGCATTGATATGAATCGAAACATATAAATCAGCTTTAAAACCTTCCGCAAGTTTAACTCTTTTACTTAATGAACAGGTCTCATCCGTGTGGCGTGATAATTTAATAATGACCTCTTTTTGGCTTGCTAACTGGTCACGTATTCTAAGTGCAATTGCTAAGGTGAGATTTTTTTCTTTTAATGCTTTAAAACAAGCACCGGGGTCATCTCCCCCGTGCCCAGGATCTAAAAAGACTCGCATAGTTGTTTCACCCTTTCATTTTGATTAATTATAATGGTATACTGTCTCTGGAATACAAATTCAGGAGGAATTTCAATGAAAAAGCTTAGCTTACTCTTTATGTCCATCGTCATAATCACCCTTATTACTGGATGTAATGATACAACAAATGAATCAAAAGAACAGACTTCAGATGATGAATCAACATTTGAAGAAGAACAAACGAACTTTTATGATAATTACCCAGAAGTGACTGAGAATCCTATTGTCACTATGACACTTTCAACAGATGAGACAATACAACTAGAACTGTTTCCAGGTAAAGCGCCAAATACCGTTGCTAATTTTATTTCGCTTACAGAAAGTGGTTTCTATGATGGGTTAATTTTTCACCGTATTATTGAAGGCTTTATGATTCAAGGTGGCGATCCACTTGGTAATGGACTAGGTGGACCTGACTACTCTATCCCGGGTGAATTCGAGTCAAATGACTTTGATAATGACTTACTACATGAGCCTGGCGTAATCTCAATGGCACGTTCACAGTCACCTGACTCAGCAGGGTCACAGTTTTTTATCATCCATAAAAAATCAACGCATTTAGATGGTGAATACGCTGGCTTCGGTAAAGTCATTGAAGGAATGGACGTTGTCAATAGACTTGCGACAGTTGAAACTGATCAGAATGACGTTCCAGTTGAAGAACAACAAATTAAAAAAATCACAGTGGCTACTAAAGGTGTCGACTACCCGGACCCGTTAAAAAAATAGGCGCTACAATATAATCGTCTATCATTAAAAAAATCGGCAAAAAGCCCTTCTTCATTATCGAAGAAGGGCTTTTCGTTACTGAACACGGTTATTGACTAATCATAATGCAGTAAGTTTTACTGAGTTGAGTATTTTTTTCTCTCATTGATGATAAAAATAATATAACCAATCAATGTGACAACTAAGAAAAGAATCCAAGTCAACAGTGACAGTTGAAAAATCAAGTAAAAGGTTGAAACAACTGCTAACATTGGCACAAGTGGCACAAGCGGTACATAAAAGCTGCCGTCTGTTGGCTTTCCCTCACGCTTTCGGATAACAATCACACCAATCGCAAGCATCATCATCACGATGAGTGTAACTAAATTTGTGATTTCAGCCAACTGTTGAAGTGGGATCAAACCAGTAAATATACTAGTAATAATACCTGCGGTCCAAGTTGCATTGGTTGGAACACCGGTTTTTTTGTTCACTTGATTCATATAACTCGGTAATAGTTCACCTTTACTCATCGCATATAACAACCGAGCAAGACCATAAAGCATCGTAATAAGAACCGTTAATAAAGTAAGAATCGCACCGACAGAGACGATGCTTGCGAGCACGTTTTGATCAATATAGCGAAGGGCGAAGGCGACAGGGTCTTTAACGTTTAGTTCAGTAAATGGTACGATCCCTGTAAGGACAAGTGTAACTAGAATATATAATAACGCTGAAATCCCAATCGCAAAAAAGATACCGAGAGGTAGGCTTTTTTGTGGATTCTTTACTTCTTCAGCGGCCATGGAAATGGAATCAAACCCTAAAAATGCGAAAAATAACAACGCCGCGCCACTCACAACACCAGAGAAGCCAAATGGCATGATTGGTTGCCAATTGCTCGGTTCTACAAAAAAGATACCTACAATAATAAATAAGGCAATAATGCCAAACTTAATAAAAAACATAAAGTTATTAAGGCGCAATGCTTTTTTAGCCTCAAATGATACCAGCCATGTCACGAATAATGTCATCGATACAGCAATTAAATCGATATAGGTGCCTTGTTCAGGATTAAAAGAAGCTTGAAACATTACCGGTAAACCAATACCTAAGCCGTTTAAAAACCCATTCACATAGCCTGACCAACCCGATGCCACCGAGGCACTAGCGAGTAAGTATTCCCAAATCGCGTACCAACCCGCCACCCAAGCCAAACGCTTACCAGCAATTCGAAGCATGTAAGCATACGGTCCACCAACAACCGGGTAGCGACTAGCGAGTTCGGCATAACAAAGTCCCATAAGAAAAATGATAAACCCTGCGATAATAAATGAAAAAATCAAGCCAGGTCCGGCATACGTTGCTGCGGCCGCACCTGTTACGACAAAGATCCCTGTACCGATAACGGCACCTAGACCTAATAATACTAAATCAAGTGTTCCTAAATTCTTTTTCAGTGGAATTGATTCCATACTCATCCTGTCACTTCCCTTTTCTTGTCTATATCTATATTATCTGATCACATAGTGATTCATCTTAATATCGTCATTCAACACAAACTATTTAACTTTTTATGTCGACTGAACAATAAAGTAGCGGTTGTGACTTCAAATCCTCAAATAAGCATATTAAAGAGGTATAATCTTGTTCTAAATGTTTTTGTAATAGTGCATCGTGTTTAATGATGACTCGGAGTTCTTTTTGAGTTGTCAACACATCCCAGAGCGCATCTAAATTCTTACCGTAATATGGTACATCAAAAGTTTCTTTGACAACACAGTGTACATCTTCAATAGATAAAAGTTGCTTACCATCTAAGATTAACATGGTCATTTAGCCTCACCCATGTCTATCTCCCGAAAGGATTCGTAATGGTTATCTGTATAATAGATTGTCCCCTCATTTGAATATACGAGACGTTTTTCGTTACGATAGTCCCCGGTATAATCGATATCTGCTTCATAATACGTTGCGTTAGGCAATCGACCTTCTCGGTTATAAAACGGATCCCCGCCAATGCTCATACCTGGAGCGACGTCATGTAAATTTCCTTCATCTGGCTCCCAGCCTAAGTCATAGGCCTCGTCTTTTGTTAAGTAATTAGACGGTAATGCTTGATAATGAGTAATATACGCACTTACCTCATCAACGGTAGTATAATGGCCTGTTTCTTCTATGTTACTATGGTCGACTGTCTGGTCATTAGGTTCTAGAAAGAGATCTAAAATATCTTCACCTGAAAAGATTGCCACACCTAGTGTTACAAATAATACGAGTATAAAACGACTGAGTTTGTTCATAAAGTCATCCTCCTATGTATGCTATAATCCGTACCATTATATACAATCACGCCGTGACTGCCAATAGGTTTTAAGTATTTTTCTTATGATACCCTTTTCATTTCAACGATTATCTAGCGTCTATGTGACTTTTTAGTTTTTGACAGAAAAAAAGACCTCGCAAATGCTGGTCTTTGTCAAATGCGCTGGTCTCATCTTTTGATCGTTCAACCTTCTTGATTTATTTGTTTAATAATCCGTGCTGGATTTCCGCCGATAACGACGTTATCGGGAAAACTCTTTGTGACAACGGCACCAGATGCGACAACCACACCATTGCCTAACGTGACACCAGGATTAATAATCGCACCCCCGCCAATCCAAACATTATCACCAATCGTGATTGGTTTTGCTAATTCTTTTCCCGAATTCCGTGAGAGGTGTTCAATTGGATGTGTCGCAGTGTAGATTTGAACATTCGGTGCGAGCATACAGTTATCCCCCATCCGTACTTCAGCTACATCTAAAATTACACTATCAAAATTCGCATAAAAATTTTCACCGACATATGTGTTATAGCCATAGTCAAACCGGATATTCGGTTCCATATAAATATTCTCACCTGATTCTCCAAGTAAAGCTTTCAGTAACTCCTTGCGTATTTCTGGTTCTTCTTCTGTTGTCGTATTATAACGCCTAACCTTTTTTCTAGCGCTAAGGCGGTCATTTACTAATGTATCATCACTTGGGTCATACATGTCTCCCGCCAACATCTTTTCTTTTTCAGTCATCATTTCTTTCCTCTTTTCTGTCATATATAATTATCATACTTATCTTTAAGATTAGTTTAACATAATATTGGCACCCTACGTTGTTTCCAAAAAGTGATTATAGAATGTTATTATTTTTTCTGACTTAAGTGAGTGCTTTGGATAGATGAAGTACAGGGGGCGTTCAATTGAGACGTCCGAAAGCAAGACATAATCAAGGGTTTGATCTGTCACTTCTTTTAGAGCAACATTTTTATACATAAAAGAAACTGCATCAGTCTGTTTAATCAGTGATTTTAACAACATAAAACTTCCAATCTCGTATATCTTTTTAAATGACAGTAGAGAATCGTTCTGCTCTTTTAGATATTGTTCAAAAATATTCCGAGTACCTGAACCTTGTTCCCTTAAAATTAATGGATAAGCGTACAAGTCTTTTAGTTGTCTCGTCTGACTTAATAGGGGATGTCCTTGTCTTACGACCGCTCTAAACTGCGCACGGGTGAAAGCTTCATAATTAAACATATCTTTATCAAAAATGCCTTCTATAAATGCGCCGTCAAGTTCATCATCAAGTAGTTTTTGTAACATCACTTGGGTATTGTTAACCGTCACTGATACATCCTCATACCCTTTTGTGACATATTGATTTAGGTAGTGTGTTAAATAGTAATCAGCAATTGATAATGTTGCGCCAATTCTAATTGGCTGTGAGACGCGATTTAATTTATTAACTAAGTGGGCTTCGTTTGCGCGCTGTACTTGCACATAATTATATATAATCTCCCCTTGTTTTGTGAGATTAATCGCTTTGCCTTTCACTTCAATAAGTGAAAGGCCATAGTGGGCTTCTAATTTTTTAATGTGTTGACTAACTGCTGGTTGCGTTAAATTTAATGCTTCAGCTGCTTTGGTGTAATTTTTATATTCAACCACCTTTATAAAGGTCAGGAGTTTTTGGTCCAGCATTTTCATCGTCCTTTCTATAGATCAAAACAAGCATTGCGGCAACACGTGATGGTTCGATTATCAATAGTATAACATAAATTTATCTTTAATAATAAATCATCATTTTATATTATGTAAATGTTATATTATGCTTAGGTTATCTTAAATTGAAAGGTATGAGTTCAATGAAAAAAATATTACCCGGTCTAATTCTCTCGATATTGATTGCAGCGATGGCAACTTTAATTGAAGGTTTAATACCTATTCACATTATCGGACGCGCTGTGATGGCTTTATTTATCGGGATCGCCTTACACCCACTCCTCTATAAACATCCGCTATTTTTAACTGGTTTAACCTTTACATCAAAAAAACTGTTGAAGTTAGCGATTATCTTAATGGGTAGTTCACTCAGCATGTCCGTCATTTTTAACGTAGGTAAACTATCACTTAATGTGATGGTCTTTACTTTAATCACGTGCTTCTTAGGTGGTTATCTGATCGGTAAGCTATTCGGAATTGATTGGCGCTTGAGTTCATTGATCTCGGCGGGTACTGGTATTTGCGGGGGATCAGCGATTGCAGCTTTGTCCCCTGTTATTAAAGCACGCGATGCTGATGTGAGCTATGCAATGTCAACAACATTTCTGTTTGATATGTTGATGATTCTCTTATTTCCAATGATAGGACAGTGGCTCGGACTGTCTGACATCGCTTATGGTCTATGGACGGGGACAGCTGTTAATGATACCTCAAGTGTGGTGGCTGCTGGTTATGCGTTCACTGAACAAGCTGGTAACTTTGCGACAACTGTTAAATTAACGAGAACGTTGGCCATTATACCGACGATCCTTGTGTTTTCAATGATTCAGCATCGACTTGAACCGGCTGATAGCCGTCCGGCGTTTAAACTCACGCGGATCTTTCCTTGGTTTATTTTAGGTTTTGTTGCGATGGCGCTATTTAATACCGTCGGTCTTATTCCAGTCTCGCTTAAAGTATCTTTAACAACGATGAGTAAATTCCTTATGGTCATGGCGCTTGGAGCGATTGGCTTAAAAACTTCGTTAACAGATATAAAACAATCGGGCGTAAGACCTTTTATGCTAGGTTTTATTATTTCTGCTTTAGTGGTGATTGTCGCTTTTATCGTTGAAATAATGATGGGATTAATTACTTTTTAACTGTCTTATTTTGTGGTATTATTAAGTAGTGGTTAAAATACTGTTGAAGAGGTGATAAATATGGATATTAAAGGAATCATTGATGACGTGGTAAGTAAGGTGCGTTCAGATGAAAATTTCAAAGAAAAGTTTTTTGATGATCCAACCACAACTATAGAAGAAACATTCAATATAAATTTACCAAACGAACACATTGACCCGATTGTCGAAGGGGTAAAGGCAAAGTTAAATTTAGAAAAAGTCGATGATATGTTAGATAATGCTAAAAAGTTCTTTTAATTAAAAGTAATAAGATACCTTCAAATATAAAAAGAAAAAAGCCGTCATCACATATTCATGTGGACGGCTTTTTTCGCACGTGTATATATGCATATCGTTATGAGACTCGTGACACATCAAGTGCTTGTTGAATGTCTTCAAGTATATCTTCGATATCTTCAAGGCCAACAGATAAGCGAATGAGACCAGGTGTGATGCCTGCTTCTTTTAGTTGGTCATCTGTTAATTGTCGATGTGTTTCAGAAGCTGGGTGTAAAACGCAAGTACGAATATCAGCGACGTGGACGACATTACTCGCGAGTTTTAGCGCATCCATGAACTTGATTGCCCGTTCTTTTCCCCCAGCAATATCAAAAGATATAACCCCACTCGCCCCTTTTGGTGTATATTTTTTCATTCGCTCATGGTATCGATCGGTCGGAAGACCGGGATAGAAAATGGCTTGAACATCTGATGTATCATTTAAGAAAGTTGCAACTTCTAAAGCATTCTGACAATGCTTTTCAATTCGAACCGCTAATGTTTCAAGACCTAAATTCAATAAAAAGGCTGTATGTGCCGCTGGATAAGCCCCGATATCACGCATTAACTGGACCCGGGCTTTTGTTATATAGGCTGCGTCCTTAAAATCTTTCGTATAGACAACCCCGTGATAAGAGGCATCTGGTTCGGTGAATTCCGGGAACTTGCCATTAGACCAATCAAACTGACCACTATCGACAATCACACCGCCGACTTGAACAGCGTGGCCGTCCATATATTTGGTCGTTGAATGGATGACGATATCAGCACCAAATTCAATCGGACGACAAAGAATCGGTGTGGCGAATGTGTTATCAATAATTAGTGGTAGCTTGTTATTGTGTGCAAGTGCAGCAAATTTTTCTATATCTAAGATGGTCATCGCTGGATTGGCAATCGTTTCACCAAAGATAGCTTTGGTATTTGGTTTCACGTGCTGCTGCAATTCATCTAGAGACGTTTCAGGGGCGACAAATGTACAATCAATACCGAAGCGCTTAAATGTCACCGCAAATAAGTTAACTGTTCCTCCGTATATCGTCGAGGCACTAATGAAATGATCCCCCGCTTTTAAGATGGTGAGTAAACTTATCATTGATGCGGCCTGACCAGATGAGGTACAAAGCGCCCCAACACCACCCTCCATCGAGGCGATTTTTTCTTCAACTGCTTGTACCGTTGGATTAGAAATTCGCGAATACATATGTCCTTCCTTTGTTAAATCAAATAATTGACCGATGTCTTCAGTAGAATCATATGTGTAGGTCGTACTTTGATAGATCGGTAAGGCTCTTGGTTCACCATTTTTCGGATGATACCCTTCGTGTAAAACTTTTGTATTCATTCTCATCATTATTGCCTCCAGTATATGTCGTGTTATAAGCTCTTATTATTTACTATATCATAAATATTCTGACAATTAAACATTATGAAAGCTTATAACTTATATCTGGATCAAATAGGATGCTATATTTTTGTACTTGGCAAATTCACCGGTGCAAAACATCGATTCAACTTTTGGATTCGATGCTTTATGTCTCAACGATTTGACTGTTGTCACGCGGTTTTGATTAATTATTAATTTCATTTTGCCGTATACTATTCTCTCTTATATTTTATCGAACACGGGCGCCCTTTAAGGTGTCCTTACAGCCCCCCCTCCCGCAACATTCGTGATAATGTAAGGTAAGGTAGTTCAATAAAATTGAATAATATCTTGCCAGACAAGGAGTTGAGTGATCAAGTACAGGAATGGAATCGAAAAGAGCGTTCTAAAGAGGAACACTTTGACAATATCGATAAAATTTAATCCGATTTTTGTCTTAACTAAAATCATACCCGTTTCAGATAAGAAAACAAGTTGAGTAAAAGCTAGGACACCAATAAAGAAACGACTTGCTTCAGACGTTGCGCTTGTGATAAACAGAGCCGGTAAATACATATCAGCAAAACCGGCAAGGCTAGCAGGTGCCATCATTTCAGCTGTAGATGGAGCGTATCCTAACCATTCATAGAGATAAGTGAACGGCAAACTAATCACTGAAAAGAATGGAGTGTACTCCGCAATAATTAACGATAGTGTTCCTACTGTCATGATAATAGGTAAAAATCCAACATAAATATTTATAACGTTTAATAGAGCTTCTTTTAGCACTTGGAATAATCTCACTTGATCTGCCTGCTTGATTGCTAAGTTATAACTATGCTTAAGTAAAGAGATATCATTTGGTACCGCCATTGATTTTGGTGTTGTGCCGGGGTAATACGTCTCTGTAAATTTCTTTAACGGCATCCGTGACGTAATAAATGCTAATAGAATCGTTATGACGACAATCGACCCATAAAAAATAGGAAAGATGTGCCCAAATCGCAGTTCTTCAGCGACGGCAGCCGCAAAGGCAATTCCAACAATTGAAAAGCTCGTCGCAATAATATAAGCTTCTCTTCGGTTATAGTAACCACGTTGATATTGTTGGTCCGTGACGACAATCCCAATCGTTCCATCACCAACAAATGAGGCAATCGCATCAATCGTTGAATAACCTGGAACTTTAAATAGTTTCACTACCACCGGACCGAGTAAGGTCCCAATAAATTCAACGACACCAAAATGCGTTAATAACGGTAAAGCAAGAATACCAACTAAAAACGTTATGTATAACGTCGTTAATAACCCCTCATCTCCCACCATCACCCCACCTGTATTTGGGTCAATGAAGACATCCGCTATAATGTTACCCTTTAACCATTGATGCACTACCATAAGGTAAAGCAATGACCCCAACACCCTTAATAGAACGTTTAATGGGGAAGTTTTAAACACATCATTCAAGGTGTTACTTTTTGAGGTATATACCGTAAAAATCAGTGTCATAACGAGGACAATCCAGGACATGATAATGGTTAAGGTGATAAAACTGTCCAACATATATGTCGTCACCCCATTAACGATGTGTGAAATCATAATTTTACTTTCACCATTAAAAGTGACGGGCATTAAGAAAAATAAAAACCCCATCACCGATAAACCAATAAATTTTAAATGTTTCATCTTTACGCCTCCAATGTTTTCAAACGAAACATAGAATACCATACGAAACAAGGTAAAACAAGATGTTTTTGAATAAAATCACAAGATGATGTATAAATATGCCCTTTTTTAAAAAAGTTTATATTTTCTAAAAAATTAGACGATATTGATCGATAAGTTTTTTTCTAACTAAAAAAAGCACGCAAGTTTTATTTGCGTGCTTCCAATTATTATTCTGACGGCAGGACGTGTTTGACACGACCGACAACCCCTGATGTGAGTCGGACTTTGATACCGTGCGGATGATTGTTGCTGTTGGTTAAAATATCTTTTACGATACCTTCTGTTAATTTGTTCGTCCGTTGATCCTGTTTTTGAACGACACTAACTTTAATCCCTGGCTTAATGTTACTTCGACTATTTCCATTCATGTTTTCACCTACTTCTGGACCCAGTAAGCTGAGCCGTCTTTTTCTCGGGCCATAAACCCGTATTCAATTAAATATCGTCGAATTGTGGCAATATCATCATAAATCATTGCTAATTGATGATTTAACTCAATTTCTGTGTATCTCTGTCCTTGATTTAAATATTGTGCTATTTGAGCTAAAATTACAATCTTTTTCTTTTCCTTCTTTGGAAAATGTTTTAGTTTCAATGGATCGAGTGATAGAAACGCTGTTTGAAGTGTTTGGTCACGTTCTTTTTCTGTGATGTGGTAGCGTTCATCGACCATTGTCGCATATTTATGAACCGGTACGATTGTCTCTTCATCCGTCGTTTGAGCTGATAAGAGCGCGTGTTCATATACTGCTAAAAAATGTTTGGCTTGTTTGGCTTTTTCACGTAAACTAAAACGCTGATGTCTAACAGTGGACGGCGTAACGCTTAAAGCATTAGCTATCCGTTTATCGGACGCACCTTCATACATGTGCATAAGCACCGCTTGTTGCTTGTCAGTTAATTTATTATAATTTGCCTGTTCGTTCAGTAACGCACTGAAATAATCTGGATGCATACTTTCAACATGTTTCTTGACTGCGCGTTCAGCCATAAAAAATTGTTGACCCACTTGGTAAACTTCTTGTTTATCAAATATTTGTTCACACGATAAGCAGATAAAAGATTGAGATGCATGGTCTTCTTTGTAACCTTTGACTAATGCATCGACTGAAAGATGTTCAATTTCCAACGTGTCCACTTCCTTTCATGGACTCATTATAACATGAAAATAACATAATGCAAACAAAGGTGAATAGTGTTTGTTTTTTCACTAAACAAAAAACACAATTGTTTGCGTTAACTATTATCTTTATTTTCTTTCATCATTTCTTCGATTGCTTGTCTTTCCTTTTGATAAGCATCTTCTACTTCGGCCGTGGCTGGAATAAAGGGCTCTTTATTTGAATCTGTCCGTTTACCATGTTTGATCATATCAAGAATAAGTCGGCCATTATTAGGTTTTCCATTAATGGTACGCATCGGTAAAACATCAAACATGACGTAGTAAAACGCATAAAATACAAACCGATTCCAGAATGTTTCATACGTATCAATGATCTGATTGGCAATCAATGCATTGATCATTAAGCCAAAGATTACATTTACTAAGATAGGGGAGCTATATAAAAACACATACGCCCACTTTTTCTGATTAGCTAATTCATCATAAGAATACCAACTATAAAGCTGATAGTGACGTCTAAGATCAAACATTCTCCATTTAAATATACGCTTACCTGAACCCAAAGTGATTCGGGCATTTTTAGCCCCAACGACTCTACCTGCGAGGACATACCCTAATTCTCTTAGAATAACAACGGTTGGTAATATGAAAAAAGCTGATAAAACAAGGCCAATGAGTTCCTTTAAGCCAAACATAAAATGACCTCCTTAAAGAGCAGATCTTTGTGTATTACAACTTCTTTTATTTATTATCCTTTATCAGGATCAGTTAAACCATCATCTTTTGCCTCATCCAATTTAACTCCAAAAAGCACACACCAAGCGTATAGTCAGCGATGAAGTAAAAGGCATCATTTACTTAATATGAATACTTATACTATAAATAATACACGACTCACGTGTGGTTAATCAATCTTACAAATGACATTAATATGGTAAGCCTCACTTCAAAAATATAAGAATCTAATTATCTCTCTTTAAAAGGTACTGGGTTTTTAGCAAAAGCGATAATAGCAATTGCTTGATACACATTTAACTCAATAGATTCACTGGCACATTATCACAATTGTTTTATTAAACAGTCGAAAAAGTCCTAGGAAATAACAATAAAAGATCATTTACTAGGGCTTTTAAATTACAATTCATGTCCATCTCTATTTGTTAACAACAAGAGTTACTTATGTGCATTAATGTAAGTAACATCTATGAGATCAAACATTACCGCAATCATCCTCATCAAAAAGCAAATGATTAATCATTTAATGGTCTTTTAAATATAGCTAACACCCTTCTTGCCGACCCTAAATCTTGCGTAACTGTGGTGCTTGTGACGAGTTCCCAACCGAGTTGGCCTAACTCATTTAATTTGGATTCAAAATCATCAATGTCGACTAATCCTCCCAAAGCACCGTGTGTTTTCATTTGTATCGTTTTATATTCCCAAGTCGTCATTTACTTAGCCTCCAGCTATAAAATAAGTCATTTTTAAAACAAGTTTGAATAATAGTTTTAATATTAATCTGACAAAACCCTTAAAAACAACATCTGCATTACTTCCAATCTTTTGATTAGTATCTAGTAATGAGATAGAAATTTTGTTGAGACAAGTATATTTGTCTATAATGAGTTATTTGATTTTGCGAAATAAATAATTTTCTGCTGTTAGTTTATACTTCGGTCCTTTCATCTTCTCTCTAACTTTTACTAAATCAACATTTTCACTTCTTGGTAATACAAAATATTCATCCAGTTTGGTGTCGATGATTCTATTACTCTTACCGATGGCGCCAATGAATTCAAAATCATCATCAAATCTAGATAAAGTGGCATCTCCATGACTATCATTGCATAATAAAATCCCACCTGTATGTAAATAATTCTTCGTTGCTTGCCCAACAAAACCTGCATATTGAGAAATAATCAAATCAACAGGATCAACATCTAATTCTTCCATATAATCTTGACCCATAAAAACTATGTCACAAGTCTTTTCATATGCTTTATTTTTAGCGATATATTTTTTTATCATTTCCATGTTCTTAAAGAAATTAATCGCCCCTTTAAAGTTATCAATATAAATCACCTTCGGTATAACCAAAGATGGCGTAATGTCAATATGGCTCCCTGGATATAGAGCACTTGCTATGCCATACCTCTTAGCAACTATTCTATAGATTTCTGTTCTTTTGCCTGTCTTGTCTCGATACTCATGATATTCCTCAATGGTACTTTTTCCTTTCATTGCACTACACCTCTCAATCCTTTTTAATTCTTATAAAATCGTTCTTTCGCTTAATTAAATACTTTTTCTGCGCCATACAAATTAATCTGCAAAGTTAATTTTATAAATCTTAAAAGCTATTATTACCATGCTCTTGTATATTTCAACTACTTTTATCGCATTAAGGCGAGAAGACACCTTCCTCAAGTGCGTCAGCACTAGGTGGGGGTAGTTCAATACTGGTTAACTGATCTTTAATCCTTATCACTTTATCCACCATCAAAAATTAAATAAACCCTTGAAATCACTGAAAAACAGCATTCCAAGGGTGCTACATCTATTTTCTAGTCAGCAACGCAACAGTCTCAACGTGTGTGGAATATAATTAATGTCGTATCATATTATATCATATCATAGTTAAAACAACGTTATTCCAAGTTGATAATATCACTATCGATTAAAATAAGAGCAACTGAGGCGCTTTATCCACTTGGTAGAGTGATTGTTCATAAAAATTAATAAAACACTATACAGGCTCAAAAAGACACTACTTCATGGTAGTGTCTCTCTTTTTTTATTTATCAACAAGTTTTTCAATGTTACTATTTAATCGACTGAGTTGTCTAATAATCATCCAGTTTTGCTCTGTTAATGTCGATAAATATGCTACTTTAGCGTGTTCTTCAGCTTTGGAATATCTTAAAGACATCCCAGCTCTAAGTAATCCATTTTCCGCTAAATTACTTGCTATCTTTTTAATGATAATCATATCTTTTTCATCAAATTCTTCTAGTTGATATTTCTTCATGAATTCAGCCATTTGAATATCTGCTTTAGTCATTTTAGGTTCTGTCTCTTTTCCACTAAACAAAGCCATGTGTCTACACTCCCTTTTTTTCATCAGTCATTTACTATATTCGACAGAAGATTTACGTATTCCTGCGTAATAAGAAAAATTCACTAAGACGAATATATCTTATTCAGCAGGAAAATTCCACTTGAATACAGAATATTACATTATAAGACAAATTTAGAGGAGGAGAATTATGAGCGATGAGAAAAGTCTGAAAGAGAAAGAAATGGAAATACTAGAAAGAATGGAAAGAGTTATATTACTTTTGAGATTCGAAGATGATATTATATCCAATCATAAGCATAATCCTTCTGGAATAAGAACGGCTCAGTTTTTTAAAGAAATATGGGAGAAAGAATTAAAGGAATTAAGAGAAACTTTAATTAAAATACGAGATCAAATGTAAAAAGCCCCTCACGCTTAGTGAAGGGCTTTAACTCTATACTCTCTTATTAACTTCGTTTCTCACTTTAGCGTACTCTGATGCGCTAATTCCGAGCGATTTCCGACGATTTTCATGGCCGTTGCCATGTTTGCCGTCAATAACTTCTTGAGCCATTTGAGCTACTGTCTTTTTTGGTTTAGGTTTTGTCAACAACATATTAACTCTCGATTGAACTTGATCAGCGCTATAACCAGCCTTATTTAAACGATTAAATCGATCACTACCATTTCCCCATTTACCATCAATAACTTCTTCCGCAATCTCGTCTAATGTTTTTAATGCAGGTTTGCTAGCAAAAACTTTCGTTTTAAGTTTCTGTCCGGGCTTAATCAAATTAGGTGTCTTAATGTTGTTTAACGTTATTAACTCGTCCGCATTCGTGTTTAGCTCTCTCGCAATCGAATATAACGTATCTCCTGCTTTTACAGTGTAGTCAACTGTAACTTGCGTATTTTTTAAAGGTTGTTTTACTTCTGACATTCTAAAATTCTTGCCAGGGCACGCTGTCGCTTGTAATTCATTGTGACCAACAACCTCAAGTTTTTTACCTGCCCATTCATTAACATAGTCAATAACTTGCTGACCTGCTAGGACTTGCGCATCTGTCATTTTATCTTTGGTGAAATCACCTTGGAAACCAACACCTACAGTCGTGCTATTGTGATTTAATACGTGCGCACCTTGATTAAAACCCCTACCTAAAAACACATTACCTTGCTTGTCAATCCAGAAGTTATAGCCGATACCAGACCAACCACGTGTGTTTTTGTGGAAGTTGTGGACATCTTCTAATCCCCATGTACTGTGCGCCATGTGATGCACAACAATCTTACTCACTCTATTTTTATTTAATGGCACTAAGCTACCAAATGATAATTTGCGATCGATAATATTCATTTTTACTCGTCTCCCTTTTTTAGTTAAATTAAAAAGATGCTGCACTAAGCAACATCTTTAGTCATACCCTCACGCTTATTCATGATTTCAAACAATCCTGTTCCTGCAAGTCCTGCAAATCCGCCTGCCCATAATCTGATTACTAACTCAAAGTCAGTAAACGGATAAGCAATAGCACCGACGATTAAACCGACAATCACACTAATTAGTGGCATATAGTTTTTAGGTAAATTGATTGTTTTCTTGACTAATTCCACCACTGCTGTGACAATCGGCAATAATACAGTTGCAAATAATAATACTTGTTCCATCATTTTCCCACTCCTTAAGGTAAATTTGTAATCAATTGAAAAAGAGCATAGAAGACTGTTATTAACAATCCGCCTGCTCCAGTAATGTTTAGGATGACTTTCCAAAAGTTTGATAGCTTCATTTTATTTGTTGCTAAGTGATGATCAATAAGCGTATTCAAAAGCTCCTTTTGTTCGTTTCCTGTTTTTTCTACTGCGGTTTTTACATCTTTCATCTCGTGTGACATACTTGCAAATGTATTTTCTAGCGTTGTAATTCTACGCTCATGGTCCTGCCAGATTGGCATTTCTTCCACATCCTCTTTTTGTGACATAGTAACCCCCTTGAACTCAGACGTTTTTATTTATGGTATAGGAAAAGCACCTCGTAATGAGATGCTTTTTTTAAAACAATTTTCTCCTCGAGCACTTAATCCCTGCTTGGAAGTTGAACTTCAACAATGTATGAGCCATTATAATCACCTGACATCTGAACCTTATCTTCTTTTTCAAAGTACTTAAATTCAACTAATTTTTTTGGTGAATAATAGTCCCGGTAATTGACAGGAAGAATATTATCAAATGGCCAAGTAATAGTTAATCGGCTATAATTAGGTTCAATTGTCCCTGTAACTTGACAGTAATCATTAAAAACTATTTCACCGTTTTTTGTTCCTTTAACATGAACCTTTCTATTCAAGAATTGCTGTTGGTTAGGATATTCCATTAGAACTTCTTGTAGTGTCTTAGTCATATTAATCCTCCGTTTTCATTTTATAATTTATATATCGGTATAAAAGAAGTAATATGAAATACGTCTACTCAGCTCTACCACCATCCATTATCTTCGTAGCCACTTCCTGTCTTACGATTTCAATCAAAGCACTTGGCGCTTCATTGCCCATATATTGTTCTGCTGTCAGTGGAATGTAACCATTCACATTAATTGTTCGCTCATCATTTTGACCGTTGAAATGCACTTGCACAGAATCAATTTGACCATCGACATAACGCATGCTGACGTTCGTAATCTGGATATTCATTATTCGTCACCTCCCTCAAACTGCTCACAAATATAATCATAGACAACAGCTTCTTGACCACTAAAGGTTTTATCGCACTCATCAAGCACTCTTTTAATTGTTTTCAACATCTCTTGATGGTCACCACCATCAATCACGAATGATTCATTTAAAAGTTCTTCGTAATCATCATGAAACGCCTGCTGATCAACGATAACGTACTTCTCGTTTTCAAC
>NZ_FOXC01000005.1 GCF_900115605.1 Halolactibacillus halophilus
ATGTTTGGCTTGATTAAACACCCGAAGGGTGTGATCCATGGACATCACAAAATCAGGGTCGATTTTATGCTTATATAAGCGATTTGAAAAAATGGTCTTCATGCCCATGATACACACCCTCTCTTTTTTTGTGACGGTTATTGTTAGTGCTTTAATTATACCATACGGAATATATGTTTGTCACTTCAAAAATATTCAAAACAAACGATTCATCACCCACCTAGTGCTGACGCACTTGAGGAAGGTGTCTTCTCGCCTTAATGCGATAAAAACACTTTGCTTATTCGCGTTCTTTCTCTTGATTAATTAGTATATGTAAAAAGATAACAGGTTTCTCAATTAAAATATGGAAACAAAATAGTAAGTAGGTTATACTATAATTAGACCAAATAATTCAATTTTAAAGGAGGATTTTATCATGAAAAAAATAATAACAGCTGTTCTCTTCTCAACATTACTTTTATTAATCGGTTGTAGTGAAGACAATTCGACTACAGATGTAGAACCTAATGATCAAAAAAACGAGGCGAACAATGAAGAGGTTACCGAAAGTGAGTCAGATAAAAATGATGAAGAATACGAAACCCAAGAAGGCGAGGTCTCAGAAAACGAAGGAGGAACATTTACGCTTCACTCTAGACAAGATCAAATAGACACAATAAATACAGGTCCAATCGTAATGGAAATTGAACAATTAAACACGGCTTCTGGAGAATTATCAGGAGATTTAGCTGATTTTTTAGAATCTGATCATATAGAGTATATTCAAATGGATTTAGTTGTTGAAAATACATCTGATGAAGACATTACATTTTATTCATCTCAAGCTGAAATTGCTACCAGCACAGGCGAACAATTAGAATCAGACATGTGGATGTCTGATCACATCGAAGGCGATTTAATGAGCGGTACCAAACATAGTGGTAGTCTTTTCTTTATTTTAGAAAATTCAAAAGCTGAAGATGTAGAAAGTATACGCATTAAATGGAGCGCTCCTTATAATGAGGATTGGGAGGATGTTGGAGAAGCTGTCGATATCGAAATTAGTCTGTGACTATTATAAAGATTAATTTTTCAAGTAAATGCATTGTATTTTTTATTGTCTTTAAATTAACTAAGTTAACATTAAGTTGACTGTTTGTATGTGGTTTGAGGTTTATTATTTATTAAAGAGCCTTTGACAGATTCAATTGCAAATTGCTATTGATCTTCTAAAGGCTCTTTGTATTGCACGACACTTTAAGAAAGTCGAATCGATATATTTATTAAAGGTTATGATTTAGCCTTAATTTAGCTTTATTTAAATCCTCTTAATTTTTTTACTATCACATTAAATAATCCCAAATAAACTTAATCCAATCGTATTAATCGCTAAATTTGCACCTGCATGGATCACATACGACGTTAGTATTGACCCAGTTTTCTCATTGATATAATTAAAGAATAGTCCCGCGATCACTAAGCTGACTATTAACAATAAAAAAAGTAGTGGTGAAAACCAGCTCGCCATAATAGCCACGTGATACAGACTAAACACGACTGCACTTAACGTATAAGAAAGCCACCGTGGCCAGAAATGATTGAGTGTTAAAAAACCAAAGCCTCTAAAAAAACCTTCTTCAATCATCGCATTAACAAGTGGAATATAGAAAAAGACCAACAGGAAATTGTTTTTATTAATGGCCATTGATGTTGCCAATTGACTAGTGACCATTGAAAAGTCAAACATATCCTTCAGTAACAAATAGGCGCCAATAATCACTCCGTATGTACCTAGTGCTAATATAATAATGCCTTTAATCTGTTTACGACGTAAAAGAAACAAATCCTTTACTTTCACCCATTTAAAATACCGATTTAAACTGAGCGGGACAAGAATAAATAAGATAATTTTAACGATGGATTTCACCCAATAGTTCGGTGCAAGAAAAAGGTCAACGGGTGCCATTAGAACAGGCAGTGTGATAAAGAGCAACAAGGCGACGCTTCGTTTTATTTTCGCCACGCTCATCATCGTCTTCTCCGACTGACACCACTATTTTTCGCACGTAACTTTGCCATCTTATCTTGAATACTAGTCTTTCTCGACGATGTTTCCTCATGATTTATACCAATAATTCGAAGCGTTTGACCAATGATTTCAACATCTAAATAATCGTTTGGCTTTGCTTCTTGTGGTAATTCAGCTTGTTTTACGACAAATTCCTTTTGGACTGATTCTACTAATATAACCGCCGTGTCTTGATCACTGAAACGGTCAATAACAGCTACTGTTTTCATCCTTCTCACCTCACACATGCTATATTTTCAGCTTTTATATCTTTTAATCGTCCAGCGGCAATTCCATTAATTCGTGTTAATTGATCAACAGAATCGAACGGTCTCAATTGAATCAGTTGATCGGCCCGCTCATCACCTATATGGATAATCGTCATCAGTTGTTCTTTTGAGGCGGTATTAACATCCACACACGTACTATTTTCTGACGATGGGTTTGTTTCCTCTTTTGACACATCAGGTGCTGGAGTTATGACAGGTGGCGTCGTTGTTTCATCTTGTTGGTCATTCGTCGTTGTTGACTCATTTGTTGGGACAACCGGTGTGGTTGGATAGTCTTTGGCATCGATTAGCTCGATTGTAGCGCCATCAGACAGAAACACGATATCACCATGTTGACTCGTTTGATACACATCAACTTCCGCGTTCACTAACCGCTCAACCACCTCTTCATGTGGATGACCGTAACTGTTATTTTCACTTGCTGAAATAATGACAGCTTCCGGATTTACCGCATCTAAAAAAGCTTGTGAGGTTGAAGTATTCGAACCGTGATGACCTAATTTTAAAATATCACTCATAAGGCGATTACCAAATCGGTTAATTAATGACGCTTCTTCTTTAACCCCAGCATCCCCTGTTAACATAACTTCAACAGCCCCATGTGTCACTTGCGTGACAATGGAGTCCCTATTCGCATCACCTGTCTTTGAAATGGGACCTAACACATCGATTGCAACATCACCAAAATCAACGCCATCCCCTACTTCAGGTTCATAATAGACAATGTCTTTTTCTAAGATAAGCTTGATTGTATTTTCAAATGTCTTCGATGTTGACTCAATACCGTTCATCCATACCTCATCGACCGTTAAAGCTTCTAATATAAGTGGCATTTGACCGATATGATCAGCATCTGGATGAGTGGCGATCATTAAATCTATATGATTGATTCCTTGAATATTTAAATAATCAATCACCTCACGCCCATTCCAGTTTCCAGCATCAACTAAGACATTTCCTGATGTTGCTTCAATCAAGATGCTATCCCCTTGACCGACATCAATAAAATGGACGATCATGTTAGTTGGTGTTTGGACGGAATCTTTCACTTTATCTGTCTCAGTATTTCCTGTACCCGCTGTTCCTTTTTCGGCGTCAGTTTCCGGGTCATTGTCACTGGGCTCATCTCGATCTGTATTATTTGTTGATTCATCGATATCAGTCCCAATATCTTCTGTTCTGTCCTCAGCTTCTTTTTCACTATCTGTTGAATCCATTGTTGTTCCACATGCAGATATAAAAAGTAATACCATGACAAGCGGAAGTAACCATCTTTTTAACACCATAATCCCCTCACTCTCTTTATCTCCCTATAGTTTACCATAGATACCTTCGTGTCTACAGTTGAAAATATTTAACAAAAATCTATTAATAATACTTAATATTAACTAATTTTCATCCGATATTACCCATAGAGTATATTTGATTGAGGAGTGAATAATCGTGTTTAAGAAAAAAACAAAACAGCCCCTTGTAGCAGAAACAAATGATGTCAATCATGTTGTTGATGATTTGTCAGCCGAATTATCAGAAAAACGCCATGATTTAGAAACAACGCTCACATCAATTAATGCCTTATTAATTGATATGACAAGCTTAGATTACATAAAGAAAATGATTCTAAGTGTCCGTGAACAGGCAGATTTGATTGAAAATGTCGCAAGTGGCAGTGAAGAACTAGCTTCAACCACTGAAGAAATTGCGAAACAAACGCAAACCTCAGCGGAAAAAGCAGGAACAGCTAAGGTAACAACCGAACAAAGTCTAACCGAAGCTCAAGCAGCATTCAATCAAATGAATAAAGACGTCCATCGCGTCGGAGAAATTAAAACAGATATGGCCGAAGTTATCACAGAAGCCGCCCGTATTACTGAAATGGTCGATGTCATTAAAGGTGTTGCTGAGCAAACGAATTTACTCGCACTAAACTCTTCAATTGAAGCCGCGCGAGCGGGTGAGCACGGTAAAGGGTTCTCGGTCGTCGCCAATGAAATTAAAAAGTTAGCGGATTCAACAAAAGTCCAAGTGGAACATATTGAATCCATCGTGGCCGAGTTAACAAAGAAAATTGATAAAACTAATGATAAAGTCGATGATATCGTTGAACAACTGACAAAAGCAAATGAAAAAATGCGTGTTGCTTTCAAGGAACTAGATGGGATCAAAGAGGCATTTGATTACTTAAATCAATCTTTCACGGAGGTAAGCGCAAATGTCGAAGAACAATCAGCCACCACAGAACAAATGGCAGCACATCTTGAACAGATCAATGATATCAGTCGTGAGGTTGAATCTAATACAGAGCGAACAGGTGAGATACTCTACACCATCTCCGCAAAACTTAACACCATTCGTCTAGCAATGTATCAGAACCTTTATGATTTAAATGATCAGTCCAAAGCAGACGTCTCGATTGCTGACCACTTAATCTGGAAATGGGATGTCTACAACATGATCTTAGGTTATGTTACCTTAGATGAAGCACAAGTCGGCACTGAGAAAGACTGTCGTCTCGGTCAGTGGTTAAATACACTGCCTCAAACCGAGCGTTTTGAGCAATTAAAACAAGCAATTCATGCACCACATAAGCGGATTCATGACCAAGCTCAGGCAGCGATTAACAGCTACAAAAATAATCGCATCCATGATGCTGAAGAAAGTTTAAAACAAATTGATCAAGACTCACGTGCTGTTGTTGATTACATTAAGGACATAAAGGCTAGTCTCTAGGTGTTTCATGTACACATTTTTTAAATCTAGTTTGATATGTCATTATTGCTTTTGTGCCGGTCATTTTTGACCGGTTTTCTTATTGACTTTCATGTATAATTGACGTATGGTAACTTAAGTAAACATTGCTTAAAACTTTAGCTTTGATATTGAAATAAAGGAGGTCATCCTATGGCTAAGCGCCAGCTAGCAGTCATTGGTTTAGGCCAGTTTGGTCGTGGCGTTACCGATACACTAATCAAACAAGGTCACGATGTACTTGTCATTGATAAAAAAGAACGTCTTGTGAGCGATTATCAAGCCATCGCAACAGAAGCAATCGTGGCAGATACGACAGAAGAAAACCGATTAAAAAGTTTGGGATTAACCAACTTTGATTACGTCATTGTCGCGATAGGTGAAGATATTCAAGCGAGTATTTTAACCACCCTGATTTTAAAAGATATGGGCGTTAAGAATATTTGGGTGAAAGCAATTAATAGAAACCATTCAAAAATTTTAAGTCGTATTGGGGCAGATCATATCATTCAACCTGAAAAAGACATCGCCAAACGACTCGTGAACCAATTACTGCATAACCATATCATGGACTTTGTTGAGCTTTCAAATGATCACAGTATCGTTGAAATAAAAGTCTCGCAGCGACTTGTGAATCGATCGATTGAAGACATTGATTTAAGAGGGCTATATGGTTTGTCCTTAATTAGCATTCGTCATAACGGAAAAGTTGACATAAATCCAAATCCTTATTATTTAATACAACCAAAAGATGTCCTTATTATTTTAGGACATAACCGTGAGATTCAAAAATTTAAAAAGGTGGAAGTCTACGATGAAGCTACGCTTAAAGCTAAGAGATAATCCGTTAACACCGCCTCAAGTACTAGCGATTGGTTTTTTTACTATTATAACGTTAGGGACACTCTTTCTTAAATTACCTGTCAGCCGGACGATACCTCTTTCGTGGCTGGATGCTTTCTTTACCGCCACCTCAGCTGTAACAGTCACAGGTTTAATTGTCGTTGATACAGGAACCGCTTTTACTACCTTTGGGCAAACCGTGTTAATGATTCTAATTCAAATTGGTGGTCTAGGGTTTTTAACCTTTGCGGTGATGAGTATTCTATTCCTTGGGAAAAAAATCCGCTTAAAAGAACGCTTATTAATGCAAGAAGCTTTAAATCAAAATTCAATGGGCGGCATTATCCGTCTCATTCGTACTTTGTTCTATTTTGCAATCATAATGGAGCTCATTGCAACAGCTTTGTTAAGTGTACGTTGGATTCCAGAGTTGGGGATTGGTCGGGGGCTATTTGTTAGCTTATTTCATGCGATTTCATCATTTAATAACGCAGGATTTAGTCTGTTTACCGACAGCTTATCGCAATATGTTGCCGACCCACTGATTAATATCGTGATCACCCTTTTATTTGTCTCAGGTGGGATTGGGTTCACCGTTATTTTCGAACTAATGCATAAAAGAAAGTGGCGCACCTGGACCTTACATACGAAAGTTATGTTAACCGGGACTTTTCTTATTAATGCCTTTGCGGTCTTTGGCTTCTTTATTTTAGAAATGAATAACCCAAATACGATTGGTTCAATGCCACTTGATGATCAGTTATGGGGAAGCTTCTTTCAAGGCTTAACCCCTCGTACGGCTGGGTTTAACTCATTAGATTATGGTCAAATGAATCCTAGTACACTTATGTTGACAATCTTTTTAATGTTTATCGGTGGAGGAAGCGCTTCTACTGCTTCCGGGATTAAAGTCACAACACTTATAATTATTATTCTTGCGGTCGTTGCTTATCTTCGGGGTAACAGTGAAGTATTCGCTTTTAGACAACGGATTGACACAGAAGTTATTATCCGTTCGCTATCGATCATTGTTATTAGTTTCTTCATCGTGTTTATTGCCATCTTTATTTTAGCAGTAACAGAAGATTTACCGATGATGAGTGTTGTGTTTGAGGCCTTTTCAGCCTTTGGTACCGTCGGATTATCAACAGGCATAACAGATCAATTATCTGTCATTGGTAAGCCGGTGATTATGTTGTTGATGTTTGTTGGCCGAGTTGGACCACTAACGATTGCTTTCTCCCTTGCGCGCTCTCAGACACCTCGTATTTCTTATCCTAAGGGTGAGATCTTTACAGGTTGATTTACTCACAAGACAGATATAATCACTTGTTTTCATAGCGTTAGAATGATTGATTAAAATGCTAAAAGCGCCTAAGGCACTTGCCTTGGACGCTTTTTCATCATACGTTTCTTTCTAAGTTTAGCCAGTTGATTAAGTAATCCTCGCTAAATAAGTCATCCGGATAGTCCACAACACCTGTGTCACCATCTTCATATTGCCACTGGACGAATTCATTTAATGCTTCAAAATAAGGGCCATATAGAAATTCAAAGCTCACCGTTTCTTTTGGCATTCGGTTCTCTTCACAGAGCAATGGATCTAAATAGTTCACATACGTCCGGCACGGAATTGGGCGAACTTCATAGCTCATACAGCTGTTTGTCTCTAAATCTAATAACGGACATGGTAAATCAAGGGTCCGATATTTTCGTTTAAAGTCTGGATCATCCTTAAAATCAATCGCGCGTGCTTCTGTTAACTTCGCTTTATGATCCACTTGATATTGAGCTAAATGTTTTAAAATCGCTTCTTTTCGCTCTTTAGGATAGCGGTGAATAGCTTGTTTAATTAACTTTGCTTCTAACCTCGTCACAATAATCGGGAAGTAGCAACAAAAGGCACAGCCCATAAAACACGTCGGCCGTTCGTCTAAGATCTCATCCATTTTATCCATTTCAACACTCACTTGCTGTAATAACTCTTTGAAGGATTCATCTAGCTTTTTATCTACCGATAAATCTTGCTGGTCCCAATGTTCAATAATCTGGTAAAACACTTCTTCATCAATCGCATAGCGTTCACTTAATTGATTGATTTTTATCATTAAACGATCATATGTTAATTCGGTCACTATCGACACCTCAGTTTTCTATTTATTATTTTCGTCATGTTCAACTGATTAAATTTTAACATAAGCCATTCTTTTCGGCTATCACACTAGAGACATCAAAAATGAGATATTAGTTAGTTTTTACTTGACTATCACGTTACGTTATTCTTTATAGTGGACATATGGAGGTGATGATTTTGAAAATTCAAGACGTAATCGATTTAACAGGTGTAACGAAACGTACCTTGCATCATTATGATACGATTGGGCTACTGTCCCCTGCAAAAGACACATCGTCCGGTTACCGGGACTATTCCGATGATGATTTAAATCGACTACAAGCGATTCTGTTTTACAAAACCCTTGGGCTAACACTCGATGAAATTAGGGCTGTTTTAAATGAAGATTCTAACCGGCTATCGACATTAGAAAAGCAAAAACAAGCGCTCATAAAAAAACGGGCCCAACTAAACCAAATGATTAACACCATTGATCAAACCATTCAACATGAGAAAGAAGGAAAAACAATGTCTAACGAAGAGAAGTTTAAAGGATTCGATTTTAACAACACCGCATATGATGAAGAAGCCACCCAGCTATACGGTGAACACGCGGTGAAAACGGCTAAACAAAACTTAAAAAATGGACATGTCAGTCAAGAGGAGATGCATGACACGTTTGAACAACTCGCCACACTTCGTCACCACGCGCCAACAAGCGAGAAAGCTCAAACCGGGATTAAAGTATGGATCGATCAGTTAAATCGTGTCTATCCATACACAAAAGAGATGTTGATCGGTGTTGCCGAACTTTATACGATTGATGAACGTTTCACTGAAAACATCGACCGATACGGTGACGGCTTAGCAGAATTTATGCAAGCGGCAATGATTCATTACGCCAAACATCAACTTTAAGTAACAAAGATATAAAAAAGCGTAAGGACAATAGATACGTCCTTACGCTTTTCATATTTTTCATCCAAAATAACCTGTTAATTAATCTTTTATAACGACCTTCTAAAGAATTGAATCTAAGAAAGCTTTAGTACGTTCTTCTTTAGGGTGATCAAAGATTTGATCAGGCTTACCTTCTTCAACAATGCGGCCTTCGTTCATATAAACGACCCAGTCTCCGACTTCACGAGCAAAGCCCATCTCGTGGGTGACGACCACCATCGTCATACCCTCGTTACCTAACTCCTTCATTGTTTCAAGTACTTCCCCGACAAGCTCAGGGTCAAGGGCTGACGTTGGTTCATCAAATAACATAATATCTGGCTGCATCGCAAGCGCCCGTGCGATAGCTACCCGCTGCTTTTGCCCGCCTGAAAGTCGAGAAGGATAAACATCATATTTATCGCCCAGCCCAACTTTATCAAGGAGTCGCTTTCCTTCTTTCGTCGCTTCTTTTTTTGACATACCTTTGACTTGAATCGGAGCTTCAATCACATTTCCTAGCACCGTTTTGTGCGGAAACAGATTAAAGTGTTGAAACACCATCCCGACTTTTTGTCTCACTTTATTTAAGTCATGCGTATCAGCTTCGACTTGTTCACCTTCAATTATAATGTTGCCATCATCTTTAAACTCTAAAAAATTCAAACAACGGAGTAACGTACTTTTACCAGACCCACTCGCACCGATTAGCACAACGACATCACTTTCATTTACTTTTAAATCAATATCAAATAAGACATGTAAATCTCCAAATGATTTATTTAATTTTTCTACTCGAATCATTTCTCTTGGTTCTGTCATCTGTTATTCCTCCTTAATCACTCACTGCTAATTTTTTCTCTAACTGATTAACCGCAATCGTTAAAATCAAGACAATGAGTAAGTAATAAATCGCGACGGTAAAGAAATAGGGTAAGTAATCAAATGAATTTGAACCCATCGTATTGGATACACCAAATAACTCTTGTAAACCAATAAATGATGCCAGTGATGAATCTTTAATTCCAATTATAAATTGATTACCTAATGAGGGTACCGCGCGCCGAAAGGCTTGTGGTAACACTACCCGGCGCATCGTGAGTGAACGACTCATCCCAAGCGAACGGGCTGCTTCTGTTTGACCTTTTGTGATTGATTGAATCGCCCCACGAATAATCTCGGCAATATAGGCACCAGAGTGAAACGCTAAACCAATACTCGCTGCCCAGAACTCAGGGATTAACCAAATCTCAGCTAAACCGTAAAACAGAATAAAGATTTGAACAATGAGCGGGGTCCCGCGCACAATCCAAATGTATAAATCCGCAATAATTTCTAAAACTTTCACACGTGAAATCTTCAGCATGGCAAAGAATAACCCAATCACAATCGCAATCAGTAATGACACAACCGATAATCTAAGCGTCAGCCACATTCCTTCCATAAATACATCAAAACTATCTATGAATATAGAAAAAAACTCTCCCAACTTGACCACTCCTTCTCTTTATTGAAAGCTTTATTCAGCACTATGTAACGTATGTGTACCGTGAAGAGATGAGGTCACGCCAAAAGCGTGACCTACTCATTTATTCAGCCGCACCTTCTGGTTCAACGGTAATATCGACGCCAATCCACTCTTCAGCTAATTCTTTTAATTCACCCGATTCCTTCATTTCTTGTAGAATCGCATTAATTTCTGCTGTTAACTCTGGATTGTCTTTATTCACGGCAACCCCTTGTTCGCTGACACCTAAATAAAAACCTTCTTCAATTTCAAGACCATTATCGATCGCCGCGTTACCGGTCACGTCGTCGGTAATAACTGCATCATAATTGCCATTTGAAAGTGTTTGTAACGCAACAACATCACTATCTAGTTGCGGGATATCATCAGTATACTGTTCAGCAATGCTAATATAGGTCGTCCCACGTGCAACCGCAATCTTTTTACCTTCTAAGTCTGCTTCTGTTTCAATATCACTACCGGGTTGTAACCAAACAACTGGACCTGAGTAGTAATAAGGTTCACTAAAGTCGACTTGTTCTAACCGTTCTTCTGTGATCGTATGACTGGCGACGGCAATATCATAACGGCCTTCACTAACACCTGTCACAATACCTGAGAATTTCGCGCGTTTTGGATTAGGTTCTAAACCTAACTTATCCGCAATCGCCTTCCCAACCGCAACATCGTATCCGACCATGTCTGTTCCTTCCATATAACTGAAAGGTTTAAACTCCCCTGATGCTGCGAAAGTTAACTTCCCTGATTCAACTAAATCAAAACTTGTTTCACTATCACCTGCACCGTCAGCCCCCGAATCAGATGCTGTATCATCTTCTCCACAAGCAACGAGCGTAAGCATTAGACCTAACAATAAAAACCCTATTAATTTTTTCATGAATAATCTTCTCCCTTGTACTTTTTTTATCTCGTTTAATCCGAAATAAGTATAGGTGATTCCTTTAATCATGGCTAAAAAGCTAAAATCTGCTTAACCTGTGCACGCATCCTCCTCTCTATCTATTACTTATTACTGCTCCGATCGACCCGCAGCAGTTCACCCTATCTTACCCTTACCCGCTATAAATTAACCTCAAACATTGTTTAATGCTTTTTCGGTATGAATCAATCTAGTTTCATATCACAAACACTTACAAACAAACTATGAAGGCGGTTACATTTTCTGACTAAAAAAATAAAAGTTTTTTTCACATATTAAAAAACCTCCGACTCAATAAAGAATCGGAGGTTTTATGGTTAATAAATTAACCAAAGATTATTTGCGGCGCAACACACGTTGCCACATACAACGTTATAAACGTGTGCGTCTTATGCAAATCAGCTCATCGCTCTACTACTATAGCATGGTTAACGTTAAAATGCTAGCTTTTTATTTTTAAATATATAACGATCATTCAGCTGCTTTTTTATCCTTCTTCGCCTCTTCTTTTCCTTCTTGCTCTGCTTGTTTCAAAATGGTTTGGACAGTTTTTTTACTGACATGATCGATAAAGTAAGCTTCAGCCGCTTTTCCCATCGCGTATGTCCCAGAATAGGCAATGGTACTTGAAATAACACTTCCTGAACCAGGTAGGACGACATTTAAGAATTTACTTCCTTGTTGAGCGATGAGTTTAAAACTATAGCCAAGTGATCCAACACCACCTAAACTCACTAAGAAGTCCCTTAGCATTTTCTTATCGACCATACGTCCACTGACATAGCCAATAAAGCTGACCATGAGTAGCTGCAGTGGGACAAGTACTGACATATCACTCACTGGGATTGGTGTTAAGGCAACTGTTGACGCTGCACCTGAGAAGACTTTTATAATTTTTTGGGTCAGTTGCTTCACCGCTCGGTCAATGCGTGTCGATAGCATGAGGTGAATCGCCGATTGAAAGGCCATATTAGATTCTAAATAATCAAGTAATGTATCAATCTGGAAACGCCCATCAAATGTGATGCTTAGTTCTGATCGTTCTTGTTCTGATAAGAATTCTGGTGCCTCATGACTCCACTCAATATAACTTGAGACGGGTATCACTGTTTGAATGGTGATATCCAGTTGATCAATCAACCTTAACACTTGTTGTTTTTTCTCTTTGATTCTTGTTTCTTTTACTTCAGGGTAGTGATGAGGCTCTTTCATTCGAGCAGGTTCAACATGATCGGCATGAGTTAGGACACAAATAACCGGCACATGCTCTGAGACGTAAGGGGTCAATTTTTTAATCTGTGCAAGCTCCTCGTCCATTCCAGCCCGGTCTGTCGCATTCATAACCAAGAGGACGGCGTCTGGCTCAAATTGTTGAACTGCTTCGAGTAAACTTTTCTCAGCACTTTCTCCTGCTGAAAATGATTCATTTAACCCGCGGGTATCAATGACGTCAAACAACACACGATCATTGTCACGATATTGATAGCTACTAACCGCATGCGTACCAATTTCAACAGCCGATGTCTTAGCTAAGTACCGGCCAAACATGGCGTTAATGAGACTGCTTTTACCTACACCTGTCTTACCCACAACAATCAAACGTGGTGGACGGCGCTCTTTTAAGTCTTCAAGTAACTGATTCAGTTCATCATTTTTCAACAAGATATCTTTAATATGGGTTCTAGCTTGTTTAGGTACTTTCATTGGTAGCGTATCGATGACTTGGTCGAGACTGGACCGAATATTGACTAAACGGTCTAGTCGTTCATCTATCTTGGGTCGTTCCATTAGCCTCACGCCTTTCTTTCTATCATGACTAACTTGTCAAAAACCATGCATCGAATGTTTGTTCAACTTTATCGATATCCGCAAACAACAATTGTTTTAGCCTACGTTTATCTTTTCGCCATAGCTTCTGTAATGACGTATCTAAATGCTCTTTTCCTTTAATGAGCTGAGCATATAACTTAAGACGTAATAATTCTACGGACTTTTTATCAATCGACCCTTCAGGTAAATCTTCAGCAATGGGATACAGACAGTATTCCTTATAGTTGGTAACCGATCGTGCAACACCTAGCCCCACTTGAATAGCATAATCAATTCGAAGCGGTAAGTTTAATTTATAAAAATGGGTGTCATGTAAGTCCTGTTCAATCGGTGTCGAGGTAATATAGATGTCCTCATCTTTTGGGATAAGTTTAATAAGTTCATTTAGTATTTCCGTTGCGGTTTTATAAGTAATTATATCATGTAGATTGATATCAAGTAACCGACCGACGGTGTAGAACCAACCATTATGAATCCCAATAAAAGAAATGACCTCAAAATCTCTATATATTTTTAATTCACGTCCGGAATGCCAATCGATTAAATAATCATCGACCCAGTTTTTCATGATGTCACGTCCTTTCTCGGTGTTTTAGTGTCATGTTCTTACTCCTGGTAACTATTCATTTCTTTAGTAATCGAATGTGTTTTGGTAAGACGGTTAAATGAAGCGGCAAATCATCTCCTTCATCGCCATCAATATTTGTGTGTAACGATTGTGTTGACTCAATGGTTAACTCATTTGTTTTAATATAGTGCACTTTTTCATGATCCTTAAACTCACCAGCTAAGACAGATGGCAGAACCGTCATTATATCAAAACCTGCTAACTTTTTAACGATAAAGACGTGCATATGACCATCATCTAATTTTGCATCAGTGGCAATTCTTTCAAAACCAGCAATGGAATTTGTCATGCCAATGATAACAAGGAAAGCTTCTTCCTCGATCGTCTCCCCCCCCACTTTAAAGGTCAGAGGATAAATTTTATTCTCAGCTAGTGTCTTCGCTCCCTCAATATAATAAGCCAGTGGACCTAGTCGGGTTTTTTGTTCCACCCCGACGTCATATGTTGCTTCCGCTACCGCACCTAAAGCCACGACATTAACAAAATAACGATCATTCACTTTCCCTATATCCACCCGTTGTTCGGTATCCGCTTCTTTTAACCAGGCGATTGCCGCTTTTGGTTTTAAGGGAATTCCAATTGCCCGCGCAAAATCATTCACCGTACCAAAAGGGACAAAACTAAATAACGGTTGGTTATCATATTTCGCCAGCCCGGTAATCACTTCATTAATCGTACCATCGCCACCAGCACCAACCACATAATCATATCCTTCATTGACAGCTTCTTCGGCAAATGCTGTCGCATCATCTTGTTTTTTTGTTTCTTTCACTGTCACGTTATAACCTTTGTCACTAACTACTTCAACAATTTCTGCTTTATAGTCGTTTGCCGCTTCATTACCTGAAGACGGGTTTAAGATCACCATCGCTTGTTTCATCTCATTCACTCTTTTCATTCGTTAATTAATTTCACATACAAGCAGTATACTAAAGTATACCCAAATGTTAGGGCGTTCTAACATATGAGATGAAAACACCTTTGACTATGATCATAGTCAAAGGCGCTGACATAATCTTAAGACTATCACCACAAGCATAAAAATACCCGCAACAGCTAGTATCTACTCTAACTGTTGCGGGTAAGTCTCTTCATATAATTAATGATTCATTGGCTGATCATACTAATGCGAAACAATGGCTGACTGTAAGTAATGATAAATCAACTGTTCCGTCGCTTTAATCGAATCAATATGGGTACGTTCAAACGCATGCGAGCTATCAATACCCGCCCCAATCAGGCCATGAATAATATCATATCCTGCTCGAATAGCAGCTGAAGCATCAGAGCCATAATACGGATAAATATCAACTTTATAGCCAATGTTATGATCGTTTGCTAACTGAACTAAATGTTGACGTAAACCATGGTGATACGGACCACTAGAATCTTTCGCGCAGATTGAGACAGTGAATTCATCAGTCGTTTGACCATCACCAATCGCGCCCATATCAACGGCTAAATATTCGATGACCGATGTTGGTATATTTGAATTCCCGCCGTAACCAATCTCTTCGTTATTAGAGATTAAGATATAGGTCGTGTAAGGTAACTCAATTGCTTCTGTCACGATCTGTTCTGATAGTGACATTAACATGGCCACACTCGCCTTATCATCTAAGTGACGTGACTTAATAAAGCCGGTCGCTGTTTCTTCAACCCGCGGGTCAAATGACACAAAGTCACCGACACCAATACCTAAATCATTGACATCAGCTTCATTTTTAACAACAGCATCAATTCTCACTTCCATATTGTCTTGGTTGCGTTCTTTTGTACCAGCATCTTTATAGACGTGGACAGAAGTTTGGTGCATCAAGATCGTGCCAGTATACGTGTTACCACTTGCGGTATGAATCGTACAATATTCCCCTTCAATCGAGTTGAATTTAAAACCGCCAATTAAATCAAGCTTCAGCCTACCACTCGGCTTTACTTCTTTTACCATCGCACCAAGGGTATCGACATGAGCGGTTAACATCCGGGTTTCTGTTGCTGATTTCCCAGGTAAGGTAACAATCAATCCACCTTTATTATTGCGCATTGTTTCTAACTTTAAGTGTTGAAAGAAGTCTTCCACATAAGTGATTACTTCATCCGTATAGCCCGACGGGCTAGGAATGTTCACTAAGTTCTTTAAATAAGTCATCGTATTACTTGTCATATAATCCCTACTTTCGTGTCGTTGTTCATTTTTAAAGTTCTATTAATATCTTTTATCTCGTTTGTATTACTTAAGTCTGACACCTTCTGCTTTACCGCTTGTTCAGTTCAATATAACCATCTGATAAGTCTTCTGGCAACGTATTGGCAAGGATGATGTAGAAAAAGAAACTACCTGGCAAGGTAAAGATAAACAATAATCGCACCAAAAATGGTGGAACATCAAAATGTTTAGCCAACCCACCGCATACACCGTGAATTGACTTTTCTGTTCTTGAGCGTTTAAGTTGCTTCGACATTGAGCCACCTCTTTTATGTTATGATAGACAAATACTAAAATGGCGAAAGGATATCATCCGACATGACACTGATCTTACAAGACAAATGGCAAAAACAATTGGCAGCTATTGATTATCATCACTATAAAAAACTCTACTGGGCGTATCTTAATAATCAATTAACTGACTTAGAAGATATCGGTCTCATCGCCACAACAGGTAAACTGACCGCGTTAAGACAAGCTAAAAATCACGCAGGTCACCGGCTGATCATCTGTTTCTATCACAATACCACATTAGAAATACTCATTCCTTCGTTTACTGCGACATTACCAACATCCGAATCTGTCACTATCACGATTCCAAACTTGACATTAGCACCAGGTGAGGCGACACTTTGGACGGTGATTTTCACTGCCCCAATGACCGATTTTACAGATGGTTGGTTAGTGTCCAGCGATTAATACCCCAAAAATATTAACAGATTAGTCTTCATCTTTCACGTATGAACTCTCTGGAACAGGTTCGGCTAAATAGGCTTGAATCTCGGCGCGAATTCGTTCCATTTCTTTTAAATGCGTATCAAATTGGGCGGTGTTAACTAGATACTGTTCCCCGTCATGAAAGGCTTTGATCTTCTTCTCGAAAATCAATTTACGTAAATCCGTCTCGCTGATTTCTAAATAGTCCGCCGCTTCTTTAATTGACACAAACATACCCTCTCCCCTTTCACTCTTATCCACACACTATTCATAATTACATCACCATAAATGACTTGGGCACAGGTGCTTGAAATGATAAAACTTTTTCTGTCGTTGGATGCAAAAATGTAATTGTCTCAGCATGTAACCCTAACCGTTTGATTGGATTTGTTTTAGCCCCGTATTTTTTATCTCCGACAATCGGATGACCTGCCGCACTCAGTTGAACTCTGATTTGGTTCTTTCGGCCTGTCTCTAATTGTACGTGTAAAATACTCATATTTTTTCCGCGCTGTTTCACTTGATAATGAAGCGTGGCATAAATGCCTTCGGCTTTATTTTTAGTTGTAAACATCCGGTGTGTTTTTGACTCGCCGAGATAGTTCTCTAGCCGAGCCTCGTCTTGTTTAACGACGCCTTCGACAAGTGCGACATAGCGACGTTCTGATACGCGTTCTTTCCAATTTGATTGTAAGATTTTTTTTGCTCGTTCATGTTTTGCAAACACCAATACACCTGATGTGTCACGGTCCAGCCGGTGGACGATAAAAATTCTTGCCCGTGGATCTTTCTGTTGGAGATACTCACTTAATTGCCGGTGAGCGGTTAGTTCTTTTAACTGTTTATTCGTTTGAATAGTCAGTAAGCCACTGGCTTTATTAACGACAAGGCAGTCATCATCTTCATAAAGAATCGTTAAACCTTTTAACTTAGCTAGTTTGATTTGTTCTTTTGAGATAGCGACAACTTGACCAGCTGTTAGTGGGTGATTAAATTGCGAGATTGACTGTCCGTCGACATAGACTTGCCCCCGCTTTAATAAACCTTTTATTTTACTACGACTATAATCAAATGCCTCAAGTAAAAAATCCATTAAGATGGTATTGGCTTTCACCGTATGTTCAATCTTTTTCACGAGACACCCCACTCACTTTTTTCATAGTCACGCTTTATTAAACCACAGTGGACATGATCGAGATAGCGGTCATGCATCCACTCGGCTTCTTTTATAATGCCTTCTTCAGTGAAGCCTAACCGTTTAGCAATATTGCGCGACTTATGATTTGTCGTGGCCGCTTTTAAATCAATCCGATTAAGTCCTAATGCTTCAAAGCCATATGTTACGATGGCTTTTGCGGCTTTTGTCATCACGCCTTGGCCAGTATACGCTTCACCAAGCCAGTAGCCTATTTCTGCGCGTTTATTTTGGTGGTCAATTGAATTAAAACCGACGAGCCCCGCGACAGATTCATTCACATAGATGACCGAAACAAAAGATTCAAGCTTAGCATTAGTCACCACGGTTTCTTCGACAAACTTTCTCGTATGGTCCTCTTTCGTCGTGTATTCAACAAAAATCAAAAAATCACGCAAGTGATGGCGTGAGTCTTGAATTAATCGGTACAATGGTTCCGTGTGGAATACGGTCAGTGGTCTTAATTCAATCTGATCATCTAAAACATGCGTATACATGTAGTTCCCCCTTTAAACATCATCATTTATGACATCAGTATTTGTCCCTATCTGTTATAAGTTGGTTAAGGGACAACTCAGCGATATGTTTATCGCTATTATAACGCTGAATGCTTCAAAAAGCGAGACACCCTAGCCTTTATTTAACAATTTTGGTGCGCTCCACTTAATTAAGATTGCGCCGATTGGGGCCGTTAATAGAATCGACAACACCGCAATGGCTAAAATTTCCGGACCCTTATCTGCCCCACTTGCGAGCGGCAGTGCGCCGATTGCTGCTTGTACGGTGGCTTTCGGTAGGTAACTAAGCACGCAGAATAATCGTTCTTTCATATTTAGGTTACTACCGATGGTAGCGATAAATACACCGATGGTTCGAAACAAAAGACCAATCACTATAATGACCAGTCCCATAAGGCCGGCCTTGAGTGCGACTGTGATATTGACCTCCGCGCCAACTAAACTAAACAATAGAATCTGGGCAAAGAACCAGATTGATAGAAGCGTATCAGACAAGGCTGCCCCCATCTGTTCACGTTGGTCGGTAATAAGAAAACCAATCGCCATAATGCCAAGTAGACTCGCAATCCCAACAACTTCACCAAACGCATAAAATCCTATCGCGCCGGTCAGAAGTAATAATAGCCGTTCATTATTTGATTGGAATAACCGCTTAAAGTCAAACAACTTAATAAACAAGTATCCTATAATCAGTCCTCCCAAGACCCCGAGGATAATACTCACAGGAATCTTTAAGACGGATTCAACAATCGAAACGTCACCTGTTGTACCAAGACTTAAGAAAAAGCTAAAGATGGTAATTGCAAACACATCATCGATCGATGTCCCAGCCAGTAACAGTGTCGGAATTTGCTTATCTTCTCCGTAGCATTCACTTTTTAATTCAAGCATACTTGGGACAACGACAGCTGGTGAGACCGCCGCGATAATAAATCCAAGCATTCCAGCTTCTGCGAAGCTAAAGTCAAACAAATAATAGCTCACTAACAGAATACTGAACCCTTCTAATAAACCTGGTAAACTACTCATTTTAACGGCAAGACTGCCAACGGCTTGTATTTCATGACGCTTAATTCCGAGCCCAGCACGAATTAAAATGATCATCAAACTAAAGGTTCGGATCTCACTCGAAATATGGAGTAAATCAATATGAAGCCAGTCGAGCACATACGGACCAAAAATAATACCAACAAACAACATACCTAGTAATGGCGGTAATCGAAAACCCTTCATCACCATGCCTAAAATAAAACCACTGACTAATAATAATGCAATACTTTCTAACATTGTTTTCTCCTCCTGCGGTGACCCCTTACCGTTTTTTAATGAGTGCTTTTTACCATATAAAAATAGCCACTACAAAGAACAGGTCACCTGCCTGTTTTTTGTAGAAGCTATTGGTCTTTGTAGACAGTTTCTCGAGTTGTCTCGAAGAGGCGAGCTTCACCGCCTAATACTATTTTTAGTTTAGCATACCTTAAGCAATCAAACAATTTGATTTCACCTCTTTTTTGTTTATCACACTTTTAGTTTGTAACTTGTGAGAACTTTCATTCGTCATATCAAGCATAGCAGTTAGACGTACCTAGATGACTTATCACTAAAATATACCAAAAGTCATCTTGTAAATGGTATGTAAATTCTATATGATGGAAATGAATCATTTCATAGATTGTGAGGGTTAATAATGAATAAACGCACACGCATTGTCTCTTGGTCATTAAGCGCTATAGTATTAATCTGGATTATTGAGTTTTATTTCGCCTCTTTATTTGCTTATTGGCGCGTGCTTCCCTCTGTTTTATTTGCTTGGCCAATTATAATTTTTAATATTTATTGCGCTTTAAAAATACCCGTAGATAAATCGAAATTTTACCGTTGGTTGTCACTCACTACTCCTATTTTACTGGCAGTCATTTTAATTATTCCAACGATTCAAGTCTTATTAGCAAAAGAAGAAAAGGTAATGACAACCTCTTCACCCGATGCGTCTTATACAGTTGATATTTATGAAAAATCTAATCCTAAAGTGCTCGTTGCCGAGCGCAAAGGGCCTTTATGGTTTAAGCAACATTTATATGTTGAACGAAATTTTGATCATGTGACTGTAGAATGGGTGACCAGTCACCAGCTTCAAATTAACCAACATATTATCGATTTAAGAAAAGCCGGCCACATCCAGTGACCGGCTTTTAAAGTATTCGCTTTTATCTTTTTATTTCCAGTAAACTTTCACAGCATTTTCTCTTACTCATCATCAGCGGATGAAGGCTCTTCATCAGGCACTGATACATTTTCTTTAGCCTTATTTGGTTTCACGTAATGGATGTAATAGCGCATCGATTCGCGAACAATCAATAAGATAAAAAGACCTAAAATGACTTTATTCATCGTTGTCGTTAAATCACCTACAATCAAAAAGGCAATTAGACCTAATAGATAAAATCCTAACATTAGCTGTTGAACGATTTTCATGCCATCTGTCTTACGCATCAGCTTCCCCCCTTACAAATGGTGTGATAAAGATACGTGCGATATCGATATCTTTAGTTGGTGTGCCTAATACAACTGTCGAAATAAAATACCCTACCCAACTACGGGCCATATTTTCAATGTCAACCTGGCGTTCAAACGGTTTTAATTGTTCTAACAGTTGTTGATAAAAGATGACGGGGAAGTTAATATGTTCCGGCAAATTCCCCATTAAACTCTCGCTTAACAACATCTTTACAAGCGCTCTTTTCTTGATTAACATCTGTGATCGTTCTGTAAACCATAACGTTAATGTTTTTTCAAGTGGTTCATCCGTCTGTTGTTGGCGTTCTTTCATGCTGAAGTGTTCATCAATCGTAGATTGAATGGCTGTTAAAAACAAGTTCTGTTTGTTGGTAAACTTTCTAAACAACGTAACTTCAGCTACTTGTGCTTTTGACGCAATGTCTTGAGTGGTCGCATTGTAACCTTTTTCGATAAAGACATCAACGGCGGCTTTAATAATCTGGTTCGTTTTGTCTGCCATAACTAAACTCCTCGTGTGGATTGTTGTTTAGCTTTGCTTTTTAATGAACAACGGATCAAACAGTAACAATATTACTGGCATCACAATAACGGTACTTAAAAAGGCAAAACTAATATTCACTACTGTCATCATACCAAAATTATTTAAAATGACAAAGTCTGAAAAAAGTAACGCACTAAATCCAGCTAACGTTGTCACTACAGAAACAAAAATCGCTCGTCCGATCTTTTCATTGGCGATAATAATTGCTACTTCGGGAAGATGGTCTTTTTTTCGTTCTTCCACGTAGCGTTCCATTATTAAAATTGTAAATTCGGTACCGATCCCGATAACTAGTGCGCCGAGGGTTGCGGTAATCGGGGTATAGCTCATATCAAACAAATACATCACAAGCCCAGACCAACCGACAATTAATACAATCGGAATCAGTGGAATTAAGGCTTTAATCACGTGACGATAAAGGATCAGTAACGCTAAGAATACTAACACCATACCCACTAATGTCATCATAAAACGGCCACTCGTTAAACCGTCAACCATTTCATTATCAAGGACGGAACGTCCGGTAATCGTTGTGTCGATACCTTCGGTATCTAATGCTGATAGTGTCTCCGCTAATTCCGCCAGAAAAACTTCCTTTTCTTCTGATTCCATATAGCGAATTCCTAAGGTCATCGTGCCAATATTATTTTCTTCGTCAATAAACATATTAATTTGACTCACTGGTAACAAACTGGCGTTTGTCGCTATGTCTGACTCATTATTCATCTCGCTCATCATCCCTAACATACTGGCAAGATGATTCACTTTAACAATATCTTCACTAAATTCCGTCATTAAAACCTGTTCAGTTTCATTTAACCATGCCATAGTGTCATCAGACCATACATCAGCTGTTTCATAAAGTATCGAAATTTGATCGGTCGTACCAACGACATCTCTTAAGGTGCGCAAATCTTCTAGTGCAGGTAAGTCCTGTGGCATAAAGGTTTCAATATCTGTTTCAGCTGGAGCATCTAAGTCATAGTAAAGACCAAGCGCACTTAAAACTAGAGCGACAGCTAAAATGATAAACCGCGATTTAATGATCCACCGTGTTAAGACGCGAAACGGTGACCGTTTATTTTGTTTTGGTTTTTCTTTCTTTTCATAGGGGACAATCTTATCTCTAATGTACAGTGCGGGAATTAAAATGAGCACGGCGACAATAAAACTAATCACCACACCAATCGAAAGCATTGTCCCAAAATCTTTGATCATTGGTACAGGTGATGTATATAAACTAAAGAATCCAAGTGCCGTCGCAATCATCGCAACGGCTACCGCGGGGATCATCTTTTTTACGGTTGTTTTTAATGCTTTTTTGTTCATTCTTCTTCCTCCAAACTTTCGTGGTAACGGTTTTGGAACTGAATGGCATAATCAATCCCTAACCCAATAAGGATTGGGAAGACAGCCATTGATACCATTGTGATTGGGACATTAACCCATCCCATAAAGCCAATAGTCGCAACTGTCGCAAGTAAGACAACGAGTAAGGGAAAGACGCGCCATTTCACTTTAAAAATCAGCAACAAGACGACAACCATTAGACCAACAGCCATTATAATCATCAGCTGCATGCTTTCTTGCATCGACTCGCGCATGCTTAAATCAAGTACGGGTTTTCCCGTTACCGTGACATCAAATTGATCTGTTTCATAGTCATCAACATAAGTTGTTACCCGGTCGATAACAGTACTTTTTTCTTCATTTGTCGTTTGACCATTAAACACTATTTGCATCATCATCGTGTTATTATCAATCACGACACTGTCAAAAACAGGTTTAATCAAGCCATCTTCAAATGTTAGATAGTCTAACGTTTCTGCTTCTGTTGGTAGACCTGGATGAAGGGTATTGTTGTGTTCTTGCATGTTTTTCATGTTGTCGCTGATGTTAATAAGTTCTGAACCGAGCCCTTGAATTTTTTCCATTTGAATAGATAAATCAGTTGTCGGTGATTGGTTCATCATTTCTACAAGTTGATCAAGTTGTTGACTAAACTGGGAAAATCCTGTTTCTGTTTCTGATAACCCTTCACTTAATGGGGTTAATTGATCAAGTACTTGACTTAACTTTGTTAATCCTTGATTGAGCTGTTCCAATGACAGTTGATTCTCGTTTGATTCCGGGAATTGATCTTTGATACTGTTTAACTCCGTAAGGAGTTGTTCTGTTGTCGTATCAACACCATCGACACCTGATTGGAGCTTTCCAACCCCGTCAATGATTTGATTAAACTGCGTTGTTAATTGACTTGGGTCCATTTGAGCGGTCGGTGTCAATGTTTGTTCACCAGACATACCGTTTGATAGCTCGGTTCCCATTTTGTTTAATCCAGCTGCAATCTGCATAAAACCAGCTTGTGCTTTTACTTGTTGCATCGTAGTCATTTGTTCGACGATTGTTACCGGACTCATTGTATGACTGACAACCGGGTCATGTTCAACAATCTGTGCAACATCTTTCATATGATTCAATGTTTCGATAGTAAAGACTTGTTCATCACTTTGATATAACAGAATCATCGGATCGGTGCCAAAAGTATTCTCAAGTAAGGTGTAGTCTTTATAAACATCAGAGTCTGTCGAAACAAGTGTGTCATTTCCTGTTGATAATTCCACTCTCATCGCCCCTGCAGTCATAGCGATAATGCCGATGATTGTTATAAAGATTGTCTTGATTGGGTAATGTTCAAGCATATCGCTCAAACGCTTAAAGCCTTGCTTCATATTATCTCCCTCATTCCTAATGTAAGTAATTACTTACATACATTCTAGTGGGTGATAAATATAAATGCAAGGCTTTTTGATTATTTTTCTTCTTCTTTTTTTAGCCGGTCTTTTAATTTACGTGCCGCACTGCGTTTGTAATGCCTTACGGCATTAGCACTTACACCTAAATCCTTGCCAATTTCAACAAGTGTTTTTCCTTTTAACACGTGGCCTTCAAACCAAGCCCACTCATTCTCTGTTAATACGTGTCTTAATTGATTGATAAAGTACCCATCAGCAATCTGATCTTCGGTTTGAAACTGTCCGTTCGCCTCAACATGTAACTTGTACTTCTCTTCTCGATTGCGTTTACGCTCATCTTTTCTGAACAAATCAATCAAGCGGAACTGCATTTTATTATAGACATACGTAGAAAACTTCATCTTCTCATCATCATAATCAAGCGTTGCTTGCCATAGACAAATCGCTAGCTCTTGATAAAACTCACCTTCAGGGTCTCTGACATGATACTTCTTTAGTAAGTGGTACATCATTGGTTCATAGTCATTCAGCAATCGGTTAAACTCATCCATCTTAATACGTCCTCTTGGAGGATCCTCATTGTATTCCGCGGTAAGTTCAGCATAATCGGTTGGTGTTGTTTTGGCACCTTGCCAAAAAGAGTATTGTAGTCTTTAAACAAGTACTTTAGCAACTGATTCGCTAATTCTAAGTATATTTAGTTACCAAATTATATGTTTTAGTAAAATGTAAACCCAATAATATTTAATCATCAATAGTTTATTGGATTCGATTGGGATTTTCATAGAGAAAATAAGTAAAATGTCTTTGCATTCATACTAAATTATGGGTTATAGTATATATAAATACCTAATTATTGAAAGGGATGACCAATATGAAGAAGATGGAAATCAAAGAAATTAATATACTTGCTGAAGCATTATATGAGAAAGAAGTTCCTTTAAAACTAGGAAAAGATATTTTAAAGTTAGCTAAAGATTTTACATATACAAATGACACCCGTGGTAAGCGCTTAAATGAATACAGTGGTCTAATGAAATATCATACAAAGGAAAATAGGTGAGGTTATGCATTTTAATAAACTCATATTTGAAAATTATAAAACCTTTTATGGCACTCAAGAATTGACATTAACTCCTCCCATAAATGATGAATGTCATAAAAATATATTGTTAGTTGGTGGTTTAAATGGAGCAGGAAAAACAACAATTTTAAAAGCCATCTTATACGCATTATTCGGAAAAAGAGGGTTTAGTCAAGACGAACATAGAAGAGTTTTTTCAAATGTAATTAATAATACTTTCTTTAACGAAGGTGGTAGAAAATGTTCAATAACACTGGTAATTGAGACCGATTCTAATGAAATTTGGAAATTAATAGTTACGTGGCATTTTTCAAAACATAAATCATTATCTCATGAAGAACGTGAAATTCATGTAACCAAAGCAAATGGTTCTATTCCAAAGGTTGTTAAATTACCTGATATGGCAGCATTTAATAAGCAAATCGATCGAATCATTCCTTATCATGCAGCACCCTTTTTCATCTTTGATGGCGAGGAGATTAAAGAACTAATATTACGTCAGGATTCAGAGGAAATGAAAAATGCCATAAAAAAAATAACTGGTATGGAGTCATATGATCAATTAATCAAAGACTTGAACGAACTGAAAGATGATTATTTAAAACAATTAGCAAAAGCTTCTAATGCCGACGACTATAAGACTGAATATAAGAAATTAGAAAAACTAAAGGAAGAGCAAATTGAGTTAGACAAGCGAATTAGACGCCTTGAACATTTAAAAACAGACGTAGCTGAGAAGCTTGATATGTTAAAAACGACGAGAGCTGAAAAACTTAGAAATAATAATAACTCAAAATCAAAATTAGCAACTAAACTTGGTGGACTTGAGGTAAAAAAAGCCACACTCACTGATGAATTTAGAACTTTCTTTAATGAAAACGCATTAAATATTATTATGAGAAAACAAATAAGTAAACTGCAAAAGCAAATTAAATTAGAACAAGAATTTAAAAAGAAACACATATTGAGAGAGCAATCTTTAAGTCCATATCACGAATTTATAAATCAATTATTAAATAGAAATATTGATCCACCTTTAAGTAATTCTCAACTGAAGCAATTAAAAAATTTAGGAGAAGAAATATGGTCTAAAGAACATAACCTAGACTGTGATACTGATGAAAAAATTTTACACGATCTGAACTCAAAAGATTTTAACATGTTGAATAACATAATGATCAGAGATCCCTACCATCTTGCTAAAATTCTAAAAGACATAAATTACTACACAGAGGAAATCAACAAAATTGAGAATGTTCTAACAAACGCACCCGAGGAAGAAGATATAACTAAAGAAAATAACCAGATTGATGTTTACACAAAAAAAGTTGGCGAGTATGAGGCGAAGTATAGAGCAGTTTACAAAAAACGAAAAAGTGTCTTAGATGACATAACAAGTCTGAGAAATAAAGTTACACGAACAAATAACAGTAATATCGATACAGAACAAATTAAACAAGAAATAGATCTTTTAAATCGCACAACTGATGCACTGCGACTTTACATTAAGAGAATAACAAATTATAAAGCTAATTTTATCAAAGAATCTTTCAAAGAAATATTAATAGATATTTTCAGAAAGAATAATGAGTTTGGAAAAATTGAATTCGATGTTAATGATTATTCCATTAAGCTCTATAACGACAAACTACAAGAAGTAAGTATAAGGGATCGATCTGCGGGTGAAATGCAGATGATCTCATCAGCTCTTATCTGGGCACTAACAAAGGTTTCAGATTTAGATTTACCAATCATAGTTGATACTCCTCTAGGCAGATTAGATAGCGAGCATAGAAGTAGATTAATTAATCACTATTATAAAAATCTAAGTCACCAAGTAATAATTTTATCAACAGATACCGAGATTTCTAAAGATTATGTAGCCACAATGAAAGATCATTCATATAAACAATATATGCTCGATTACGATGAAAATAAAAAGTATACCATCATAAGAGACGGTTACTTTGAATTTAATTAGGAGTTGGAAAATGATAAAACAAATGTACTTATCTAAAGATAAAAAAGAAATATTAGATAAAATTCTTGATGAATTAGAAATTGAACGTGCATTTTGTATAAAGCTATCACTTGCAAAGGGAATAGAGCATTTTAGAGGGTTTGATTTAGTTTCGTATAAAAGCGGTCGAAAAAATCATTGGGAAATTCCGAAGAGCATTATATCAAACGAAGAGTTATTATTATTCCAACACTTAATCTTTAACGAGTTAAATAAATCTATCCCTGATGAAGAACTAACTATTTACCTAAATGGATTGATAGATCATGGTCTATCTATTTTACAGAATAAATCCACCGAAAAAAATTCATTAGAGGACTTTCGTATAAGTGTATTAAGTGACTAAATTGATTACAGCTTGACTACTGAATATTGCATTGAAAATGTACCAGGCTTGTCAAGTTTATGGCCAGTGATTGCCAACAATTGTACCGCTTTTTTACAATCTATTTACCATTACTTAAGTGAGATTAGGTAATATGTTTAGCGAAGTTCATAAGAGCACACCAGCTCGTATTCATTCAGTCGATCCTCTGACGCAACTATTATGACTATATAAACATATACAATATGCTCACATTGGCACTGATTCTCACCCTGGTTGGCTCTATTTTTCGCTTAAGTAGCTCTATTTAAATGCCGTATTCACTAGTGGTACATTCCTTTGGCAGTAGTCAACCGTATTCATAGCAATAGTTATAAATAATAGACAGACTGCATTTTGGCAGTCTGTCTATTATTAGATTCTCTCCGATAATGGAGAGATATTTACTATTATACTTTGAGTTGTCGATAAGTCACCATTTTCTGTTCTAATCGGCCCATTTACAATACACTGGCCTTTTTTCAATCTCCTCAATTTTTGCTCCCACTCATATCTCTCGGAGCGGTCATTGGCCAAACTAGCGGCAATATTTGAGATTTCTTGATCTGGTGCCGCAAAATATATTTTTTCTCCAGAATTCTGTAATCTTGATAATTCAGCTGAATCAAGCTGTGATTTTAAGAATTGAGTTGCATACCAACCAGACCAACCAAATTTCCTACCTTCTGTTAGTATACGTCCAGATGGTGAGTTTTCTCGATGATCTAAGTTTTGCGCTTCATCCAAAATAACTGGTAGAGGCTTATTCTTTTCACCATGTTTAAGCGAGTAATTCCATAAATCCCAGAGAATAAATTCTGTAATAATCAATTGAACTTGTCTAGTAAAGTTCGTTAATTGAATTATATATACCTCTCCGCGATCATTAAATATATCCGACCAGTTAATAGTTTCTTTACTCTGGAAAGGGTCACGGTCTATCAGTGGTTTGATTTGTGATAAAGCAGTTTTTGCGTATGTTGAACCTTGTTCTTCTAAACAAACTTCCAAATACTTTAAGCTCATGTTCTCTTCATATCGATCAAGCCCATCCATAGTTGCTTGATAAATAGCATTAAGTTGTTGAATGCCCAGAGAACTATAGACAGATTCAAAAACGGATTTCACTCTTTCTGCCACATCTACATTCATTTCTGGTAATTTAATTCCTTCAAGATCTCTAACGTTTTTCGCGAATGGATTTATAGGGAATTTCTCATTGTATACTATTCGATTTGTAATCTTACCACCAAGATATGAAGTGAATTCAGATTCCAGTTGATTAGGTAAAAAGCCCTCTGTATAATCAATAATTACGCTAGATATACCTCGTTTAGCCTTTTCTAACAATAGACACTGCATAAAATATGTTTTTCCTTGACCACTTTTACCTGATATTAATAAATGTCGATTTGACAATTGGTGATGTCCAAATTCCCAATAAATCTTTTGATTAGTATTTTCTACAGTACCAATTAGTAGTCTTGTTTGCTCCAGGTCTCTGTGGTCTTCCTCTTGAATAGGTTCAGGTGAGACTACTTTTTCAATCGTTTCAATATTATTTTCTTTCGTAATATCAGATTCTTCAGCATTAATTATTGAATCAATATGCTGCTCTCCAATGTCAAAGGACGAATCATTTGAATGTACTTCCCCTTCAGCATGATCATCTATTATCTGCTCTTCAGCAAGAACATCTATTTTATAGTTATAGTATAGTAACTCTTCCTTAACAAAATCAGATCTACCTTGTCTTAGATTCTTAGATAGCACTTTAATTGATTGAATCAATCCATAATACCCATCATCTTCTAATAACGTTAAATACAATACGTTGTTTGTTAACTCCTTTTCTTTAATGTAACTCTTTTTCTTAAATGATAAAACTGCGCCCTTTCCTATTATGGGCTCTAATTTTCTACTAATATCGTAATTTTCGTTGATTAGTGAATTTAGCACATGATCGCTTAATTGATAATTTTTCTCTGGCCAGAAATTTGCTTTCTTTAGTTTATTAGCTGTTGAAATTAATAATCTAGCAAAGAAGTTTCTGTAGAAGCGATTCGTAAAGGTTCCGTTATTAGATAAATTATCATGAAGTAACTCAGTAACTTTATCTATTTGTTCCTTCGCTTTACTTATGACTGCAGTTGGATTAAATCCGATCTTAACTTCTATTGGATAATAGTGTAGTTTAAGGTTCTCTTCTCCCTCTTCAATACCAATAAAAAGGATGTCATCTGAAATCTTACCGGTTGAACCTAAGTTTTTTGCTGAAAAGACGCCGTTATTTTTACTGAGATTTGAAGAGCCAGCAACACGTAGAATCTCTTCTAAAGATATTGGAATCCAAGTTATATTCTTATGATCTAAATGTGCCAATGCATATTTAATTCCGGAAATAATACTTAACTTTTCTCTATCCTTATGTCCTGCACTTCCGATTATCTCTAGTAACCATTCTCCGTTAAAAACATTAAAAGAAGTCACTACATCTTTAAGCAGCTCTTCCGTAGCCTGAACATTTTTACTTTCAAGAAATTCTTTAACCACTTCTAGATATTGTTTAGTTTTGTTTGTAATTGTTATTGCATCATATCTACTCCCTGTTGAGTATTGATCACTATAATGAATAACATAAAATTTTTCTCGGTTATTACTAAAATAAGATAAATCAATGGTCGGATCAACTAAAGTTGTCCAAAATGAATTTTCAGTAATTATCTCAAGTAATTTTTCATTTACTTCAGAGGTTCTAGAATAAATAGATTCGTTTGCTCTATATGAATTATTCCCTCCATTAATAATATTAGCAGCCATCTCATTAACTTTAGATGTTATTTTAAATAAGCTATTTCCAGTATCTTTATCAATATACTTTGAACCAAATCCTGTTTCATAACAATCATTTGTATCTTTAACAGATAATGAAGATACTAGCCCCTCAATACTCAAACCAGTAGATAAATTATTCATTTCATGCAAGGCATCCGATTCTATATTATCCATTTTATAGAAGGATATATGTGCATACTTTATATCTTCATCTTTATTAACAAGATTTAAATTGTTTTTATAATACAAAATATTTTTTTGCAGCTCATTAAAGATGACTTCCGCATCTACAGTCCTTTTTTCAATATTCAATGGATACCTCTCTACAAATTCATTTACAGAGCCCATTTTGATAAAGTGATCAAACTCACTAACAGTCTTATGGTAAGAATATAATGAGATTTCTATAGGGAATAATTTATTTACACCATTTTTTTCAATGTATTGAATCATCCATTCAAGTAAACCTTTAAAAACTTCTTGATCATTCGTAATATTAATCACATTAATTTTAATTGGTGCTTTGATGTGCGAATTAAATAAATATTCAAAGTGAGCATTAAACTGTTTCAGTTTATCTTTAATAACTTTAGCCAAATATTGATTTGCATCGGAAATTGTCACTTCTGTCACAGGTTTATACTCAATCCACTCGAAAGCATCCATTCTATAATCTGGTTTAAGTATCATGTTTTGACCACTATCGGCATCATAAAAATCATAAATGAATGGAACTAAACTTTCGGGAATTAACTGTTCTAAAATAATCATATCAATACTCTCTTGTTTGACTATTTCAAAATATTTCAATTTATAAGCAACGATCAACGGATGAAAAGGCGTTAAATAGAGGCCCGTGTGTGTTCTAACTGTTCCTAACTTAAAAAGATCCACACGTGGCTTTCCTGTAATATTTTTCTCTTTAACTTCATCAATTGCTGCTAAATACTCCGTTATATATTCATTCGCTCTGCTCTTCCAATCTGAATTTACCGTTGATAAACTTGGAATTGTTTTATTCACTATAAAATGATTTATAAATCGGCTAAAAGCTTCTCTTAAGTTAACAGATAACTCAATGTCTTCTGGTATTAATTGTTCAGCTTTAATAACAGCTGCTTTATAGTTATAATTGATGAACTGATTTTCAAATTCAAAGAAATTTTTATATTCGCTATTAAGACTGTACGTTTGATTGCTGATATAAAGCTCATCTTGTTCAATATTCCATATAATATCTTCTTGATTCTCTCGTATTTTTCTCCATAACCTCTTACCATCTATTGGAGTTTTAACAGATTCATTAGCATCAAGCATAATTTTGACTATAGCTTCTCGAATTTTCAATGAAAAAATAATATCATCAGCCTGCATTATTTCTTCACCAAGATTAATATTTATTACTTCTAATGAATTAAGTTCAATCATTTGATTTTGTTGTTCTAACAAAACTTCTTTGTTGTTATTACCGCTTCCGAAACTACCTATTTTAATATCACTAAGTGATTTAGGTAATAATTTCAAAAGTTTTCGCTTTGGGTTCACTAAAAATTTTGAAGTATACCTTTGAAGGTATTCCTTTTCAAAAGGTAGAACGGCAATAAAGTATTTACCTCCTAATGTTTTCGAAGTTTCGTGGTAATACTCAAAACTGAAGTAATCTTCAGCTTCTGGGTCTACACAGCTCAGGGTAACGACCAACTGTTTGCCTTTAATAGACACTTCCATATGTTCTTTGTTATTTGTCACTTTAATATATTCTTTTTTTAGATGTTCTACATTTTTACTCGTATCAACATTAACTTTAAATTGGATTTTCTCACTTTTATTTTCATTAAAAAATAACATGTGATTTTTTCTTTTACCAGCAGCAGTTGAACTTTCACTACGTTCAATAAATTCGATGCCTTCTTGATCATTAACCGTATTTAAAGAAACTTTTTTACGTTTCTTCTGATTCTCATACTCACTTCTGAATCTCTCAACTTCAGCATAAGTTAATGATTCCCACTCGTCGCTTGAAAGTTTTTTTACACCCTGTTCAGTAAACTTATTTGATAACTCTTCGTTTACATCACCATATCCATGCGCTTTTTTTACTAATTCAAAGTATTCACTGTTATTATTTAACCTTTGCTCATGTTTATTGTAAGTAGTACTAAGCTCATAATCTCTAAAAAGTCCTAACTTTTTATAATCACTATCTTCTAACTCTTCTTTCATTAAAATTGTAAAAATCTGCTCAAAATCAAAAAATGTTAACTGATTCATTTGAAATTCATCAAGTATTTTACTCAATTTATATTTCAAAACTATTTTATCATTCTTAGATAAAATGGATTTATCTATCTTCATCTCTAGTTTGTTGGCAATGTACGTTGCATTTAACGGCATTCCTTGCTTTTGAAGATCACTACTCCCCCCGATTATAGAATCTAAATCTTTAGAAATGATCATTAATAAAGCAGAGTTGGTAAATACCCCCTCTTGTTCACTGACACCATTCCTTAAAGTAACTAAAAAGTCTGAACTTACATATTCAGATGTGTTAGAACAGATTAAATCAATTTCATTAATTGAAATAATAGGAGTTTTGTATTCCTTTCCATTTAAAACATCATATTTAAATTCCTTGTCATTAGAATACTCTTTGATTGCATTAGCAAAGGCATCGATGTCATCTTGTGAATCAAACGCTAAATAGAAGCGCTCTCCAATATTTAATTGTTCAGTTTCAAAAAAATCAACGAGTAAATTAACTATATACTTATAGAATTGGTTTAACATATTGAGCATCACCACTATCACTTTTTTTGTCGATCACATTTATTTTTTCTAACAATCTTAAGACCTCCACCTTAGAGTGTCGATCAAATTTAATTCCTCTTTTTTCAAATCCATCAAATAATTCATTTAAAGGAATACGTTTATCCTTTATTACTATCGCCGCTATTAAATAAAAACTTTCATGTGTTAAATTAAATACATTCCCTAAACTACCACGTTGCTTAACAAATGTTTTCTTTCCAATAGCCAAAGCATTTTTTCCAAATTCCTTCTGATTCTTATCTGCCATTCCTTTACGCACTTGACTAATCAGAATAGAAATAAGTTCATCATAGTTTTTATCTTTTAATTCCATTGAATTTATTGATAGGTTTTGTAGCCTACTATACTGTTCAATCCATTCTTTCAAGTCTTTCTCGTACATGCTTTGGTTGATGGTTTTAACTTCTATTAAGTCACGTATATCTTTATACGTCAATGCTTGAACAGCCTTTTGATCTTTTGCTTTTTCTAATTCTAAATAGTTCTGATGTTGTTCTGGATAAATAATGTGACTTAACTGCGCTAGCACATGCATATGTGCGAATAACTTTTCTGATTTAGAGTTAACATAATTATAACTTTCATAATCACCAGATGCTTTTCGCTTTTTACTTAACTGTTCTGTTTCTATAGAAAAATACAAACCATCTAAGCTATGGTATTGTGCTTTTTCTTGCTTTTCAAATTTAACAATTAATTGGCAAGAGTACATAAATAAATAAAAAGTTGTCAGTAATTCTAATTTATCTGTGAAGTATTCTTTGTGATTCTTTAAAAAATTTAGATCTTGTTGGTAAAATCTCTTAATAACTGACAAGTGATTCTTGTAATCTAGTTCTCTTTCAGTACTTTTCTCTAAATCAGGCAAACCATTCACTATCACTTTCAACAATAGATTGTCAGTACTCTTTTCTAAAAACAATGAATTAAATTCTTCTGGTTCATCCACTAAAATCTCTCTCATAAAATCAGCTATTTTATCTAAATTAAAATTTTTCCCATCTCCGAAATTAACATAGTTAAACAAATAAGGATGAACTATTCTCAATTGTTTGCTATCAAACAAATACTCTGCTAAAAATTTCTCGAAAAGCACTCTATTATCTTCATCATTATTAAACTCAATTTGATTGGCAATTAATTCGATTAATCGAACGTTTGGTTCAACTAAAGTATCTTCTGATCTTTTAATATCGATCTTCACTTTCCCACTTTTAGTAATAAACCTTCCAATAGTTTGATGAATCCCTTTTTCTAAATCTTTTAGTAATTTAGTTGTGTAAGGAAGGATATCTTCACAAAGTCCTGTTGTATGTCTAGTATCTTTTTCGAATTTACTTACTAAATATGGCACATCTAAAACTCTCATGCTTAGCTCTCCTTAATAAATTCAATCTCATCATCAAATCCTGTTGTCCTTAAAATGAATTTCGATTGATCCAATTGATTCACAATAAATATTTCCTCTTTCTTTTCTCCATAACTCATTACTTGATCAACAAAATCATTAAATTTTACTAAAGAGTCTTCGTCACGTTTATTTGGTTGATAACCATCAACTACACGATTTAAAAATCTATACAATTGATAATCTACTTCTAAGGATTTAATATCATTGCCCTTACCAAAACCCAGACGGAAAATATTGTTACTTAAATTCTTATTTTCTCTGACAGTTTTAGGCTTAAGTGAAAGTGATTGTGCAATTTTATATTTATTATTAGAATTTTCCAAATAATAAACACCATCTGTATCTGTACCATTAATTTTCTTTATTGCATCTTGCAATAATTTATTGAGGTTCTTTTCGGTATCTCGATCATTTTTATTGTATAGATACATTTCTTTAGTAAATTGATCAAAGCAAGCATCTTCTTCAACCTTCACCTTTCCAAATAAATACATCACCCGAAGCACAGTCTTAATGTATAACGCTGCGGTGTAATCCGTTAAATTAACTGGATCAATTTCAAAAGGCTCGATTAGTAAATTTATTGATGAGTTATTTAGAGTGTTTTTCCTTACTTCTTGCCAATTTTCTCTTGTGTTAAACTTCAGTAAGAGTTGATCCGTTTCATTTGAACGCTGTCCCACAGGATCGAATTTACATATAGCATTTAATAGAATAGAGCGATCATTACTGCTAAATAAAATGTTAGGTAATAATTTTTCTAGGTTGTTAATTTCATTATTATTATCCATAGTTGCTTCAGTTAATAACATATCCGAAATAAAGTTAAGGAAGCTTCTTGCTGATATTACCACTTTATATTTTATAATAGCCCTCAGCACTAAGTTCACTATTTTATTCTTCACTTCTTTGTTTTTAAGAATTGCAAAGTTATAGTGTACAACCCTATTAGCGTTGTTATTTTTTTGGTCAAGTAAATTCGCTTGATTAAATGGATTACTGGGCACGCTATCTGTTATTTTATCCAGTAAATCAGTATAAAATGACGATTCTATACCGTTTTTGTTAAAATCATAAGGTAAGTGATTACCAAAATTTACAAGAGATAAATACTGATCCTCAATAACATCAATAATACCCTCCTCAAATAATTTGGATCTTTCTATAAAGTCAACAAGTTCAGAGAAATCTACTTGTACACTTTCATCTGATATAAAGTTATGCAGTAACCCTAGATTTATTGCTAAAACTACTTTACGGTTCTCATTAGTCTCGCCCTTATTTGAAAATGCACTAAGTTTTTCTTTTAATGTATCAATTGCGTTTAATTCGGGATCCATACTTTCAGTCGCATCATTAATAATGACATACTCTGATAATAAATTTGTATTATTATTCAAGTAGGCAATAAGGTGTGACTTACCATCACCGACACTACCTCCCAAGATTACTAAATGTTTATTTTTGTTTTGATCTTGTTCCAATATACCTCTTAACTTTGCTTCTATTTCTCGTTGAACGTGTAAATATCTTTTAAAATCATTAAAATGTTTTGCGTTTTCAACAGCCTCTTTAGAAGACTCCTTTAATTTATTTATTTCTCTAATTAAATAACTTTGGCCCTCGCCAAGGTTTTCGGTAATTTTATATGTAGATTCCTCTGGTTCAATATTTTTGATTTCAGTTTTATCAATTGTATTCGCACGCTCATTATTCGATGCATTCATTCGTTCAATTTCTTTTTTTATTAGCTCTTTAATGTCACTTTCACTATTATTATTTGGCTCATTATACTCCGGAAACACTTTTGTGTGATCTAAATAACTTTCAAAATACCATCTAGTTACCACATAGATAGAAGCATGTGATGCTAAAGCATCGTGAATCCTAATTATATTGTCGGAATCATGTGATGCCCTATTACCTTTCAGCCTGATTTGATCTAAATCCCTAGCAATTTTCTTATCAAATATACCATCACTATCAAAAGCTCTAATTTTCTCATTTAAATTTTTATAAATATAGAGTTCTAACCTCTCAATCTCAATGACACTGTTTAAAACCATTTCGATTAGCTTCCGCGCTTTAACACATGCCATTGCTGGTTCATTATAAATTAATCGCTCCATACCTATAATTTCATTACCTAAATCATGTGATTCCTGCTTTAAGAAATCAGCAAATATACTCATTGTTATCACTCCACATTTTACTGTTATTAGTAATATTTTAGCATCTAATATAAGGAAATTTAAGATGTTTAAGCAGATTATCACTTAATTTAACACCTTTTGTCTTAGTTTTTTGTAAAATACCTAAAATGCTAATATACAAATTAGATCTTACGTACGTAGTATTTAGAAACTAGTAAATTAAGGATAAAGAAGGAGCATGGAGATTTATTTCCTGCATACCTATTTAACTTTTTCATTAGAAATGGTAATATGTACTAAGAAAGAACAACTAGCTACGTACGTAAAAGGAGTGAGTGACGTGGATATTGGTTTCAGTTATAATTTCCCTGCAATAAAAGGCATTCAAGCTGATAAGGAATTTTTCATAGCGATGTGCCCTTTACGCGTTATACCAAAAATTTTCTTATTTGATGAAGAAGAGATCCCACCAGAGTTTCGTGCTCAGAGAATCATAAACAAAAACCGAGTGCCCGAGATCACAAATTATATTTTAGATAATCGTAAAGACTATGTTTTTTCATCATTGACCGCTTCTATTGATGGAGATATTACATTTACACCCTCATCTAATCAACCGGGGCTTAAGGAGACGGGCGTTCTAACTATATCCCTTGATTCGCGCTTTTTAATTAACGATGGTCAACATAGAAGAGCAGCTATTGAAGAAGCTCTTCGGGTAAACCCTGAGCTAGGTAATGAAACCATCTCCGTTGTATTCTTTATAGATAAAGGTCTGAAACGGGCTCAACAGATGTTTGCGGATTTAAATAGACACTCTGTCAATACAACTTCGTCTATTGGCATTTTATATGATCACAGAGATCAACTCGCTATCACTACCAAAGATATCATTGACTCTAATATGTTCTTAAAAAGATATACTGATAAAGAAAAGGTGTCACTTTCAAAAAACTCTCCTAAATTATTATCTTTAAATCACATATTTAATACAAATTTAAAGATATTAGATATTGCAAAAGGTGATCCAATTAATACTGATCAGATAGATTTTTTATATGATTTCTGGCCCGAGCTCATAAAATCTATTGATGAGTGGGTACAGATATTGAACAAAGACTTAACACCTAAACAATTACGTGCTAACTATATAGTAGGACATGGTGTGTTTCTAGAAGCGCTAGGTTTAGTCGGACACCAGCTCTATACCGAGTACCGTAAAAACTGGAAAACTCATATTAATAAATTAAATAAAATTGATTGGTCTCGAACCAGAACTGATTTATGGCAAAATCGAGCGATCGGGAAAAACGGAAGAGTAACTAAGAATAATACAACGATTAAATTAACTGCTATTCAAATTAAAAAAATAATTAATTTACCGCTAACTCAATCAGAACAAATAGCAGAATCAGAGTTTATGGAGGAAATGACATAATGACAGGAATAATATCAAACCTCTTTGAAGAACAATCAAACTTGGTAAAAGAAGCACGAGAAGAAATAAGAAGAGTATATTTAAGTGATGATCGACCCTGGGTAATTGGATACAGTGGCGGGAAAGATTCCACTGTAGTAGTTCAGCTTATCTTTGATACATTAAGTAAAATGCCTGAAAATGAATTACACAAGAAAGTGTACATTATTTCATCTGATACGTTGGTCGAAACGCCCTTAATAATACAATCTATTAATACTACACTTAATAGAGTTGAGAATAAGGCGCTGAAATTAGGACTCCCAATTGAAACTCATAAAGTCCAACCCGTAATTGAACAATCTTTTTGGGTTAACATTATCGGTAGAGGTTATCCATCCCCAAATCAGACATTTAGGTGGTGTACAGATCGCCTTAAAATTGACCCTGCTAACAGATTTGTAAAAGACAAAGTTGATACATTTGGTGAAGTTATTATGGTGCTCGGTGTTCGTGAAAAAGAAAGTAGGACTCGTGCTAATGTCATTAAATCTCACAGCGTAACAGGAAAAGAATTAATGCGACATTCCACTCTGTCCAATGCATTTGTTTATGCTCCTATCAAAAAGTTCGACTTAGATGATGTATGGAATTATTTACTAAACAATGAGTCGCCTTGGGGTGATGATAACTATGAACTTTATCAATTATATAGTGAGTCAAACAGTGGTGAATGCCCTCTCGTTATTGATAAAACTGTTAAAGAGTCAGCTGGTTCATGTGGAAATTCACGTTTCGGATGCTGGGTTTGTACAGTAGTTAATGAGGATAAGGCACTAACTGGTTTTATTCAAAATGGACATGACTGGATGAAACCACTACTAGTTTTTAGAAATTGGTTAACAAATATCCGTGATGATCGCACAATGAGAATGAAACATCGAACCAACGGACAAACTTACTTCCTCCCCGTAAAGACTAAGGTAATTGACGGAATAGAAAAGATTATTATTGATAAAAAAGGTAGTCGCGAAAAAGATTATATTCCTTTAGACAATTTTAGTATCATTGAAAAAAAAGAATTAAAGAGCTATATTAAAGAGCACAATATTAATTTAAGCGAGGGGTATGATCCCCTTATCTTAATTAGAGATGAAGATGGAAACTTAAATCGTTTTGGCTTAGGTGGATACACACTCGAAGCAAGGAAAGAAATATTAACAAGATTATTAAAACTTCAAAAACAATTGAAACATCCAGATATTGAAAACTACCAATTAATCAGTGAACTTGAATTAAAGGAAATTCGTAAACACTGGTTTAAAGCCGGAGATTTCGAGGATGGATTGCCAGAAATTACAAGTAAAATACTTGACTATAGTATTGATTTTGAACAAGATGATCGTTTAGTTTTTTCTCAAGAAGAATTGAATCAACTTGAATTAACATGCCAACAAGAAGGGCTAGATTTCAATCTTGTAAAAAAACTATTGATGATAGAAAAAGATTATTCTGGGCTTAAAGTTAAAAGAGGATTACTCGAAGACTTAGGATCGGCATTAAAACAAGATTACTTACATCTTTAAATAGCGAGGATTTATACACATGAAATTTATAGAACTACAACTAACAAACATTGGTCCCTTCTACGGGACCAATTCATTTAATTTTGATTCAGAAAAAAAACTTACTTTAATAGGAGGGCAAAATGGAGCTGGGAAAACTACATTTCTGAAAAGTGTTCGATTAGCTTTGTATGGCCCTCTAGCTTTTGGTTTAAAAACAACTACACCAAAGTACTTTAACAGAGTTATAAACATGATTAATAATCAGGCTAGAGCTGAGAAATCAGAAAATTACTCAATCTCAATAACCTTCTCATTAGTCTCTAATATGGAACGGACAACTTTTAAAATTATTCGCAATTGGAAAATTAGTCACTCTATGCGAGAAGATGTTATGGTGCTTAAAAATGATAAAATACTCGGTCCGAAATCTCAAACCTTGTTTTTTGAAAACTTAAGAACCAGTTTTCCACCATCATTGCTCGAACTATGTTTATTTGATGGGGAAGACATAGCTACATTAACTAAGAATGATTTCCTATCATCATACTTAAAGGATCTTTCGAATAAACTGTTTAATTTGGACTTATTTGAAAGCTTACAAACCAACTTAAAAAAATATTTATCTTCCGTGGACAAGACAAGTGAACAAGCCGCTTATGAAGATGAATTAACAGCATTAAAAAAAGAACAAGTGAAAAATCAGCAATTAGTTCATGATTTAAATCATGAACAAGAAACCTTACAAAATGATTTAGATGAATTGATTATCAGACAAAAGCAATTAAAAGAAACATTCCAAACTCATGGTGGATTAGTTAAAGAACAAAGAGAGAAATTATTACTTAGAATAAATACAATTGAACACGAACGCAAGAACAATAGTGACTCAATAAAAAATTTCATTTCTAGAGATCTACCGTTTTTTATCATGGCTCAACAGGTCAATAATTTAACCAATCAACTGGAGTCAGAAGAAGACTATTTCATGTCAAAAGTTATGCATTCTAAAATTCAAGAAATTAATTTTTCAAACATACTTTCTGATGTTGATTTATCCAGTGACATAGCCGAAAAAATCAAATCTAAAATTGGAGAGCAATTTAAAGGCGATCAAGAAGTTGACCTTATCCATAACGCTTCTAATAGTGAAGCGCAAAGTATTTATTCCCTTAACCAGCAACTTAAACAAGAACAATTTAAATCCTTTGTTAGCTTAATAAAACAAAATAAAGAACTGTTAGTTGAATTAAAAGAAGCTCGAGATAGTTTAAAAATAAATGCTGAATCTACTGAGTTCAATGATATGGTCAATGAAATCGAAAGTTTGTCTAATCAAATATCTCTATCTGAAAACAAATTGCACATAATTGATTCTGACAAAGAAGAGCTTAGTTCTGAGTTGACTGAAATAGAAAATAAGGTGAATAAGGTGAATTTGAAATTAAGAAATATTTATAAAACAAAGGAATCTTATGGAGAATCAGAAAAAGTTATTAGAGTGACTGAATTATTCCAAAACAAGCAACTTAGAAGTAAATTAAGAGATGCAGAATACTTATCCTTAAAAATGATTAAATCTTTAATGCACAAACACGCATTCATTCAGTATATATCAATAGATCCAATCACTTTTGAAATTAAATTGTATAATAATAAAAACGAGTTGATTAATCAACAGGTTCTTTCCGCAGGTGAAAAAGAGATAATTGTTTTATCAATAATTTATGGAACTATAGCTTCTTCCAAAAAGGAACTCCCCTTTATTTTAGATACCCTTTTAGGCAGATTAGATGAAGAACATAAATTAGCAATTGTTTCAACGTTATTACCAAGTCTTGGTTCTCAAGCTATAGTACTTTCAACAAACTCTGAAATCAATGAGGGACTCTATCGTTCTGTTAAAAATCAAATCGCCTTTGAATACACGTTAAATTATATTGATACTGAACAAAGAAGTGTTATTGAGCATCACTTTTTTGACTTTGACAAAGTAGGTGGAAAATATGAATTTTAGATTAAAAACAACCGAAGAAGTAGCAGAAATTTTGAAAGAGTTACAATCCACTACAAACTTAAGACCGAATTTATTGTCCAGGATAGCTATATCATTATCTGTATTAGAAAAATCAATTCCCAATTACGTTGAAAGTGATCTTAATGGGCTTGACTTTAATAGAGCGACTTTAACAGGCGATCAAGATTACTTTTATAAAGCTATAATTACTCAACACTTTGGTAAGCCTTTGACTGAAGAGGAGTACTTTCCGGATCTGTTTAATGCACATCTTACCAGAGGAATTGAAATATTAAGTAATGAGTATAAACACTTAGGGAATTATGAGAAGTTATTAAATTATCTTGTCAATATTTCAATTACTCAATTAGGGGAGGTTTAATGAATGCTGTACCTAGATAATAGCGCGACAACACAAGTTCATTCTGATGTCTATAATGAGATGTTGCCTTATTTATCTCAAGAATATGGCAACCCATCTAGTAAGTATTATTCTTTAGCTATTAACTCAAAAAAAGCTATAGAACAATCGAGACAACATGTGGCTAACTTAGTTAATTCAAAAAAGATGGAAGTTGTCTTTACAAGTGGTGCTTCAGAAAGTAATAACACAGTTTTAAAAGGGGTGACAGAATACTACTCAGAAAAAGGAAAGCATATTATAACAACGAAAACTGAACATAAAGCCATTTTAGATGTTTGTTCATATCTAGAAAAAAAGAGATTTAATATTACTTATCTTGATGTGGACTCTTATGGTCGAGTGGACCCTGAAGATATTCGAAAGAATATCACCAGTGAAACAATTTTAGTGAGTGTCATTTGGGGCAATAATGAATTAGGTTCTTTAAATGATATTCGTTCAATTTCCACTATATGCGAAGAACGCGGCGTATTGTTCCATTCTGATGCAACACAAGTGGCTGGAAAGTTGAAGATTAACTTTGATGAAATCAGTGGACTATCATTTCTCTCCTTATCCGCTCATAAACTACATGGTCCAAAAGGTATTGGTGCATTAATCGTTCGTAGTGATGAGTACGGTAAATTAACACCTTTTACCCCTCTTATTCACGGTGGTGGACAAGAAAATGATTTAAGGAGTGGCACACATTCTGTGCATAACATTGTTGGTTTCGGTAAAGCTGCTGAAATTGCTAGTAATAACTTAAAAGAAAACATCATTAGTCTTGAGAAACTTGAAGAAAAATTGATTGCACTCTTAACAACCAAGTTTAAAAATAACATTTCTTTCAATTCTGATAATAATAATAAAATCCCAGGCATTGTTAATGTTAGATTTCATGGATTAAATAATGAAATATTACTAAAAAAATTATCACCTTTAATTGCAGCTTCTACTGGATCAGCTTGTAGCAGTACTAACCCTTCTTATGTTTTACTGGCTATAGGGCTCTCATTAAACGAAGTTCGAGAATCTGTTAGATTTTCATTTTCACCATATACACAACTAAAAGATTTAGATATTTTTCAAGATTTATAAATAAAACTAAAAATGTTTAGTAATTATCACCTGAAATTTCTGATGATATTGCTAAACATTTTTCATTTAAATTGAAATACTATTCAATTTGGGTTACCATTTTTCATTCAACATCTGTTTTTTCTTCTCTTCATATTCCTCATCAGTTAAAATACCTTCTTGCTTCAACTGATGCAGTTTACGTAATTTTTCATCAAAACTATCATTGGATTGCTTGATTGCTTCTGAGGAAGTATTCGCTTCCGTCGTTACATCTACACGATGCGTGGCAACACCTTTTTGTGTGAAGGCATTAATCCCGTGCATAACCGTGATACCAATTGCGAATAGCACCCAAACGATACCAAAGGTACCGAACGTCGGCAGTACAAAGATAAAACCAATCAAGACAAAAATTATGCCCGCAATAAAACCAAACATTGATTGACCCTTACCTGGTCTTACATTATAACGCTGATTCATCGTTACACCTCACTTGGTTTTTTATCTATCTCATCATAATCATACCATACTCAAATATTACCAACAAGAAAGTTAAGCGTTATCAAAAAAAGCTGATTAAAGCGAACTTTTCAGTTCGTCTAATCAGCAAACTCTCTCAGTTACACTTATTGGTAACTCCCTTAATTATATAAAAATTTAAAAGAGATCGAAACCGTCATTTCCTATCTCCTTTTGAACATTTAGAAAAATATTCATCAAATGTTTCTTTTAAAACCCTATTTTTTCTCGTAATCAACAACAGCTTGAACAGCCATCAAATAATCGAAAATATGCACACCTTCATAATTTTCTTCATGAACTTCTTTGATTTGGCTGTTGAGTTTCTGATAGACATCCTTGGCAAGACCGTTTTCGTTAGTCAGTAAAAGATAGTCTAAAAACAAACCATTTACAGCCATTGATTCATAGTTTACAACAGGTTTTTTTGTTTGGCGGTCATACTGACCGCTTAACTGATCGCTATTATTATACTCAGCTATTATCCAGCGGTGAAAGGCATCAGGCGGTTGATTAGTTAATTTCACGTAATTTTGCGCAATCAATAATTGATCAACCAGATGCGCAGTATCTTTTTGTTCGAAAGTCTTAGTTTCGACATTATATACCTCATTAAAGAATGGTTCGTTTTCAGCCTCACTAAATAGTTGTCTGTAGTCGGTTAAATTAACACCCATATCAGTTAGAATAGAAATATCTTGATAACTCAAGTGCATTGTAGATGGTATATCGTCATAATACCAATCATAGAAATCAACGTAAAAACCATTCTGATAATGAGCCTCTTTTAACGCATCTTGATAGTTATACGCCTCTTCAAGATACATCGGTTGATCAAATGTAATAGCAGCACGTTTTAATGCTTCAATAACTCTGAAGGTATCCACAATGGCATCTACTGTTGTGTCCGTTGTGCGCCATTTTATAAACGATTGTTCAACAAAATGACTTTTCATAACTTGATACGTCTGTTTAAATAACGCTTGATTTTCTACCGCTTCAAGATAGATCAAGTATTGTCCCATCGATTCAGACAAAAACTCATCTCTCTCTGGGTACATCCGTAAGACACCTTCTTTTGTTTCATAATACGTTTGTATAGTGGTAATAGGATCAGGGTGCTCACTTTGACGTAACTTATTAGCTGTCATCATTAGGACCACCCCGACTAAAATTAATATTAACCACACCCACCAGCGAATACTGATCTTCTTTTTCGTAGCTTTCATCATTGTGCTGATTCTTTTTTGTAGCGCTTTGTTTTATCCCACTTCGTTTGTTTCTTAAAAATACGACCTGAGATATATTGAATAAGACTTTTGAACAACATAATTAAAAACAATTGAGCATAAGTGAAATACATAATCATCCCTATACCGACGTTTTTAGGACTAAGTAGGTCTTCAAGTACCATTGCACTTGCAATTTGTGCGCTGTATACCACATAACTGAGAAACCATAATAACAACAGTGGGGTATCAACCGTCGGGAGTGGATAGCCAATTAACCCTAAAATAAACCACACATTACTAAATGCTAAAAAAATGATAAACACAAGATAAGTTAAGATATGTTGCATTGAATGAACAAAAGTTCTTCCTTTCCAAAACTTAAACGTGTATAATGACTTTTCTAGTAAATACAAATTACCCGTTAGCCAACGTGTCCGTTGTTTAATTAGAGCTTTGAGTTGTTCAGGCTCTTGTTCCCACGTTCTCGCATGGTGCACCACGGGTAATATATAACCTAAGCTAGCAACTCTTACAGTTAATTCAGCATCTTCTGCTAATGCTTTTGGATCGTAACCACCCGCCTCTTCAATGACATCACGTCGAAGTAACATATTCGTGCCCGCAAGGGCACCTGCTTTAAACAATTGATAACGACCACTTTGCATCAACAACTGAAAAACTTGAAATTCTAAGGCGATCATCCGCGTTAACATATTTGTTTCAGCATTGATTGTTTTTACATAACCAACAGCACCTCCAGCTTTTTTCGTTCGCTCAGCTGCGTGTACAAGTCTGAGTACACTTTCTGGTTCTGGTTGATTATCACCATCAAAGACACAGAAGTAATCAGATGTTGTTGACTGTAAGCCGTAATTTAATACCGACGACTTACCTTTAATCTCCATTTCGGGCACGTACAAATAATGAATGTTACTAAACTGCATTTGAAAAGCACGCGCAATTTGTCCTGTATTATCTGTCGATTGATCATCTAAAATATAAATATTCAATTCTCCTGGATACTTTAATTGACTCATGGCTTCTAATGTCTGTTTAATCACAAGTCCTTCGTTATAACACGGTACGAGTACTGCGACAGATGGATACTCTTCAAGCGGTGAATCGTCTAGTTTTTTAAGTCGTCGATATACCCCCGCAATTGTTAATATAGAATAGTAAGTTAACATTAACCAAAAGAATATCATTATAATGACTAACACATAAACCATCATGACTCGTCACCTTCCTTAGGGGCGAATCGTTCAAAATCATAGTCTTCGGCATGGTAATAGCAATAACTAACTGGCAACTCAATTTCATTTAAATGATGCCGAATCGTATTAAAAAATCGCTCTGTTACCTTTTCAACACCAATATCTGATGTATCTTGTAAAAAGACTAAATAGTGTTTATTGTCTAGCTTTGTCACTAAGTCAAATTCATTTCGAATGGAATCGAGTAACGTTTCCGCAATATAGGCGTGCATTGCTTTCTCAGTAGTCTTGACCGCCGTTAAACTAAACTCAACCACCATATTTGTTTCTTTTCGTCGATCTGTCCCACGGGTAATAAGATGCACCCGTGATTTAAACTCATCCAAACTTAAAATTTCAGTTGAGCCTTGGTATTTTTCTAACGTTTTAATCTTGGCTTCTTGGTCAATTAAACGTTGTTCTAGAAACTTAACCACGCCGGTAATGACCCAAATGAGCAATAAGCTAGCCGATAGTAGGATATGTTCCCAAATTAAATCAAATTGATTTTGAATGGACGCTTCGGTAATAAAAATCAAACTAAAGCCAACAATGAGAATAATCGACAGCACAACTAAAAACAATTGGCGCCAAGTTAAAATCAAACTGATTAAAATCACACCAATAATGAGCCACATGTTAATGGCAACTAAATAACCCGTACTAAAATAAAAGACACCAACAATCGTAATGATAAATAGAATTGATAAAAATGAAATAGAGCGTTGATAGCGTATCATCCCTTCCTTACCCCGCTTTCTATATTTTATTTAATATCTATTTATTTTCCCTTTTTTCAGAATAAAAAACCATTTTGAGTATGGAACTGAGAAAATATGTTATGCTAAAATTAGAAAAGACACAATATAGGATGAAGATTGTCGTATTAAACAAAATAAAGGAGAAATTTATGCCACTTATATTAGGATCTAGCTCCCCTCGACGCCAAGACATTTTAAAACAAGTAAAGCTTGACTTTACTGTTCGCACACCAAACGTCGATGAGTCACAAATCAAAACAACTAAACCAATTGAAAAAGTATCTGCCCTTTGTAAACTAAAGGCGGCGAGTATACTCTTTGAATCTGATGACGACGTCATTGTAACAGCTGACACGGTCGTGAGCTTTAACAATATGATCTTTGAAAAACCGAAAACAAAACAAGAAGCTTATACGATGATGCGAGCATTAAGTGACCAAACACATGACGTACATACCGGGGTATTAGTCCGCTCGAAACACAAACAGAAATTATTTGTTGAGACGACAAAAGTTATGTTTTATCCTCTTACAGATGAAGACATTAATGAGTATATCGATACGGATGAACCTTATGATAAAGCTGGTGCTTACGGTATACAAGGCCTTGCGGCCCCATTCATTAAAAAAATTGATGGGGATTATTATAATGTTGTCGGGTTACCGATTGGTCAATTGATGCAAGTATTAAAACAGTTTTAACGACCTTGTTGATTCAACTAACTGAACTAAAGGTGAAAGAAAAGGAGAGAAGCAATGATGAAGAAAAAGCTACGTGTTGTTGCTGCCATTATTGAAAATAATGAACAAGAGATTTTCTGCGCTTTACGATCCCAACAGATGTCACTACCAAACTTGTGGGAGTTCCCCGGAGGAAAGGTAGAACAAAATGAAGATATCTTTGTTGCTCTTGAGCGTGAAATCAAAGAAGAATTTAATTGCCGAATTGTAACTGATGACGTAATCTTTGCCAAAACAACGCATGATTACGACTCTTTTATTATTGATCTGATTGCAATAAAAGCAACATTAATAGACAAAGAACCCGTTTTAACTGAGCACGCACAATATATTTGGCTGAAGCGCGACAACTTGTTAAGTTTAAACTGGGCTCCTGCAGATATACCAATTGTAGAGAAACTTCGAACAGAAAAGAACAGACACTGATTGCTGGTGTCTGTTCTTTTCCTTGTATTCATAAAAATGTGGGTCAATGCTTTTTTTATATCTGTCAGTCTAATAATCAATCACTTGCCTTTGTCCTATTTGTTAAATAATCATATAAACTTTTTTCGACTGGTGTTAACATTTTGAGTATCATTTTGACGATTGACACAGGTTTTTTTGTCGTTTCCATTCGCATCTCTTGGAATGATTCGGGGATCGGTTCAACATCGCCCATGTAATAGAAAGACAAACCTTCATCATTATGTTTTTTAACAAACAGCGGCAGACGCATGTTGTGATCCTTGTAATGTTGAATCGCATGAACATCTGGTGAGTTCAACGTTCGTTTAGATTTAGACATCCACTGAAACAGTTGTGGCGATAAAAATTGATCATCATATTTCGTCGTTTCGCTAATACTATCTTCTTTATGATAATTAATGAAAATCGCACAGTTTGATTTATCTTGACTTATAATATAGCCCCCAACATTTTGTGCCAGCGGATTTTCCTCCCATAATAATAACCTGAACACATCTTGACGCGTATACTTCTCATACAACATAAAGCCATTATGTGCTTCATGTGTAAGCCGCTTCTCTTTATAAGAATGTAAAGCGTACGCTACTTGGTCAGATAAAGTTGTCTTAAAATCAGGCTCTAATAAGAGTTTAGTGAAAATTGGGTGTCGCTTAAATGTTTGTGTCGTTTCATCATAGTCAACAAAGCGTAACGGTAAAAAGTCATGAGGTGCCTGGCGTTTCTTTTCATAATTTTCTTGATAGTACTGTAAATTCACATTGCGTAAAACCGATGTTCTAATAATCGCATTATAATCATCGTAGACGTCATGTATAAGCTTGTTAATAAACTCTTGTTCCGATAATTCTTCGTCTTCAATGAGTTGTTGTAATAACAATGCTTCATGAGGACGGACGCCATTTAAGACATGTAGTGAGAGATAGACCAAACTTTTATCGGCTTGTTCTGATAAAGTGTTCTTTAATTTCTCAACTTTTACAATATAACGATAGAAAGATTTACTGTAGCGGACATAGCTCATCGGATCGCGTGAACCATGGGTGACAAAATCCATCATTGTTGGAATCTTGCCTACTTTATACTTTAGTGTTAAGTAATCTTGGTCTAAGTCTTTTTTTAACAACATGTTCTTTTGATCGATTGCTTCAAAAATACGTTCTTCAGCAATGCGCTCAAAATTAATTGTTGATTCCCCAGGGATACCACGACTTCGCTCAACGAGTTGTCGGCGTAATTGGTCTTTATTATAACTTTGATCGCCATACAGTGCGATTGGGATCAAATAGTTATTCTCATGATTACCAATGAAATCAATTACCGTTAAAAAGTCTTTTGATTCATGTTTTCTAAGCCCTCTACCTAGTTGTTGGACAAAAATAATACTTGATTCTGTTTGCCTCAACATAACGACTTGATTTATCTTCGGGATATCGATGCCTTCGTTAAAAATATCTACCGTTAAAATATAATCTAGTAAACCACCTTCTAACTCTTTTACCCGTTGTTCGCGTTCTTCTTGGCTATTATCCCCTGTTAAACTAACCGTTTTTAATCCGGTATTATTTAAAGCGCACGATAAATTCTTCGCTTCTTGTTTTGTCCCACAAAAAATGAGGCCGTGTGGGCTCTCACCAGAAAAACTATAATAAGCTAATTTCTCACGAATGTGTTGCACACGATCATTTATTGATAAATCTCGAAATGATAGATTTTCACTTACGTGACCATCAATTTCGTAATCACTGACGCCAAAGTAATGAAACGGGACCAGTAGATCTTCGGCTAAAGCCTCCTGAAGACGAATTTCATAAGCAATGTTGTAATCGAATAACTTAAATAAGTCATAGCCATCGGTTCTTTCTGGAGTGGCAGTCATCCCCAACATAAAGGTAGGTTTGAAGTGATCAATAATCTTCTGATAACTCGTTGCCCCTGCCCGGTGCGTTTCATCAATTAGAATATAATCAAACCAATCTGGTTTAAATTGTGTCAATGTCTGTGCTTTTGATAACGACTGAACGGTCGCAAATAAATAACGTGCGCCAACATCTTTACTTGTACCAGAAAGAATCCCATAATCATCATCGTTACCACCAATAACACGTCTAAAATCAGCCATTGCTTTTTTAAGAATTTGTTCTCGGTGAACGATAAATAATAGCCGTTTAGGACTGACGCGTCTCACGTCAAAGGCAGCTAAGTAAGTCTTTCCCGTACCGGTCGCAGAAACAACAAGCGCACGTGATTCACCACGTGAGCGGACCGCTTCAATTCCTTTTAAAGCTTGGACTTGCATTTTATTCGGCTCAATCTGTAACGCATCGGACCAGTTATTATGATAACTTGCCGGAAATTCCGCTACCTTTGGGATCTCTTGCTTTTGATAGGCTTTACGGTAGTGATTAATCCATTCCGGTGTTAACGGCGTGCTTTCTTGCCACATTTCTTGAAACTGTGCGGTAAAGTGTTCGATGATCGCCCCATGTTCATGTGAGGTTAATTTGATGTTCCATTCATAATTCACTTTTAACGCACTTGCCGTTAAGTTGGTGCTTCCTACAATTAATGAATGGTAGCCACCTTGGTCAAATATATAACCTTTTGAGTGAAAACCATCAACATCTGAAATTCTTACTTCTAGGTTTTTTAATTTCAACAATTGTTGAAACATTTTAGGCTGATTAAAGTAATTGTATGTTGATGTGATCAGTTTTCCCGTTACACCTTTTCTGTGTAGATCTAGTAAGTGAGCCTTCAATGTTTGAATACCTGACTCTGTTATAAACGCCACCGCAAACTTAAAAGATTGGGATTGTCTTAATTCATCGATCAAAGTGGTTAAGACATCTTGCTTTTTCTGTTGATGGTTCATTAATAACTGTGGTTCAAATGGCCCTGAATAGGGAGTCGTTTTATCAATTAACCCTTTATGTATACCTAACTCTAATGCATTAAACCATGCTTCCATATCGATCACCTGCTTTTCTTTGGTGTTAGGTTCATTTTACCAAAGATTGCCGCTTTTCTGTATCCCTTTTCTTATTTTCTTATCATTTAGTTATCTCAACTTCAACATGTTTAGCCTCATAGTAGAAAGCATACGAAAAGCGTCTGCTCTAAACTAGTTATCTCCTGTCTACTTCTATGCGTTTTACGGCCTTATCTATTAAATTTATAGTTGTTTTCTAAGTGACATTTGTTTAATCATTTAAAACCTTAAGAAAAAAGGCAAGACCGCTACCAGTGCTAATTGCCCTGATGACAGTCTTACCTCGATTCATTTATACATTTTTAAGTCTTACAAATGCGTCTCACGATCAATATGAACCTTTAGTTGTTTTTTCTTTACTTTCGTCTGTTTCATTTGCTTTAAGACCGCTTCAGCTTTACCATTTAAGATCTCTACTGTCGTATGTCTCGGATAAACGGTTACTGCACCAATATCATTAAAATCCATTCCAGCCAGTGAACTAATCGTACCAACAAAATCAAAGGCACGCAATTTCTTTTCTTTCCCGCCATTAAAGTACAGTGTCTTGACTGAATCATTGATCTCGACTTTCTTTTGTCGGCCAAGCATCTTGACGTACTGCTTCATATCATCTTGTTCTCGTTGTGGATACGTACGTTCACGGTCATCAAATCCGAGGTTTTCTTTCATTGTTTCATAACTTGCCTGTTCATCCATAGCTAAGAGATGAACAACCTTGCCTTTCTTACCCATCCGACCCGTACGTCCCATCCGGTGTGTAAAGACATCTTCTGTGTAAGCTAAATCAAAGTTAATCACAAGGGGTAAGTCGATTAAATCCATCCCTCTTGCCATTAAGTTTGTTGTCACAAGAATCGAACGATGTTTTTCTTTAAATTGTTTCAGCGCTTTAATTCTAACCGGTTGTTTTAAATCACCGTGAAGACGAACGACAGGGAGCCCTAAGTCACTCAGTTCATCCACCACTTCATCAACTGTCCGCTTCTCCTCACAGAAAATAATTGCTTCAGGGACATGTTCTTCAACTAAGACATCAATGACCGTTTCGATTTTATCGTAAGTGTCAACATCAACGCGAATTTGATCAAACACTTGTTGATTTTTAGGCGCAATCGTCACGCGGACAGGTTCGACTAATGTCTCGTTAATAAACGGTTCCAGCTCATCACTCATTGTTGCTGAAGTATAAATATTTTGCCGTTTTCCAGGTAATAAACTGATGATTTCTTCAATTGTCTCCGCAAATCCACGGTCAAATAAATGATCAACTTCATCGATAATCAACGTATCAATAAGCGCACGTTTAATCGTACCTTTACTCATTAAATCTAAGACACGTCCCGGTGTGCCAATGACGATATGACTTTTTTGTTTTAGTTGAACTTCTTGAGCTTCATAAGACATATCTCCGATTACTGTCACCGGCTTTAACCGTTTATACACGGCAATATCTTTCACAACGTCCTCAATCTGTAAAGCCAGCTCACGCGTTGGTGTCAAAATAAGCACCGATGGATCATTCGCATCAAAACTCAACCGATCTAATACGGGAAGTAGAAAAGCCAATGTCTTACCACTACCTGTCTCAGCTTGACTGAGCACATCTTTCCCGTCCACAATCAGCGGTAAAAGTCGCGTTTGAATCGGTGTAGGTGTCGTGAAATTCTTCTCATCTAAGCGACGCAATAACGCCTGGTCTTTCAACATCATAAAATCTTGCATGTATTTTTCCCCTTTTTAAATAGAGAAAACTGTCCACTAAAAAAATGAACAGTTTCTCCACGTTTTATTGTTTCATCGCACATCAATCAAATGATGATTTATCATTTATCACTTAACATAGCTTGGTATAGTATAACCTTGAGTTAGTCTATTTCTTTTAAGAGTTGTAATAACGCTTGGTCTGACAAGTTCAACAAGCGCAGCTCTTGTTTCAACTTTGGCAACGTTTGTTGTTGAAAGAATTGTTTTCGCTCTGATAATGAGCGCGCGTGTGCATCTTCTGTCACAAAGAAACCTAAGCCGCGTTGTTTCTCAATCATACCATCATTCTCTAATATATTATACCCTTTTGTGATCGTATTTATATTTACTTCGAGTTCTGCCGCTTGTTCTCTGAGCGACGGTAATTTATCCCCTTGTTTTAAATCACCGTTTAAAATCTGATCTTTTATTTTATCTGCGATTTGACGATAGATACTTTGATGCTCGTTAAAAAGTTCGCTCATGACGTCACCACTTCCAGTTTGCGGTATGCATAGTAATCGATTAAGAGTGACACAATAACAATCAGAAAGACATACATTAAATCAATGGTATTCGTTAAAAATCGTACATTTGAGATATAGTCATACAAAAAGACTGGAAAGACGATGATATAAGTGATACCCAATTGACTTTTTTTATTAAATGTCATTTTAAGATAGAGCTTCACATTACGGGTTAATAATAGAAACAGATGATATAACGTCAACGTTACATGATACAAACCTAAAACATAGATTAAGGCAACAAAATATGACTCGAAACCTGTCATTAAAAAGTGTGTATAGGTAACGTTCACTTCATATATTAGATGTGAATTAAATAGATAGAATAGTCGAAAACCAACATGTGTGACGGTTAACACAACAAATACCGCAACGGCAGACAACAAAACAATTTTTAGATGGCGGTACCCTGTAAGAAGTGACCATCGTTCAAATGGTTTAAATGGTAACAGTGCCACATCAGTCGCTTTTATGTGTGATAAATTCAAAATAATGAAAAAAAACGCAAAGACAGTGATCCACCATGTGATGACTTGAGGATTTATTGATAAATAATTAGTCGGCAACGCTTCCTGAAACATCACGATCATAATGAGACCCATGATGACAATCAACTGCCCTGTAAATGCGGCTACTTCACGAACCGGATGAAGGAAGAATTGCCGGTCATAGTGAATAACTAGATTAACCTTTCGGTACTGCTTCTTGATCAATCGGACCAGCCAAGTTGATTCATTCCTATTTTTCACCGGTCGGTGAGTCTTCTTTTTAGCTAAAAAAATGACGTTAGCATAATGGTATATGCCGATACTGATACAGGCTAAACTAACCAATACGAGCCAGTCATTCAGATAAAAGGCAGCTGAAACAATAAAAATAAGGCCTGTATCATTGACCCAACGAATGCCTGCTTGCTTCATTGATTGGGTTGGTCTTGACAACGACTTCAAGGTGAAAAACGTACCTAGTGTGAGTGCGCCCAAAACATATAACCCATCCGTTGTTAGAATTGTGGGATGTTTAAATTGAATGAGAAAAATCATGGCAATGATCGGTAGCACGACGTGATAAAAACTTAACAAACTAACCTTTACGATGATTCGTTGTGGCAACAGTTTGATTGTGGTCACCTTAGCATCTTTTCTCATTTGTTGGATATTATAATCCGTTAATCCCGCCAACAATAATAACACAATGAAAAAATACAACGGTAAAGCCAATTGGTTAGGAATCGCATATATGTCTTTAAAAAACAGTTCACTTAACGAATTGTTTACTAACACACTGGTAACAAGTAAAATTGTAAAGGCACTCAGCGTATTCGCAAAAGGACGCGAACCGTAAAGGCTGCTTGTATGAATAAAACGCTCCATATTATTTACCTCCTACAAAGCCTTGATAGACAAGCTCCAACGGTATATCGGTTGGTTCACTTGACGGTGTGTGACAAAGTAACCGATAGCCAAAGGGTAAACGTTGATACGTTAAGTACAGCGTCTCGTCAGGCAACGTTGTTACGTCTTTTAATGACAAAACTTGATCTAAATCATTGGTCGCGTGATTAATCACAACGTGTCCTCTTCGGTCCATAATTAAGACTTGATCAAGTAATTGTTCCAATGCTCTTAAGTGGTGGGTCGCAATCACAATCATCCGACCGTCAGACTGGGCATCAATCAACAGCTGTCTAAAAATACGTTGCCCTTCTAAATCCATTTCTTTAGTTTGCTCATCGAGAAATACCATCGGTGTACCAAGACTTAACATAATCGACACAAACGCTTTTCGTTTCATTCCAGCACTGAGGTCCATCAAGTTTAAATCCGCTTCTAAATCGAACGCGGTTAAATAAGCTACTAGCTTCTTGCGATTAAAATTCGGATACATCGGACCAATCAAGTCGCCATATGCCTCAATCGATAGCTCAATATTTGGTAAGTTCTCTGGCAAATAACTGATTTTCTCTAAATACTGTTTGTTTCTTAGTCTCGGTTCATAACCTAAAACAGAAACCTTTCCACTACTCGGATAATATAAGCCCGTCAGTAGTTGAAATAACGTCGTCTTACCGACACCGTTTGGTCCTAATATTCCAATAACTGATCCTGTAGTAACCTCTAAATTCATCCGATCAAAAACACGTTGATCGCTATAGTCAAATGACACTTTTTCTAATTGAAACATTTGCTCACCTCATTTTGTTATAGTGTTATGCTTAACTATAACACTATAACGAAAATTGTAAACATGATGTTATCATTTTCTTATAAAATTCTATACAAAAAGACAGGTTTTCACCTGCCTTTCATGTCTTACCTCAATTGCTTACAAATAGCGACTTAAATCTTTTAAGGTATTGATCTGATCATAGTTAGTTAAGATTGATTTAAGTGTCTGTTCATCTAACTGGTAAATTGATTTTTGCATATCTTCTGGTATATGACCGACCTTATCGTCTAACATCATTAATAAGGACTCCGCAATGCCTTGTTGTTTTCCTTGTGCTATGCCCTGTTCTATACCTTGTTCCATACCTTGCTCTATGCCTTCTTCTCGTAACACATCAGCAATTGTCTTCATGACATCACTCCCCTTAGGATAGGCTTGTTCTAATGTTTTTACTATATCATTGAAATCATTTTTTGTGAATGCCTCACTCGTACTAAAAACGTACCGCAACAAGGTTTCAAAGTAAGTAAGACCAGACGCTTTTTCCTCTAGCGCATTTAACGCTTCTGCCGCCTGATAGATACTCGTCTTTAAATCGGCTGGATTTTTTGTATAAAGGTCACGCCAGATCGTAAAAAGAATCTTTAACTGGGCAACGCCTTTTATTTCTGCATCTTGATACGTCGATACATCAAATAATAAATAATCAAAATCAGGTACGTAACGTGTCATATCAGCTGTGAATGTATCAAATCCCTTAATCACGTCACCTAAAGACTGGCCCATGTGCCAAGTTTGTTTGCCGTGATAGATGACGAGTGGCAAAATGATTGGCAACTTATCCGCTTTTTTTCGGAGCGACTGTCTATTCCAAATCCTTAACATATATTCAAGTAACTGAACGGCAATATTTCGACTTTGATAGCTTTTATGTTCAAATAATAAATACAGGTACCCCCATTCGTGATTAATATCAACTTTAAACAACAAATCAGAAAAGACTTCTTCTAGTTCCTTGTTAATAAAGCTGTCTTTTTGCGGCTCTATTGTGTTCACATCAATCTGTTTAACAATAGAGGGTGGTAAATAATACGTGACGAAATCTTTTGTCACCTGGGGATTATTAAACGTTTCTTTAAAGAATTTATCGTGCGGATTTTGAACTTGAATGTTAGCCACCTGCTTTTGCTATCGTTTACTGTTAACAGTGATGCCTCATGAGATAGTTACAGCATATAGCGATCTAACCGTGCCATCAAGTTCATCAACATGGTTCATTTTTAAATGCTCATCTGTTTCTACAATCTAATCAGCACAACACTCATATTTTTTAAAAGTTTAGCAAAAATAGGCAGCTGTTTTTATTTTTCCTACGCGAAAAAGAGTACCCTTACTTAACAAGTAAAGGCACTCTTCATTATTTAAAAATTTTTTTGATCAGCTTAAATAGATCAAAACTCGTTTTGTTGTAAACTTTGTTGTAGGCGTATTTTTTAGGGTTTCTAACCCAGCCATAGCCCTTAGGCATTTTAACTTTGCCACGATGAACGATTTGTCGCTTAATCGATGTCCGAGCACTGAGTCGTTTTTTTAAGCTTGGTTTTCTGATGCCAAACTTCATTTACTCATCTCCTTGTATGTCACGCGTCGCATCGACAAGTGTTCCTCTCTGCGCTTGTGAGGCAAGACGATCGGCTTGTTTATTGTCTTTTCTGTCGATATGATGATACAAAGGGGTGAGTCTTAATGATGTTAGTAAATCTTCAACCTCATCTGCCCACTTGGCTAGTGTCTCATTTAACACGGGCCATTCGCCTTTTAATTGATTGATCACAACCAAACTATCACCGTAAATGTCAATCTTTTGCGGAGGAAAATCTATTTGTTTTAGTTGTTCCAAACCATGAAACAAGCTATAATACTCGGCTTCATTTACTGTTTTTGGCATCGCTGTATCAAGGTTCTTCCGCTGACTGATCTGTTGATCCCCTTCGATATACGTTAATACCACACCAAGCCCACTTAGCTTAGACTGTTGATTGAAACTCGCATCAAAATAAAGCGTTAAGTGATGCACCGACTGTCTTTCGCTGTGTTGTTCTTTTTTTAGCTCTTTTAAAGTATACACACGGTTTGATTCATCGATTGCCTGAAGATTTTGGTAGTCTTTATGTGACATTAAGCGCTCATAATACAAGATTGCTTCATCAATCTCACACCAATCAGACGTCATTTTAAGGACATGATTCCCAATCTGATACGCATAAGTTAAACTATACATCCCTACCGCCCGCTTTTCCGGTAATAATTGACCAAACCTTGACTCGACACATCTAAGTCATGGGTTAGATAATCAAAGAGTCCTGGGTCCAGAATATAACTTTCTGTTTCTACCTTATTAAATAACGCTTCGGCAATTCGCTCAACTAAAACATCATTTGGTTCAGCTTTATGCTTATCATAAATCCGCTCACTAATACGAATAAAGCGGTTCAACCATTCAGATAACGACTGATACACATGATCTGGTTCATCACTGTAACCGTAGTGACCAAAATAAATCCGGTCCGGTGCTAATTTTCGCATGCGCTTCATTGAGGTCATCATTTGATTAGGATCAAATTGGGTTGGTGATGTTGATGGTAGCACGAGTTCACTTCCACCAGTAAAGCGCGTCGGATAGAGCGTGCCAAGTGTATCACCAGTGAAAATACTGTTTGTTAGTGCATCATGAATTGCTAAGTGGTGGTTGCTGTGCCCTGGCGTATCATAAAAGGTTAACGTTCGGTTCTTTCCAATTGAGAGTGTCTCCCCGTCTTCGACTGAACGAATCCGATCTTCTGGCACCGGCTTAATCGGATCAAATAACGCATCAAACTGTTCACCATAGACTGTTTTCGCACTTTCGGTTAGCCGCGTCGGATCGATTAAGTGACGTAAGCCACGTGGGTGAACAATCACTGTCGCATTTGGCAGCGATTCAATCAGTAACCCCACACCTCCAGCATGATCTAAATGAATATGAGTGACAATGACGTATTTGATCGACGCTCGGTCAATATTTCTTCGGTCTAATCCTTGTAGTAAAAAAGGAATTGATGGTGCCGCACTTGTTTCAATTAACGTCGGCGCCTCACCTGGTAAATAATAAGAAGCTGTTCGTTCTGGTAAATTCAAATCAAAAATATCAATCATATCTATTTGTTCCATGGTGTCACTTCCTTTTTCTATGTAATTAATGGTTACTATGCTCATTTTCCATACCATTACTCGATGCATTCGTTCACTTCATTTTAAATATGCGCGTACTTAGCTCTTCAGTGCCAACCATTACATCATGTATTGAATGAAATTATAAATATTGAGTAAGATTAATAAAAAGATCGTTACATTAAAAACTTTTTCAACTGTTTCAATCGGTAAAAACTTCGCGAGTCTAGAGCCAATCACCCCACCTGAAATACCACCAATCACCATAAACAACAACATCGATAAGTCCATGCTTGATACAGTACCTGCAGTAATGGTACTTATAAGTGAAGCAAGCTGACTAAAAAAGATAATGAAGAGTGAATAAAACCCAGCTTTTTTCGTATCAAAGGCAAACAGTAAGCTTAAAATAGCTACGTTGTGCGGGCCACCACCAATGTCTAAAAATGATGCCATTAAGCCTAATACAAGACCAATAACAAGAACCATCACCCGACTTTTGATATGAAATTGTTTAAATTTAGATTTGTGATTAACATAGTAGAGAACGAGAGAGAAAATAACAATCAGCGCCCCCGTCTGTGCCATTCCAATCCACGTTAAATGACTAAAGGTGCGGAAGATGCCTTTTCCAAATAATCCACCTAGAATCGAACCCGTTGCGAGTAAAATCGCATGATCCAATCGCATCTCTTTTAATGTCCGTCGCCTTGTATAGACCGACACAACCGCCATCGCAAATACTGTTGAGGCTGATAAAAAGCCAATGGTTTTTAAATCGTAATGTCCCAAAAAATCTAAGATTGGTTTAATTAAAATGCCCCCGCCAAATCCCGCTAGTGAACCAATAATCGTCGCCCCTAGACCAATGAGTAAATAAAGTAACGCCAAACGAATCCCTTCTTTCACTTATCGTTTACTCTTTGTTTCATCAGTAAACATTTTCTATTGTTTTTCTATTAAGTCAATTATACCACGTTCAGCTTTTCAACAAAACCTTACCTATATGAAATGAAGAACTGTATCGAGCCGCCATTGGTTAGATTGATTATGACCACGATCGCAAACGACATTATCTTCATATTACGGGGAAAGGCAATTAGAAATGGATTGTCCCATTGCATGAAGCAGTGATAAAAGTATGAATCGCTTTCGTTTCATCCGTGGGGTACTGTATGTTGGAGCACTGACAGATAAGATGCCGTTACATGTAAGTTCAGCAGGTTGAGCCTATTCCCTTTTTACTTATTGCAATAGTTTATGCGTATCACCCAGCTAAGTGCGCTAGTTTTTATGTATGTTTATGTTTGCTATACAATTTGTTTGATAAAAATACCAATAATAGAAAATAAGCATATAACGACAAAATCAAAAAAACTTTTTGCGATCATGACAATCATTAACATCGTTGGAAACAAAGCAGACGCGAAAAATTGAGCCCCGAAACGAGAAGAAAAGTTGGTTTTATAAGTATTATTACTTCCTCTCTTCTTTTTTTCATAGTATAAAAATAATGAAAAACTATATTTACTGTAACTAAAATCCCTCAATTTATCAGCACATTCTCCATTTCACTAACCCTTTTCAGCTTTCACACTTGTCGTCACTCCAAATAGTTATATTTATGTTAGTTTATATTTTCTATATTTTTTAAAAAACTCCTTCTGCTTGTGACTCAACCGAAGCCATTCGTTAAGCTTTTACCTATTGTTATACCTGTACAAAACGTCTAATCCAATGGCAACATTACCGCCTTTGTCTGTTTATGATTAATTTTTAAAAATTTTTCGATTAGCATACAGAAAATTCGCTGTTCCCTTCAACATTCCGAAAAAAATCTGGTATTAATCATCTCATAAAAGCATGTCTCTTTTCAAATCTATATTGGGTTGGATACACTAATATTATGGTACGCTCTCTATTTTCTTCTACTAGAATATGCATACTCAAGAACGATTGTATCCATATAACTAAAGAATGTGATTTGTCCCATGATAAACGATTGGTATTTACTTCCGCCGGTTTGACAGACTATATACACCGTGTATAATGTGAATTAAATAATGCGCTTTCATAATTGAATGGCGATAACTAAAAAATTAGCATAGGAGAGATAAAATGGGCAACACATATATTAAAGAAATGTTTAGTTTAGAAGGAAAAGTAGCCTTGGTAACTGGTGGTAATTCTGGGATAGGATTAGGTATTGCCAATGGATTAGCTAAAGCAGGTGCAGATATATTTATTGTTACACATTCAGGAAGAAATACAGAAGAAGTTAGAGCTGAAATAGAAGGTATCGGTAGAAAAGTTGAATTTTTTCAAGCAGACTTATCTATAGAGGAAAACACAACCAAGTCAATTGAAAAGTGCATCGAAGCTTTTGGTCAAATAGATATCTTAGTAAATAATGCGGGATCAATCTACCGAGAATCTTTATTAGAAGGCACAAATGAAGGCTGGAAGAATATTATCGATCTAAATCTATCCGCACTATATTACATATCGAAAGAGGCTTCTAAGCATATGGTGAAGCAGGGACATGGTAAAATAATCAATATTGCTTCTATGTTATCCTTTCAAGGTGGCAAGTTTGTCCCTTCGTATACTGCATCTAAACATGGTGTGGCAGGTGTGACTAAAGCCTTTGCAAATGAATTAGCTGAAAAAAATATTCAAATTAATGCAATCGCACCAGGATATATTAAAACAGCAAATACAAAACCAATAAGAGATGACGCTAAAAGAAGTGCAGAAATACTTGGAAGAATACCTGCCAACAGATGGGGAGAACCTTCAGATATAGCAGGTGCTGCCGTATTCCTAAGTTCTAAAGCATCAGACTACATGAATGGCCACATCCTAGCGGTAGATGGTGGTTGGCTAATCAGATAATTTAAAATAACTGCGGTCTTTAGGTGAGTATAATTACCTCACCCAAAGACCTGCAGCTATTTTTTTACCTTTTTTCAATTAAGCTGATACAAACGAATGGCCTTTTGACTGGCTTTTATATATTTCTTTTCCATTTAATTCAAGGTGTGTGCCTTGATAAACGGCATGTTTAATCAGTTGGTCTCCATCTTTAATAATTGAAACCCAATTAGCATCTGATTTTATTCCACAATAATCGATTGTCTTCGTTTCAGAATAGATAAATGTTTCAACTTTAGAGCCTGTTTTAATTTCAACACCTATAAATTCATCACCTTTAATTTCTTTAACATCTAGTAATTCATCTGTAAAACTAGATTCAGGTTGTAATACATTTATAAAGTGTACATCTTTCTTTTTAGTTTTATTTTCTACACATAAAGTTTTCAGTAGGATTTCTCTGACATCATCCGGTCTTTGTGGGGTCATTATTTCACGAATAACCGTTTCTTCTACGTAGCTTTCTAAATCTTCCGGGAAAACGGGATAGATATTTAAGGCTCCCTTCCCATTTTTCATACGGTAGGCATTTGTGCCTTCTATTTTCTTAGCATACTCTTCTGAATGCAGGCGCCACGTATAATTATGTTCTAATTTACTCTTAAGCTCATCTAGCATGATCAAGTAACCCATTTCACTATATATAACATTTCTTGCGTTTCTAGTGAGTGCCATTTCAGGATAGTAAAGTTTATTAGATTCAGCTACATAGTAGGTATACCCATTTTCACTAATAAAATCTTCTACACCTGCAGTGGCTTCTTCAGGTACATCTCTCCATACATTATAAATCCCTTTGCAGTTCAGATCAAAAAGAACTGGATCTTCTAGTGTTCCTTCATTCCATATTTTTTCTCCAACACATCCCGTGTCATCGACTGTAATCATATTATGAACTTTAGCTCTTGATGTTCGATGGAATCCCTCATCCATAGCTAATGTTGAATCATGTCCCATCAATATAAAGCTATTAAAATCTACATGATAATGCGTTAAACTTCTTGTATTCCAATCATGTTCTTTATCTAATTCCCATGATTTTTGCCACTGAATATTTCCTCCTGGCGCACTAGACTTAATTGAGAAATGCATCGCGTCTCTTTCCCATGAAGAGCGAATAACAGCTAAACCTAAATCAGGGAAGTATCTTGTCAATGGAAGCGTACTTGGGTCTTCTTCCTTAATCTCCTCGTCATACCAAATATACTCTAAGAAAGCTTCTGGCATAATGCCTGGGAATATTTTACTCTGGTACGCCTCTCTAAATAAGAATTTCTCTTTGACTAAGTTTCCAAGCCATTGTGCATGACCATTATTGTACTCGCTAGCTATTTTATAGAAAGCCGAGATTGAGTTAGAACTTCTTCTATCATGCACGTCAGAAAAGTTAATATTTTCTTCCCAGTTAGGTGCAGATTGGTATAATCGATAGTCAAAGGTATTCTTTAAGAAAGCGGATTCAAAATAGTCAATGCCTTCGTTTTCTTTAATTAAATCTGCCGCTGTTAGAAGGAAATTCATCGCATATCTCCAATAGCCTGTTCCTTCATAGTTACTACCATCTTCTGGCATATACTTGAATACGATTTCAAAATTATCTTTAATCACATCAATCCACTGTTGTGCTCCGTCATATTCTGACTCTATCGCATAAGCCGTCGTTAGTAATCCAGTATAGTTGATCCAGTTATGATTTTGCCAATAGTTAGTTGACCAACAGTTTCCTCTATTTTCTTCACCATAGTCAAACATTTTATTTCCTTGTAAAATAAGCTTATCCAGCACTTCTTGTTTTTCTTCTGGTGTTAAATATTCCCCAATCCAGTTATAAGATAAGCCGTAACCAAATAATAGCCAAGATGCACTTAAATCAACATCTACTAAAAAACCATAACCCCAAACGTCATATCGACAACCTGTCAGTAACCATCTTTTTGCTTCTATTAAGTAATGTTCTTGTTTAGTTAGTAAATAAGCTAAGCTTAAATTCGCTGCCGCCATCCCCATATATGTAATACTTGTCGGTGGGTGTTCTTCATGAGCCTCCTGGTTTAGATATTCTTTACATTGCTCTAATAAACGTGTTAAATGAGATTTCCTAGTGGATAACTTCTCATTTTTTAGTTTATCCAACCTATCGTTAATCAACAAATAATTTTTCATACTTTTCCTCCTGTTTAATTTGAATTTTTTATAATTTTCTTTCTGTTTAATATTAACATATTCAAAATAATATTGGTAGGTCAACAATATTCCGAATGGTGCTATTGTCAAAAAAGTCAATAATGAACATAACTCATAGTAGAATCTAACTTGGTATCTCAACAATTTCCTAAAAAATATTTATAAGGTTTCAAGCATCTTAAATAGCTATTTACTATTTTCAAGTGACCGACTGAGAACTTTGCTTTACTCATTCTATGAGTTATTTCATCCGACCTTCAGGATTTTTCGGGTATACGCTTGCTTGTAAACGCGCGACATGTAGACATAATAAGTTTGTCTATATGCTTTATCTTTTACGTATAACCTAGCCAACCCGGCTTATATTTATGTTATATAACTAACGTTTGACACTTCAGTTAATCAAATACTCCCTCATTCGTTATTATCCAAGAGGTTTGCGTGTTTTTTCTTGTTTAAAAAAGTGAGTACTATTTTAGCTTTCTCCGTTGATTAGTTAAAGCGATAACCCGCGAATCTTCAATTCAAAATCATTCAGTGCTTTAAGCTGTAAATCGCGTCGCGTGCGATTAACTAATTTAGACACGTCTAAAGCATGCACGTCGGTTAAGTCTGTTTCAATCGTGACAAGCTTTTTACTGAGATAGGCATCTGCTTCACCAGCAATTAATTTTTTCTTGTATCGATTAAATTTCGGATCCAGTTCATCGAGAGATTGATACACGCCTTCAACGGAATCACACATTTGAATAAGCGGTAGGGCAGATTTTTCACCAATTCCTTGGACTCCTGGGACGTTGTCTCCTTTATCGCCGAGTAGGGCTTTTACATCAATCCATTGTACTGGTTTAATCGCATATTGGTTCATAAAGACCGTTTCTGTAAACATAATTTCTTCACGATTTTTTGCAATAATTTGTGTTGTTTGCGGTGATAATAATTGAAGTAAGTCATGGTCGTTACTATACATATAACTGTGACCTTCCGTTTCTTGTTGCCACTTGACAGTTAAGGCGCCAATCACATCGTCCGCTTCATAGGGAGGAATGGTTAACTGAGCAAATCCTAAGTCTGTAAGTAAGAACACAAGTGACTCGTATTGCTGAATCAGTGGTTCTGGTAAAGCCGCTCGGTTAGCTTTATAGTCCTTATACTCTTGGCGTCGGGACGTATCATCTCGCTTCACGTCCCAACAAATAGCCACATGACTCATGTTGTGTTTTTCAATCAATTGATACAGTTTCTGAATGAACACACGCATCCCGTTCATATAAAGTCCTTGACTATTGGTTGGTAGCTCATGTGGTTCTTTATTAAAAGCAGTCGCAAAATAGCCTCTACTTAATAAATTAAAACCATCAATAATTAATAATTTTTCAGTCATAATGTGCTCCTTTTTAAGTTACTATCCGTTATTATACCAGAGTTACACTGCTTTTTTTAGATTGGTTTTAAAGTTTAACGGAATGGGAAAAAATATTTTTAATTTTTTTTGATATTTTTTAAAAAATATGTTTAGCTTATCTCAAACCGGGAATAGATAAGTACAAGGCAAATATACCATCCATTTAAGATTAGGACCTTACGTTACGAATGGTAACTCTAGCGCTTAATCAAAAATGTGAGTCAATACGAAAGGTAAGTATGTTGACTTACTAAATGGTCGGTATGAGCTGCACAGCCTTGGCGGAAAATTTGCATAAAGAGCTGACGTCAAAAACTCGTCAGGAACGTAGCAATTGAACAAAAGTAAGAATTTTAGAGCTATGGAAAAGAAAGTGTTAGATTTTTTCGTGAAAGTGCACGTGACTAACCGTTTTAAGACTCGTGAATCGGATGTAGTGAAGCATTTCGACAAGCAAGTGTGAGTAGTAAGAAAGACGGTTACAAACTAAGCTTCAAGTACGACGGGTTAGCACGTCAAGGAGTAAACGTTTGGTAAGATGAACAAGCATTAAGTAAGTAGAATAAGACAAATTTTCCGCAACGTCCTGTAAATGGGACAAAGAAAGACACGTCGATTCTGACGTGTCTTTTCTTTATGCTTTGTTTTATCGATACCAAATATTATGACCTTAAATACAGCCAATTAATACCCCAAAAGTAACCTAAATACCTCGTTCATAAAAAGACACCAGACCCTATCCAGTCTGGTGTCTTACTTAATATAACGCGAGCCTCAAACAGTTTAATAGCTTTAGAAAAATCATTTAATTATGATTGACTCTGTTCTTTTTTAAATAGTACCACTGTCGCAGCAACTAAACTTAACAGAACACCCATCATCATCAAGAGATACATATTTGTGGCAGTTTTAGGTAATGTCCCACCATCATTTGCTGCCTCTTGTTTCGTTGTCCCTTCATCAGATTTGCTCACATCTGATTTGTCTGTGTCGGCATCTTCAGTCGTGTCTATTTCAGGAGTATCTGGCACCTCTTCTGTCGGTGCTGCTTGTTCCGGTACGTCCGTAGGCTCATCTACTGGTGTCTCTTTTATTGTCTCATCAACTTCTGCAATTAAATAATCACTAAAGTGATCAAGTAAAGCGACGACCTCACCTGTTTCAGCTTCATACCGTTCAATTGGATAGTACGTTAAAGTACCATCATTATCGACATACACAACACGCAAGTTGTCGACATTCCCAATATCAGCGTTATTCACAGTGAAACGTACTTCCACTGGTGTGTCAAATCTTTCATCGACATAGTCATCACCGACATAAATTTGGAAATCATACAAGTCGGTTAACACTTTGACACCGGCTGTTTCTTTGAAATTTGATTTTGCTTTCTGATTGATACGTGTGGTTACATCTTGCTTGCTATCTAGCGCACGTTTTAATACATTATCAAGCGGGAAGTTCATTGTCACTTTTTGATCTTTCGCTTTAATATTTAATCGCGCTTTTTCTGGAAGGTTTTTCAAAACAGCTTGTGATAATTTTGCAGCTGAACGATTTTTTATTTCAATGACTGTTAGGTTCGTTTCTTCATCAACAGCAATGTCATCTACCGTTACTTCTGCTGAATCTTCTTCTGTATCTGTGTCTTCATCAGTGTCTATGTCTTCATCAGTATCACCAGGTGTTGTTGAACCACCCGTTGAATCATCATCTTGATCAACCACACGGATAATGATCGCTGTTAGGGGATCAATTGTTAATGATGCTGAAGTTACTTCCACACCAGTCGGATCCTCTATGCCTTCTATACCTGCGACTTCGGCATCAACAATCACATCTTCTGTTGTATAATCTGTGTTAACCGAGAGTTCTCGCGTCTGACTATCGGCATTAATGAAGACGTGGTAGCTTTCTCCAGTGGAAGCTTTCGCTTCATAAGCGATGACTAAGTCTTCAGCCTTAATTTCTGGTGCGTCAATAAGAGCTACATTATCGAGTACTTCTTGTTTTGTTTCTTTACTAAACGCATCGGTTGAACGACGGAGTTCAATTAAACCTGCCGTATAACTCCGAGTTAACGTGTGGATTGGGTAAACTTCTTCATTTGTTGCTTTTTCCCAATCAATTCGATTAATAATATCCGTTGAATCATAAGAATCATGGATAAAGTATGGATATTCAAACGGGGTTCCGTCTGAGGTTTCCATATACGTTGACTTATAAGGAACTTCTTCAACTGGTTTAATATAATCTGGGTCTCTAAATTGCTTCGTCCGACCAAATTCTTGACCAGCGTGAATAAATGGTGTCCCTTGACTTGTAAGTACCATCAAGTTACCGATTCGGATCCGTTGATGAATTTCTGCTTCAAAGTCTTTCGGATCCTTTTTAATCGATTGAGCAATCACATCATGCAGGGTTAAGTTATCGTGCGCCGCAATATAAGGGACCACATCACCTGGGTCATCAGCTTCAAAGTTACCTGGGTTGGCAATAATGTTGTTGAAAATCACATCAATATCGCGCGCTCCACCGGTCAAGAAGCGTGGTTGCCCTTCACTACCGAATCCACTCTTAAGTTCATTTCTAAATTCATCAGAGAAAGATGCGACACTATCGGTAGCTTTCATCCAATCTTGATCTGCTGGTTGAACATCAGGGTATTGGTCATCTCCTGCGAATGTACGCCAGCCTTCACCAATCATTACAATGTTTGGTTTTAACGCTTTTGCTTCATCGTAAGCAATTTGAATCGCTTCAGCATCATGGTCACCCATCATATCAAAGCGGAAACCATCGACTTTAAATTCAGTGACCCAATATTTAATTGAATCGACTAAGACTCTCCGTGCCATTTGGTGTGTCGTACCTAATCGTCCGCCACCAAAGCTTGTCTTCGCTTCGCCGTCTTTGTCCATAAAGTGATAATAATTTGGTTCTAAATCTTCAAAGATGTGCACACGTGCAGTATGGTTATAGACCACATCTAAAATAACCCCCATATCACGGTCATGAATCTCTTTGATTAAGTTTTTAAATTCTTCGATCCGCTTCGCTGGGTCACTCGCATCTTCAGAATACATTCCTGTCAGCGAGAAGTAACTATGTGGGTCATAGCCCCAGTTATAATTATTATCTGTCGCTGAATACTCAAGTAGCCGTTCGCCTTTATTAAATTCATCGCTAAAGAAATAACTCATCACTGGTAATAACTGAATATGGGTCACACCGAGTGATTCAATATAATCGAGCTTCTCAGCAAACGCACTAAAGGTTCCAAATTCATGATTAAGTTCGCCTTCAAGTGATGGATCACTCGTAAAGTCACGGACGTGCACTTCATAAATAATCGCATCCTCACGGTGTTCAAATCCATCAATTTCTGCATATTCAAGTGCTGGACCTAATTCTTTTACATCAACAATTGCTGCTTTACCAACTGCATCATCGTTCCCTTCACTCGTCCACTGCGCCATAGATTTCGCGTAAGGGTCAAGCGTTAAGACCGTATCTTCACCTCGGGTAATCTTAAAGTGGTAGTAATAGCCTTTAGGAGAATCAAGACCGGTTAAGTCTTCATCTAAAGTAATCGTATAGACGCCTTTTTCACCACGCGTCATCGGGTATTCACCAATAACCTCTGTCGGTGTGTCTGAATCATATAGAACAAGATCGACCGCATTAGCTGACGGTGACCACATCTTAATCGTGGCACTACTGTCTGAGATATCGACTAAACCTAACGCACCATCATAACCATAAAGGTTATCTTTTAACTTCCAACCTGCTTTTGCTTGTGCTTCACGTCCTAAGTGACGCACGGTATACGGCGCATCTTCAGTCGTAAATGTGCCTGTTAGCTTGATTTTATTGTTTGTTTCATCTATAGATGCATCATCAATCACGACCACGTCACCTCCTTGTGTTGTTACTTTAATATCACTTATCACATCTTCTGTTGACCAGTCACCAATCGCACTGTAACTTAATTCAATCGTATCTAAGCTAACGAGTTCAGCTCCTGTAAGACCTTCTTCTGTCACGAAGTAAGGATTCGTGTAGACTTGTTCATCACCTGCTTTTAAGAAGATTTGTGTGGCCCCGTCCATAGTGTAAGACATATCACCAGATTGATCACCACTGTCTTTATTCAAGGTTAAGAATTGAACCAAGCTTGCCTCTTCAATGACAGGTAAGTCATAAAAAGTACCGTACTTGCCTAATTCAAAGTCATGTGCACCGGTTGGCCAACCTTCTGTCGGTGTGGCAACATCACCCCATGTCCAAAGGGACCAGCCATCATAATCATCATCTTCACGGGTATAATTCACACGAATTGACCCCTCATTGTTTAATGGTTCGTATGAGTAGACGTGACCTACTTCTGTCACCCATGCTTCATTCATGTCAGCACTTAAAATATCAACGAATAGGTCACCCGTTTCATTGCCACCATCGGCATTATTAATTAAGAAACCTAGTTGTTTTGCGCCGTCAATGACTGGTATATCTAAATAATAACCATAATCTGTCGCGATAGCCTCTTCGAATGAGATCGCGCCTAGCGGCCAGTTGTCCGACGGGCTTTCAACATCTTCCCAAACCCAAAGGCCAAGCTCACTAAGACGAGTAGAATCAAGATCACGGAAGTGAAGCCGAAAGGATCCCTCCTCTACCGGTGCGACTTCTTCTGTCGGTGTTTCTGGTGCTACATCTGTAGAAAGTAAGTCACCACCTTCCACCTGAAGTAACGCAGTCCCACCATCAACGGCAGCTGGTACGGTGATGGTCACAAATGACGCGCCATCCATAGCCGTTGTCTCATAAGGCACATCACTATAGTGATCGATCACATTTACTGTGTCCGTTGATGCTTTAAGTGTGATCTCTTGTGGTTCGCTCGTCGGGTTAAACGCTAAGTAAACCGCTTCGCCGTCAAAGCTACGTTTTACGACCAGTTGGTCGAGGTCATCATCTGCGATAACTGTTTCACGTGAACCTTTACTTAAGACATCGCTATATTGCTCTCTAAAGTCAAGCAATGTTTCGTAATGGGCATGAAGCGTATTGCCTTCAACATTTGCCCAATCAAAGTCATAACGGTTATCATAGACAGGCCAGTTATTCGCACCTGTTTGACCTAGTTCTTCACCGTAGTAAATCACCGGTTGACCTTTTGCGGTTAGTTGTGTACTTACAGCCACTTTATATTTCGCCTCATCTCCACCAAGCGCATAAAGGAAACCATCTTCATCATGGCTACCCAAAAACTGGCCGAGTGTATGGACACTGTTTAATGCTTCATTACGTAAAATCAGTTGTTCATTGGCTTTTACGACATTGCCGTTTGCTAGTGACTCAGCAAGTGTTTTAAAGCCAAAATCAAGTAATGAATCCATTGTACCATCATAAAAATGGCCACCGTCTTCATTAAAGTTTGCACCCCAATGTTCACCAATTAAGCGAAACGCTGGGTCGATTCTTACAAGTTCATTTTTAAAATGTTGCCACGTCGTTTGCTCAACGTGCTTCACCGTATCAACGCGGTAAGCCGCGATACGATTGCCGTTTGCGGTTGTTGATTTTTCAATCCAAGCCGATTGCCAATCAACGAGTTGTTCACGTACAGCTTGTTCTTCTGTTTTAAAGTCAGGTAGACCTGATAGTGACATTTTAAGGTCACCAGAACCACCCGTTTCACGCAACATCCCGTCAAAACGCGCCAAATCTTCTGCCGTTGGATGGCCTTCTGGTTGAGTGCCACCCGGTTCGGCATTCATACCGTAACCTGCGTGGTTTAAGACAACATCGACCATAATATCGATCTCACGCTCCGCTGCTTCATCAATCAAAGTATGAAATTCTGCCATTGTTCCTAAATGCGGGTTCAGTGTTTCAAAATCCTCTGCCCAGTAGCCATGATAAGCATAATATGATCCGTTGTCACTGTTTGCTTCAACGTCATGTGCGACGTTTTCTACTATTGGGGTAATCCAAATCGTGTTCACACCGAGGTCATCTAAATAATCTAACTTTTCGGTTACCCCTTTAAAGTCTCCCCCTTGATACGTCCCGCGCTGGTTTTCAGCACTTTCATAGTCAAGGTTATAAGGATTGTTGTTGGATGAGTCACCATCATTAAATCGGTCCGTCAACATAAAGTAAATAACCGATTCATCCCAGTCACGCGCATCAGACGTTTTCTCAACAACCGTCGCCACAACATCGGTGTTATACGTGCCACCGTTGTCATCGACAACCGTTACCGGAATATTTTTCTCACCCGGAGCCACTTCACGACTGACCGATAATGTTACAGTTTGTAGTGTTGGATCAATCTCAAGTGGCACATCAATCCCTAACTTAGAGACATCTGCGCGAATGGAGGCAATCCCAATCTCTGAGTTATTGTCAATCCTAAGTTCAAGTAAGGCATGTTCATCATAATGGAATGAACGATTAACACTACCTGAAACGGTAATATCCTCTACCCCGTCCGCTTCATCCGGTGTTGTTGTTTCTGGTTCAGCTGAAACATAATACGGGTTATTAAACGCTTCTTCTGTGCCTTCTTTAATAAAGATTTGGTTATAGGTAGGTAATTCATCAAAAGTCATATCACCCGTTTGACTATCATCTGATTGATCTACAATAAGAGCGCCTAGTGTACTTGCATCTTCATTGAGCGGAACATCCACATAGTAGCCATAAGCTGAGGTATTCTCACTCGTAAAACTATAGGCATCCTCTGTCCATTCTGCATCACTTCCAAGTGCTGCTGGTGAATCTCCCCAGAACCAAAGTGCAGGTTCTGTAAAGTTCCCATCTGTTTCTTGATAGTGCACCCGTACAGTTGGTGTATCAAAAGCGACGGGTTTAGCAAGATGTGTGCTGCCGTCTGAAGTGACATATACATGATCCATATCAGATGAAATAAATTCAACACTGACATCACCGGTATATTTTATATTTTCTCCACTATCATCTTTTTTATCACTCGCAATGACAAAGCTAACGCCTGCCGCGTCATCTTGTAGTGGAATGTCAGTATAGTGAGTGAATTGTTCATCTTCTGTTGGCACAAAGGTTTCTCCACCTGTTGGGAATTCCCCCTCCGATGCTACAGAACCTCCCCAGTGCCATAAGTATAATGTTTCATCAGGTTCCCCTGTATGTTCATAGAACACACGGAATGTGTCTTCCTCGATCGTTGTGGTATCAGTTTCAGCCAACACACTAAGTGGTAGGCTTGTAAAAATAGTACTAAATAATAAGAGCCAAACAAAAAACTGGGCCACAATAAGTGTTAATGTTCTTTTCTTCAATATAATCATCCTTTCAAATGGTGGTATCGATAACACAATGTAACTAAAACCCGATTCCCTCCCTAATATTTTTATGCAAACGATTGCAAAAATATTGCGAAAAAATTGCACAACCTCTTGTGTAACAGTTATGCAATCGCTTACAAATATAAGTGTACATGTTTTAAATCTTTTTGACAAGAAGAAATGTTCGAATAGTCGAAAAGAAAGACAGTGATTTTAAAACCTGTTATAATAGGACTATATTTAAAAGGAGGGGTGATTTTGACTGAATTAATTAAATGGATTACGTTTATATCGATAATAGCGCTTGCGCTAAACGGTGTGCGGTTCTTTCTTGATAATCAACGCAATCGATTGCTTCTCTTTTTATTTTTCTCATTTAGCTTTTTGTCATTTCAAAGTTATTCACTTGATGAATATTACCTAATTGTCGTTCTGTACCTAGTGACTGGCATGTACACACTAAACATCAGCGGGCTCATCGCCTCAAGTATTGTCATTTTGATTCAACACATACTTTTGCTTGATTCATCATGGGTGCTCTTTAGTCTTTTCATCATCATGAACGTTGCGATTTATCTGATTGGCACAAAAGCATTGAACCATTTCCTGCAATTACGAGAATGGAAGAGGAAAATGTATCACAATACCAAACAGCTCACAATTATGAAAGAGATCACTTCAGCAATTCAACAGACCGATGAGCTTGACCGCTTGTTACATATTATTGTGACTAGTATTACCGCTGGACACGGGTTAGGTTTTAATCGATGCCTTGTCTTTCTAAATGATAATCAGACTGGAACGATTCATGGCATGATGGGTATTGGTCCCGTAAGAGGTAAAGAAGGATTTGAGAAATGGAATGAAATAGCGGCAAAAAAATACCGTTTAACCGACCTATTGGAACGGATGGATGAGGAACACATTGACCCTGAATTAAACGAGATTGTTTCCTCGCTGTCATTTCCACTTGAAACGAATACTTTATTTTATCAAGCGCTACGCGACGGAGAGGATCGGTTACTAAATCTAAACGCAACAAATGATACAATTTTACGTGAATTATGTGATTATTTTCATATGGGTGACGTTCTTCTTGTGCCAATGGTGTACCAAAATGAAAAGATTGGTATTTTACTAATAGATAATCCTGTTACACATAAGCCGATTACACCAGAAGAAATTGATAACTTAATGCCGCTTGCCCTACAGACAGCTATCGCAATTCATCAACTCAATATGTATCAAAATATCAAACAAATGTCTGTGACAGACGGTTTGACTAAGTTAAAAAATCAACGGGCTTTAAAGGATGATTTAGCGCATATTTTCTCTGAAAAAAAGCCCAAGTTTGGCATGGTGATGATTGATATTGATCATTTCAAGCATTACAATGATACGAATGGCCACTTGTTAGGGAATGTCGCGTTAGAACAACTAGCGAAGCTATTAAAAGATCATATCAGTAACATTGACCAGAGTTACCGCTTTGGTGGTGAAGAATTCTCACTAATTTTTATGAATGTCACACCAGAAGAAACGTACCAATTAGCTGAAAATATTCGCGAATTAGTCGAACAAACCATTTTTCCAAATCAGGAACTGCAGCCATCTAGTAACTTAACGATCAGCTTAGGTGTCTCTCATACCGATTTGATTGAAGAACAATCTGAAGAAGCCATTCTTCATACGAGTGACCAAGCTTTATATCTAGCCAAATCAAGCGGGAAAAATAACACTGTCCTCTATCAAAAGGAGGCATTATCATGAATAACTATTTACTGTTTACGATTCCTTTCTTTTTATTGTGGCTAACGAGCCGGATAGCTTATCAATATTCAATGACAATGTTTGCGATGATAAAACTAAAAGCATTAGATCAATCACTCAATCAACTCTATTACTCCTTTGAACAAGTCGTTTATTTTTACAATCAGACCACCCGTGTAAAAGCGATTAAACAAATGAATCGCAAGGATATTCACCTGCGATACGACTATCACCCCTTCATCTTTACTGAACTCACCGGCATTTATATTGAACTCAGACATGAGCAGACATTAACACTTGCCTACTTACCGATTGACCAGTTTATGTTGCCATATTTAGACCAAAAGATGCAAGAAAATGCGCTTGATTATCAATCGAGTAAGCGGATCAGCATTGCGAAATTATTTCACCCTGACACAAAAAAGAAGTTAATCGATGAAGTGTACAATCAAATGACCGTTGGACGCTATAGTTAAACAGGCAACGTCAATCAGTGACGTTGTCTGTTTTTATAGTCCTTTAGTTCATAACTTAGTCGTTCATAAGTTTGTGACCTGGACGAACAGAAAAAGCCACCAGACAATGTCTGATGACTTTTGATTAACTTTATTAACCTTTTGTTGCGCCGGCTGATAGACCAGAGATCAAGTATTTCTGTAAAAATAGATACACGCTTGCAATTGGAACTGCGATTAAAATCGCACCAGCCGCAAATCGAGTAAAGTTGTTTGAGAACTGGTCATTAACAAAGTTAAACAGACCAAGTGCTAACGTGTAGTTCTCTGGGCTACGTAAAATAATACGTGGCAAGATGAAGTCCATAAATGGATTCATAAAGTTAAACAATGCGACAACCGCAAGGATTGGTTTGGCAAGTGGTAAAAGAATCTGGAAGAAGATTCTAAAGTGACCGGCACCGTCCATCTTAGCTGACTCATCTAACTCTTTTGGTAACGTATCGAAGTAACCCTTAACTAGAAAGGCGTTCATTGGAATATTACCACCGATATAAATGATAATGAGACCAAGTAAGCTATCAAGTAAACCGATTGTATTAAGTAAGATGTAAAGTGCCACCATCGCCATTAATACTGGGAACATTTGCAGCAATAAGAACGCATATAAACCATATGTCCGTCCTCTAAAACGGTAACGGCTGAATGCATAAGCGGTAAAGCTAACAAGCAATGTCCCGACTGTTGCTACAGATAAAGAAACAATTAAGGTGTTTTTATACCACGTTAAATAATTACTACGCGGATTGGTAAAGAGCCATTCATAGTGAACGAAGCTCCAGTTTTCAGGAATAAGTGATGCACCGTAAAGATTAGAACTCGGATTCAGTGACATACCAAATGCCCAAAGAAGTGGATACATGATAATCACAAACACAAGCGCAATTATCGCATACATCGCGACTAATTCTAAGGTGTTTTTTGTTTTTCGACTCATTGGTTGACTAGCCATTAGTATTGTCCCTCCTCTTTAAACGAGCTTGAGCGACGGAATTGGAAGAATGCAAATGTCGCTACAAGAAGACCTAAAATAATTGAAATCGCAGCCGCTAAACTGTACTGTGAGTTCGTAAATGTTAAGTTGTAGATCCAAGAAATTAAAATATCGGTACCACCAGCAGATTGGCCACGCACAGGCGGTCCACCACCGTTGAAAAGGTAAATGATATTAAAGTTGTTAAAGTTAAACGTGAATTGTGTAATGAGCAACGGTCCGGTCGCAAACATTAAGTGCGGGAACGTAATGAACTTGAATTTTTGCCAGCGACTTGCACCGTCCATATCAGCCGCTTCATACCAGTCAGTTGAAATTCCTTGTAAGACCCCAGTGAAAAGAGCAAAAACAAACGGGAATCCAAGCCAGACTTGAATCATAATGAGTGCTACTTTCGTCCAATTTGCCTCTGTCAACCACGGAATGGCCGTTCCAAACAACGGTTGAATAATATCGGCATTAATCGCACCAAAGTTATCATTAAAAAGTGCAGTAAAGATAATAATCGTTACAAATCCAGGTACGGCCCATGGTAAAATCAGAACGGTACGGATAAACTTCTTAAATTTAAGACGTGGATCATTTACGAGAATGGCTAGGAACATTGCAACAGCGATGGCTAATGTTGTTGCCATAAATGTCCATATCAATGTCCAAGATAATACGCTAAAGAATGTACTTCTTAATTCACCAATGGTAAAGAGGTCAATAAAGTTTTTAAAGCCTACCCAATCAAGGAGCGCACGTGGTGGCGCGTTGTATAATGAGTAGTTGGTAAATGCTAAGAATCCCATAAATAATAGTGGGAATAATACAACGAAAATAAGTAAGAATAATCCAGGTCCTACAAGTAAATAGGGAAAACCTTTATCCCAAGCATTTCTAAATCCTTCTATCACACCGGGTACTTTCCAACCCATTTGTAGTTTCTTCGCATCACTTCTCGCATCGAGAATATTTAACACGTAGAAAGTCACAAAGAACGTAAGAAAAATCAGTGACAGAATACCTTCACTTAAAAATACCCGTGAATCATCGACACGTTCTTCTACTCCCAGAGTCATAAGACCTGTCACACCAGTAGATAGGAAATCAAACATCGCAATCATAAATGCTGCGAAGAGGACAAAAATAACAGAGCCTTTGATAAAACGTCTATTATACATTTGACCAAGGCCAGGAATGATTGATAGGAGTGCTGCGAGTGTAGGGTTTTGTTTTGTTTGTTCTGTAGCTTCGGTCTTTTTCTTATTTGTAGCCATTTTGCCTTTCCCTCCTCAGTAAAAGTAAAAGGGGATTGAGTGTTAGAACTCAATCCCTCCCACTCTAACTTATTGTTCCATTAATGCTATATCTTCTTTAATTAACTCAACAGCTTCGTCAAGTACTTCTTGTGGGTCTTCACCTTGAGAGATGAATGTTAATGCATCACCAACTGGTTCCCAAACTTTAGACATTTCAGGAATGTTAGGCATTGGGTGAGCGTATTGTGTTTGATCAAAGATTGCACTCATAAACTCATCTTCAATTTCAACGGCTGTGTGTCCTGGAAGTTCACCCGCAACGTTATAGTAAGTTTCTGAACTGTCAGCGTTTGTTGCAAATAATGCAAGTTCTGTTGCCCAGTATTGGTTTTCAGTATAGTAAGAAACTAACCAACCTTTGTTACCAGAGAATGAATTTAATACTTCGCCATCAACTTCTGGTAATGTTGCAATACCTAAGTCATCGCCTAAAGCAGCTTCATAATCAGGAATTGCCCATGGTCCATTAACAACCATACCAACGCTTCCATCCATGAATAGACCGTTAATAACATCTGCGTCAGCACCTTGTGGGATCAAACCTTCGTCAAACCAAGATTGGATTGTTTCCGCACCAGCAACCGCACCTTCATTGTTTAAGCCAATATCACTAGCATCATAACCACCATCATCGTTTTGACCGAAGATGTATCCACCTTCACTTGTTAAGAATGGATAGACAAAGTATAGGTTAAGTGCTTCCATAATGAAGCCATATTGACTACCACTATCATCTGTTAAGTCACGTGCAATTGTCATTAGTTCATCCATTGTTTGTGGCGCTTCTGGAACTAAGCTTTTATTGTAGAATAAAGCGTACGTTTCAACAACAGCTGGAATTCCGTATTGGATACCTTCATAGTTAAAAGCATTTAATGCTTCTTGGTTGTATCCTTCTAATTTTGCTTGTTGTTCTTCAGTGAATTCTAATTCAGCTGCTAAACCTTGCAAGTGAATATCTCCCATACGGTCATGTGGTTGGAAGAAAAGATCTGGGCCTTGACCAGATGGACCATCTAAACTCAAGCCTTCTGTTTGGTCAAGCATACTGTATGGCGTTACTTCAATCTCAATACCGTGTTCATCAGTAAAGCGAGCAAAGATTTCATCATAAGCATTTAATTGTTGTTCTTCGTCGTTTACCCAAACTTTTAATGATTCAGGTTTCTCTGGAAGATCTGAAGAAGAATCATCTCCTGCATCTTCGCCTTCTGTATCTGTTTGTTCTGAATCTGTGTCTGTTCCACCATCATCAGTTGCCTCATCATCGCCACCACAAGCGACTAAAAACATTGACAGTACCAACATAAGTAAAGCTGTTAACCAAAATGATTTACCTTTTAACATGTGTGTTTCCCCCTCTAAAATGAGTAATTAGATTTGCATTTCATCATGCATTCTCTTATTTCCTTTAACAAACGATGTTTCAAACCGTTTTTGAAAGAAATTCTAATAAACTGAAGTTTGGCAGCTTACGTATGTAGCTTATTAGAATGAGAAGCTTAATGTCCTGCTTGAACGATCCTAACAAAGTCAGTTGCTTGCGCAAATTGTGAAATCGCTTGCACCGTTCAATAAATTCATTATACTATTAAACGCTTACAAATGACAACCCCTTTTTTAAAAAAAGTTAAAAATAATTGTAAACGCTTAACTTATTGTTATTTCTCACATTGTCATTCTGACAAACGTCCTGCAGTTGATTCTAATGAATTCACATTAGATGTGAGTGCTTGTTGACGTTTTGCCTGATCTTCAATAATATTAGTCACTTCTTTGATCTTTTCTTGCAAACCGGTTGCACCATTAGCGAGCTCTGTCACTGACGAAGCCACATCTTCAATCGCCACGTTAATTTGTTCAACGGACTGATTGATTTCGGATTGTTCCTGTGTTAATTGCTCATTATCTACAGCAATTGTTTCAAAAAGTGCGGTTGATTGTTTTGTTTGATCTAAACTTTGACTTGTTTGAACTTCAAATGTTTCAAATGTTGTTACAACAGCTTCAACTTCATCAAGTAAAGATGCGAGTACTTCTTTCGTTTGGTCACTAAATGTATTTGTTCCTTGCGACAGTTTTCTAATTTCATCAGCTACAACCGCAAAAGTTCGACCTTCTTTACCTGCTTTTGCTGCTTCAATAGAAGCATTGATCGCTAAAAGATTGGTTTGGTCGGCAATATCATCAATCCCTTTAATAAAGGATGTAATGTGATCTAATTTACTTTCAATCGAATCAATTCGCTTTTTCGTTGATTGCGTTTGTGTACTTAAATTATTCATCGTACTTTCTAATCCTACCATTAAAGCTTTTCCGTCATTTGAGATTGTTTTAACCTCTTGTAAGCGCGTGTTCATGTGATGCATTGACGTCTGAATTTCTTCTGCTGATGCTGAAACTTCTTCCGTCGTCGCAGAAATAGTCCCAGTTGAATCGGTTTGTTTTTCCATTTCTTCATTAAAAGCAAACATCATTTGTTCAATCTCTTCCATACCTTGCATTTGGTCATTGGATTGAATCGACGTTGTTTTCACAACATCAATAACGTCTGCGGCGACCGTTTGACTTCGTTTCATTAATTGATCGAGCTGGTTGCCCATCTCGCTTAATCTCATATCGATTAAACCAAATTCATCATGACGCGTTTTGCTCTGGGTGAAACTGAGATTACCTTCATGGTAATTTTTAATCCGGTCCATAACATAACGAACCCCGTTCTTTAAGCTGCTTGCAAACATCAATAAACTCACGAGCGGTACGATAATTAATATGACCAGCGCACTCATAATAACAACACTCGACGTTTGAAGTGCGGTTTCCATTTCTTCAGTTACGGTTTCTCGCTCACCTGCGAGTTGGTCGACAATGCGACTGTTTACACTTTCAATTAACTGTAAGTTACGTTCAATGATTGGTGTCACCCGCATCGCAATCCGAGCTTGTTCATCCCCTACAAATATACTCGTGAAATTCTCCTCATAGATACTACGATAATCCGCTATTGCTGTATCTAAGTTGACAAAGTAATTATGTAATGGACTGTCCTCAGTGATGGTTTGATTGAGTTCATCAAAAATGATACGCGCGTTACTAATGCTTGATTCCGCACCTTCTGCCGCTGTCTTATCATAACCTGAAGATACGAGTTGATAATATTTTATACTCGTTGTATTCAACTCGGTAACTAAGTTAGAAAATTGTTGTTGAAAGCGAGCAGACTGATCAAGTGATTGACTCGCTTCTTCTACTTTGGAAGAGTAGGTGAAGATCATCACTGCCGCAATCACACAGATAAAAACAATCAATGTGATTAAACCATACAATCGGTGAATTAACTTTCGATCCTTTGTTTTCTTGTTTGTATTCGTTTTTACTTTGTCTTTCTTAAAAAAACGAATCGGTTGCCTAATGGTGTCTGTTTTCATTCTTTTAAACGCCTTCATTCCCTCACCCCTATGTGTGTAATGAAAGGAATCATTTCATCATTCACTTTCTAGTTTCAATGCGCAAACGATTCCATGGGAGTAGCATATCACTTTTTAGTAAAAAAGACCATACCTTTTTTACTACAACCACATCCTTTTTTTGTTTTTTTCTTCACTGCTTATATATTAACCGGTGTCTTTATTAATTTTCAGATAATAATATGGGGGGAAATAGGGACATGACACAATCATATTCGACTAAGAAATCGGTGAATACTCATACCATCTAAATAAGTTAAAAAGCCCACAACAAAGCGGATGAATCGCCTCATCAGTCGATTCACCCGCTAAGATATTGCTATATTCAAACTACTGTTATTATTATGTTCTAGCTATTACCATCACGCATCATCAAAGCGATCGGTTACCGCCCCTAAAGAACTACAACTTACATTATGAGCGTATTTACCTAGTACGCCGCGCTGATGAAGTTGTGGTCGTTCCCACGTATCAAAACGGTGTTTAATCTCATCGTCATCTACATGAAGGGTCAGCTCTTGCGTGACTGAGTCAATGGTGATCTCATCATTTTCTTTTACAACCGCAATTAAGCCTTCATCCATGAGTTCCGGTGCAATATGACCAACAACCAGCCCGTGTGTACCGCCAGAAAATCGGCCATCAGTGAGTAAGGCTACTTTTTCACCTAAGCCCTTTCCAACAAGAATCGCAGAAATAGACAACATCTCCGGCATCCCTGGTCCACCTTTTGGTCCGACACCGCGAATAATTAAACAATCGCCTGGATTGATTTCATTATTCATAACCGCTTCCGTCGCATCTTTTTCTGACTCGAAGACACGCGCCGGTCCACTATGGTGAGTAACTTTCACCCCAGACACTTTAGCAACCGCTCCGCGCGGAGCTAAGTTACCCTTTAAGATGACAAGTGGACCTGTCTTTCGGTACGGATTGTCAAATGACCGGATAATAGCTTGATTAGCTATTAAACTAGGGAAATCTTCTAAGTTTTCTTTTATTGTTTTACCTGTAACAGTGAGACAATCACTATGCAAGTAACCATGTTCAAGCAACAACTTCATTACAGCTGGAACGCCACCGATTTCAAATAAATCTTCCATCACATATTTACCACTTGGTTTTAAATCAGCCAAGTGGGGCACTGTTTTTTGGAGACGATCAAAATCATCCATCGTAATATCGACATCTATCGTATTTGCAATCGCCAGTAAATGCAAGACGGCATTTGTCGACCCTCCAAGTGCCATCACGACAGTAATCGCATTTTCAAAGGCTTCTTTTGTCATTATATCTTTTGGATATATGCCTTTTTCTAACAAATGATACACCGCTTCTCCGGCTCTTTGTACATCGTCATATTTTTCTTTTGATTCCGCTGGATTAGAAGAGCTTCCCGGGAGACTCATGCCCATCGCTTCCACAGCGCTAGCCATTGTGTTAGCAGTATACATCCCGCCGCAACTTCCAACACCCGGACAAGCCGCACACTCAATGCCGTGTAATTCCCCATCTGAAATATCGCCATTATTATGTTTACCTACCCCTTCAAAAACTGAGACAATATCCAATTTTTCACCATTACGATAACCCGGTGCAATCGTTCCACCATAAACAAACACGGCCGGCACTTCCGTCCGGCTAATCGCAATCATACAGCCGGGTATATTCTTATCACAGCCACCAATGGCCACGTATGCATCTAAATTCTCAGCTTGAATCACTGTTTCAATCGAATCAGCAATGACATCTCGACTCGGTAAGCTAAACCGCATTCCTTGCGTCCCCATTGAAATACCATCGGAGACCGTAATTGAGTTGAAAATCATTCCCGTTGCTCCGTTTTTCACGACGCCTTCTTTTACTTTATCAGCTAGACTATTTAAATGCATGTTACACGGGGTCACTTCACTCCATGTACTCGCTATACCTATCATTGGTTGTTTAAAGGATTGATCGGTTAATCCAACTGCCCGGAGCATCGCACGATTTGGCGCCCGTGTTGTTTCATCAAAAACATGACTCTTAATGCGTAAATCCTTCTCCATCACGTTCACTCCATTCCTTTTTCTTTAACTATAACGTGCACAGACTGAATTTTCAAACTTTTATGTTAATTCGAACGGGTTTTTCTGTATTCTTTTATACTTTTTTACTCGCGTTTTTAACTACGGGTTTATTTCTATTTTAATGTATGTTGCACCATTCACTAAATTCTTTAGAGAGATTTCTTGTAAAATGTTTAACGCTTACATTTTTCGGTTAGATACATGATAAGAACAGAAAAAATGATTGAATGGAGGCTTTTTACATGACCATCAAGAAAATAATCAAAAAACTCGAAAGTTTATACTTAGAAAGTCCAGAGAAAATCTTTACGATGTATTTAAACACCGATCCTACTGACCCAGACCAACAAGGTGGCGAATGGCGGATTCATTTAAAAAATGGACTTAATCGTTTTGAAAAATACTTAGATACAGAAGATAATAAAGCTGAATTAAAAAACTTTCAAAAAGTTAAAAAAGACGTGAAAGATTTCTTTAAAGAAAATGAATTAGATTTAAAGAAAAGCGTTGTGATTGTCGCGACACCCGATGAAGTCATTTATAGTGATATTCTACAAATTCCTGTAGAAACAGAATTCTTTTGGGAAGAGATCGCGAAAGTTGACCAACTTGTAAGACTGCATCAAGAATACCCAAAAGCGGGTGTGATTCTAACTCAAAAAGAAGCGATTCGTCTCGTTGAAACAGAATTAGGTAAACTTATTGATACGGTAATTTACGAACTTGATTTAGATACAGAAGATTGGCGTAAACATCCAGCCGCAAGTCGCAACCATACATCAGCTGGTGCGAATGCGGGTAAAAGTATTAACTTACGCGAACAATTTATCGCTCGGTTTGAGGAAAATCGAAAGCGTTGGTATAAATCGATTACACCGATGCTTGATAAACTTGCCAAAGACCGTGAGTGGGATTATATATATCTCATTGGTCCAGCCGAAGAAACACATGAATTGGAAGAACTAATGAACAAACCCATCAATGCTTGTATCGATAAGAATATGTTAGATGAGCATCATGATAAAGTCATTAAAGCCGTACACGACCAATAATCAAGAGGAACTGCAGCGATGCAGTTCCTCTTTCTATTTCTTAAATGACCAGCCACATTAAACACAAAGGAGGTTGCTTAGATGGTTGCGTATTTGTTAATCCGTTAAATCCTGAAACGTAGATCTATCTTCATGATTTACGTTGCCTAGCCACACTTCTCTACACTCCGCAAAGGTAACAATGAAGCCTAAGCATCGTCATTTAACTATATGCGTCATTACGCCCTCATCCCTTCCGGCTGATTTTAGGCGGTTTGTTTCAATTAAACAGTCCTTATTTTGGACGTGATTAAACGCTTAAACAAATGTCTTACCAATCCCGTTAGCGCCTCCGGTAATAAATGTTACCTGGTTCATGGACTGCTCTCTTATCTGTTAAAATTGTCTCTAGAAAATATTTATGCTAGCCGTTAATCTCTAGCCCGGTATACTTTAACAGTCAGATGCTCATCTTCATAAGTGACTTCACCTTGGTCGACAAGTGAACCGAGTAAGTTTAGTTCTGAGTAATTGCGATGCTCACCGAGTAATGACCAGTAATAATCTTCATATTCGACTTGTCGCTCGGCGTTTAGGACGTCATATAGTTCTTCGACGTCATCTGGTTGTTTACTGATCTGACCAACAATCGCAATACTCACATGTTCTTTCCCATATTGCACATCAATTTGTACATCAATAATATGATGCATAAAGAAATAGCTTAACAATTCATTGACAATTTTAATGACTTTCATCCGTTCGCGCGTCATTTTTTCCGCCTCCGTTTTTTACGATTAAGTGAATCAAACATAGGGACAAGTAAAGCTGCAACAAAGCCACCACTAAAGCCGTTATTATATAAATTCATCCCACCATGCAGCATGCCCACATTCATTACCATAGAAATATGAACAAAACCAGCGATCATACCATAGATGGGACCATAAGCACCGGCGATAGGAGCTAAAGTTGTACCAAAGAGGGCAGCTAAGATGGCGCCGGTTGACGAGACGTCCCATACTTTTAGTAAGGAAGATAAGAAAACGCCAAGCAAAATGGGCCAAACGTTTTGAATGTGCTTACCAAATGCCCCAAACCCAACGACAGTAAAAATACCTCCAATTGTTGGTCCATTTATCTCACCACCCACAAGTAGAATGTAGCCAAGTGATAAAAACCCGAGTAAAGCCATATTTATTAAACTAACGCCAAAGCCATTTAAAAAGACAAAGTCGGTAACTAAACGACCCGAATGTTGCAGCAGCTTTCTATAGGAACTTTTTCGAAAGCGATTAAATATAAGACCAAGCAACAACATGATGAAGAAAAAAATAGAAAAATATATTAAAAATGGGGTATTATAGCCCTCTTGTGCGAGTAAGACAACTGGGGTATCCAAATTAAATGACCTGAAGATCGCCATCACAAACATACCAATCATTCCAGCTGTAAAACCAATGTTGTATAAGTTAAAACCTTGATGAAACGGAATGAAGTGATTTGCAAGAGGAGGTAAAATAAAGCCGACAAATAAACCGAAACTAATTCCTAACGGTATCGACACATATAGTGGAAAGTCGAAACCAAAGCTGACTTGACTTACTAACGGGCCAAGTGCCGTACCAAACAAAGCTGGTAACAACAACTTACCAAGTACTGTTTTTTGATAGCGCCCCCGTAAGTACACACCCCCTATGATTGGAAGCACGTTATAAAGGTTTTTACCAAAGAAAGCAAATCCCATAATAGTAAATGCCGCCGCAATAATAGGGCCATTCATATGAACATTATTTCGATAGCTAAGGGCAATCGTTAACAGCATGAGTAGCCCTGCGTTAAAAAAGCTAGCACCAATATTACCAACAACCATATAATCTGTGATTAATATGCTTGGACTCTTAACAATATCACCTAAACCTGTAAAAATCTCTATGGGTGTATTAAAGATAAACCCACTTAAAAGAATAGTCAGCGCAAAAAAGCTAATGACCGCATATTTAATCGGATCATCTAGTTTCAAACCACGATTGCTCGCTAGTTCTGTATTTTTACGCCTAAGTATTCTAAACCATCGCCAATTCTCCAATTAAAACGCCCCTTTATTTATTTTCCTGTTGTTATTTTTTACATTCCTTTTTCTCACTAATAATAAACGTGTTTTTCACATGCTGGTATACAAGGGTTACAGGACCTATCAATCCCTCAATAGCTTCATATGACTTTTCTTAAAAAATGCCCCGGTTCTAAAATAGAATCAGGGACTTTGTATTTTATGCATTAAAGCGAGTCTGCTTCAACTTTCTTAGTTATTACTAAAAATCTACCTACTTTGGTTTAAACGTGATCAATCGGTGATCACAGATATATTTTTCGATAACAGATCCAATATAAATAACAAAAGAACCCTTGAATATCAAGGGTTCTCGGTAGTGACTTCGACTGGGCTCGAACCAGCGACCCCCACCCTGTCAAAATAAACTTAATCCCTTTTTAGTAATTCTATAATTTAAAAACCGCTATTATTGGCGGTTTTATTTTTTTATTAAGTTTACTAACTATTAAAAAATGTGGTCATGTGGTCAAAATGTGGTCAATCATGTTTTTAGTGGAGACGATTAGCATAAAATGAAATCTACTCTTTTTTAGAAAAATAAAATTGTTTATACCATTTATCATCTTTTTTGTCAAAAGTGATCTCTATAAACAATTGGTTAGAAATTGATTTATTTAATCACTCTGTGAATTCATTATGAAGAAGTCGTTTAATTTTTGAAAATATGCAGGCCGACTATTTTTTCAAGAACCCATATACAACGTATAATTCTAAATGCAACAATTATCAACGACCAAATGGACAACACAGTTAAACAGTATACCGGATTAGAATCTTTATCAAAGATTAGGCTAATTAAAGAAATCAAGAACATGACCCCTAAATATTTGCTAGTACTGAAAAAAATTGTAAATATCGTTTTGTAATGCTTACTTCTTTTTAACTGTTCCATTCGCTCATTTGAACTAGTAGTCAAAAGTACTGAAAGCCCCGTTATTACAAACCCGATTAATGCTCCTGATAACGTTGCCAATGTTCCATAAAGCATTTCTCTAATGCCATCTAACTTATCAGATAAAACTTCAATACCAACATATTTATAAAAAATACCTACCATCACTGCAATCACCAATAACGATATTATTAACTCAATTCCTAAAAAGTGAGATCTGTATATGCGTTTCATTATTAGCATCAACCTTCTTTTAGAAATTTCCCTTCAACTCCAAATAAGCTTCGTTAATTCTCTCGAACATACTTTCAAAGTCAACTGATCTGCTTCTTTCACCTATTGTTGTTACCTTTTTCGATGTTATCATTTTATCTTCTAATAAATCAAATGTTTTGTTATTTTTCTCAGATAAAGATTCAGCATCAACTTTCATCCTGTTTATTTTTTGTCTATTATCACTAGTAGAAAGCAAATCTTTTAGACTCGATTTTGAAAACGGTAATGGGAAGCCTCCTCTAGAGTATTTCTTTTTTCTCAGGATTACCTCGACTGATTCAGCATCAGAAACATTGGCTGCTGATTCAAATGCACTATATAAATCTCTATCCAAGTTCTCTAAAACAGATAAATCATTCCTTGATATTTCCATCTGAAAAAAATTGATTTCACCTACATCTTGAAGTAATGTATCTAGGTCTTGGTTTAAAATTGGATTTAATTTTATAAATTCAAAAGGGTTAGAAGAGTGTCTACTTTTTTCTCTTAAGTAAGCACTGAGCCCTGTTGCTCGAGGACCAAAAAAATTAAATTCTACTCCTAACACATCATCCGCAGGGTAATAAATAAAATGTATTATTTCTGCCAAACCGCTATTCATTGGTATTTCTAAGGGTTTTAAAACTCCAGCCGTCTCAATCTCCGGCAAAGCACTTCTTCTGGAAATTGCAAACCTTCCTTGAATAGAGTCGGCGGAAATATTTGTATCAATTAAAAAGCTTACATCATTATTTAAATAATATTTAAATCTTGACCTTTCATGATCACCTTTTAACTCTAATTCAGCGATATTCTTAAAAACTTCTTTCGGGTTAGAATGCCTTTGAAAATTATTTGTCCCAGGTTGTAATTCGGAAATTTCAAAACGGAAAAAATGTATTTTTCTAATTATTTCGTTATTACTCATATGATTTTTCTCCTCCTTTGTGTCTGCTATACTACATACTTCGACAAAAAACTCGTGAATTCCTGTTTCATAAGAAAATTTTTCAGAATGTTTTCCTTATAATATAGCAGGATATTTACTATCGAATACAGAATATTACATCACAAGACAAAAAACTGAGGAGAATTGAAATGAATCATAATTATTGGAAAGTCGGCATGTATGAATGCGGGATGATTACTCAAAGTTTTAAAGTTGATTCAGAATCAGAAGCTAAACAGATCGCCGAAGGTTGGTCGAAGTTTAATGCGCCTATGGAAATATTTATTGTTTCGGATAATGGGACATTCTTGAACAGAGATGGTTATAGTCAAGTGTTTAAGAGTTGGTAAGTATTTAATTATGCAAAGCAAAGGACTAAATTACCTTAAACAAGATGTAAACGACCAAAGGATGGAGTTTTTTAAATGTATGAATCGTTTTTAACATCATTACCTGCGTTGATTGGAGTATTTATAGGTGGCACCATTACTTTCATTACGCAAACCATGTCAGATAAAAGAAATGAAAAACTTCAAGAAAAAGAACGTATAGAGAACGTACGTATAAGGAAACTAAGAGTTTTCGGTGAAATTATAAGAAATGAAAGTAATAGCCCTCTTATATATTCTGATCGTCAAGGGGCCATATTGGAATTCGATTGGAAACTATATTCAGATAATAATAGAAATATTTTATACGATAATATTGAATTGTTAAACAATGAAATCATTGAATTAATATTAGATATGGATTTCAACTATGCAAAACTCAATTTTTTAGAAGAAGATGAATTTGGTTTTATAACCAAGTCTATATATGATGATTATTCAATCATTCTAAATATGATAAAGGAAGAAATGAACCAAATTATAAAGTAATTCAAAAAAAGCCCCTCACGCTATGTGAAGGGACTTTTTATTTGGCAAGATTAAATAATCAAATTTTTATCATTTTTCCAATATGTTCGCTATACTCACATACTTCTGAATATACCTTTTCCATCATCTCTTCTGGCGTTAAATTGTTATGTGCTCCTGGCAAAAACAAGTGATATGGGTCAAGTGCAATCGCCTTTAAAATATGCTTAGAGTGTCTTTGTCTATCGTCAGTTTTAGGCTTAATAACATAAGTACAAATCACCCTAAACGCACCCCTACTCCCTAATAAGCTTTCTGTTACAATAACGCTTTTCCTGAAATAGTCACAATTCTCCTTGAAAAAGGAAGCGCCTACATATTCACACAATATCCCCTTTATTCTTTGTTTGTTTTTCCCCTTATAGTCAATCGGATCGCTACTAGTTAACAGTAAGGAAGGGTCACGGTTTAACTTTTCCAAACCAATTTCTACATTCGAATCTATTGCTTTTTCTTCAAGGGTTGGAATCATATTTGAAAACATGAATTCAGGCAAATTAATACTGGTTTTAACTGATTGATCCATTTCGACTTTCGGCTTAACTTTAATAACGTTTATTTCATAAGGATTATAACTCTCTGTTACCAATTCTCTAACATTTACTATAGATTCACCTTGCTCTTCATTATTTAAACTATCAAAATGAACATCAATATTATCAAACATTACTTCTTTATATACCTTTCATTGTATTCCTTTATAATGTCAGCGTTATCCATAGGGATATGATTTAAGCCTTCTTTATACTGATCCATCCAACACTTATCTTGATGTGTCCTATCGACTAAGCTAAAATCATCAATTTCATTAGTTTGCTTGATTATACTGTCAATGAATTGTTTAATATTTTTACCTTCAGGTGTATGATCAAGCATTTCTTCATCTTGAGAGTCTTCGTAACAACCTTGTTTTTCATCGTTATAAACCTCAACCTCTACAGGTCCGTATCTCCACGCTTCAAACTTCGCATTAAAGAGTAGTTTAGGATAGCTTTGATTATCAAACTCATCATCTCCATTGTCTTTTGTTTCTGACAAGTTACCATATGTTGCACCGTAATAAGCAAAAAGAAGGTATAAGGTTTTTTGAATTTTTATTTTCGTTGGGTTAGATAATTTTAAGTATAAATAATTAACTAAATCATCTTTATTATCAAATACATAATTAGTTCCCATGCTAAATCCCTCCTATATAATACATTACCCATTCTCTCAGTTTTAACTCAATATATCAAGTTATTTATATAATATGTAGCCCTTCATTAAAAGTGAAGGGCTTTAACTCTATCTATTTAAACGTACCTGCATTTAATCGTTTTTGAAGTTCTTTAACGACTAATGACGGACGACTTAAGTTATTATCTCTAACAGTACCTAAATACGCTTGTAACGCACCAATTGTTACAGGCCCAAGCAAGCCATCTTGCTTTACTTTAACTAGCTTTTGTAATGCCTTAATGACTAAGCTGCCTTTTTTTTCGGTACCAAATTCGACTGTTGTTCCATACAGTGCTTCCGTCACCTCATTACGTGATTGGTCACTCAAGATACCATCTTGTACAGTACCCAATGCTTTTTGTAATGCTTTAGTTGTTGCGTTACCCCATTTACCATCAACAGCTAAACCGGATGTTTGGGCAGGATATAAATCTTTTTTCAAGTATTGTTCTGGATCAACAGCGTTAGATTTTGCCATATTCCACAATCCGCCTTTGTGGATTTCAAAATGCAGATGCTGACCAGTCGAATTACCTGTTGAGCCCATCTGGCCAATCACATCACCTTGCTTCACTCGTTGGCCGTCTTTAAAACGACGTGAGTTTTCGCGCATGTGCGCATAGACAGTTTCCCACGTTTCTACATTAATAGAGTGTTCAATCATGATTGTTTCACCGTACGATGTAGATGTATAGCTACGTCTCACTACGCCATCAGCCGCTGCGTAAATTGGACGTGTGCCACTCTCTGCAATATCAATACCATTATGTTTAGATTGTGCTTCGCCCGTGATTGGATGTCGTCTCCAACCAAATGGGCTTGTGATACGTTTTGTGTCAGTTGGCCATATAAATGTTTTTGCCATATTAAGTCTCTCCCTTTTTAGTTAAATTAAAAAGATGCTGCACTAAGCAACATCTTTAGTCATACCGTCACGTTTTTTTATTAACTCAAACAACCCTGTTCCCGATAGACCTGCGAACCCACCGGCCCACAACCGCAATACCAACTCAAAATCCGTAAACGGATAAGCGATTGCGCCTACTAACAAACCAACAATTAAACTAATTAACGGTAAGTAATTTTTAGATATATTAACCGTTTTCTTGACCAGTTCTACTACCGCTGTGACAATTGGCAACAGTAAAGTAGCAAAAACTAATACTTGTTCCATAGGTTTTCACCTCCCCTCAATTATAAAATTGGTTAAGCATAACAATTAGTGTAATTAAAGCAAAAAGCCATCCGCCCCAATTGCGAATAGCTTCAAATACGGTTGATTTACCTTTATTAATCCCTTGAGACTCTTGTACCTGTTTCTTAACTTCTTCAATTTCTTCTCTAACTAAGCCAACTTCTTCTCTCAGTCCGTTATATTGCTTTATTACCGCACGTGTTTCTCTCATCTCTGAACGTAAATCTTTGAAATCACCAGAAATAGCGTTAATCTGTTCAAATAAATCTTTGTTTGTGTACCACTGTTCTTGCATAATCGACCTCCTAACTAGATATTTAAGTAAACAAAAAACACCTCAATCGAGGTGCTTAAGTCCACAAATTAATGTAATCAATAACTTGTTTTTCACAATCAGTGCTTAATCGGAGAGGCATTTCTAGCCTAAGACCTCTTTCTACTTCAATAAAGGGGATTGTATTTACTTTCTCATTGTAAAACTTTGACTCTACTTTCGAAAAAATATTGTCTCGTTCTGATTCACTCTTGAATTCCCATTCTTCCATACTGTGTGGTGCTACTAATCTAATTATTGGTTTTTTGCTCATAAAGCCGTCCTCTCTGTTTCTCCATATCTTGAACTAAAGAAGGAAAACTAAAAAAAATTTTTAAATAGGACAAATAAAAAGTAAAAAAATAGAAATAAAACAACCGTTTTTGTCACACTTGAAACAATCCAAAAAATTCTTGTTTTACAATATTCGCTTTTATAATTACCATAATCATGATGATTTACGTCTTTTAAATATTTAATCGCAAATTCTAATGCTTCCTTTTCAACAGGATAAAATGCATAGAGACACTTCCTATAACGTTTATTAAACAAATTCATTTTCAGCCATTTGTTATTATCTTCATATTGTTTTGCATGACATAATTCATGAGCTAGCGTGCCGACACTACAATCATACACACAGACAACTCCTGATTCACGATATATTTCAGGTAATTCATCAAAAAGAAATGCCCCACTAGAACTTTCTTTATAACCTTTAGGAAAGTGTTTTTTTACAAAGTTTCTAGCCTCATTACCATACATCATTTCAGGTAGTGATTTTAAAGAAAGTATTTTAGCGATGTTAGATGCATGGTCTTCTAATGAAACCTTTTCTTCTTCACACATTTTATCACCTCTTAAACTATTATATAGTTATAATCGGACATTTAAGAGATAATGTTAAGAGAAATGGATAAATTTATATAAATATTAATTTATCTCACCATTAATAACACTTAAAGCATGATTTTTAGACAGTTCCTCAAGCTGCGCTATCGCTTCATTACCTGCATATTCTTCAGCCGTTAATTCAAATGTACCGCTCACATTAACGCGTCTCTCACTGTCCCTGCCCAAATAACTTAAAGATACATCCACTAACTCACCTTCGCTATAGCGCGTGTTAACCGATCTAATTTCAAACTTCATTTTCAACATCTCCCTCATTTGATTCTTTGATTGTTTTAATTTCATCTTTCAAACGATTATTTTCCTCAGCTAAAATAGCAATCTTCTTATTAGCTTGCGCTAATTGATTTGACCATTCCGCTGATAATAAATCCGTTACACGATTAACATCTTGTTTCATTTATAACACCCTTTCTATTTTTAACCTACACCTACAAGTGCCATACCTACGGCATAGACAAATGCACTATAATTACCGGTAGAATACACTGTTGAATATTGATGTGCTCTGCATCCAGTCGACGACGGAATGTTAACGATATCAGCCCAACGTCCGACTGCTGTCACGTTAAGTGCAACACTGATTGGATGTGAATCATCAAAGCTTTGCGGAAAATCAACATCAAAGACATCTGATCTATATACATTCCCCGATGTATTTGTACACGTGGTCGCTATTGGCGTACACCACACTTCCATCTTTCCACTTGAATACTTAATCCAGTGCCCTTTTGAGTTGGAACCTTTTGAAACAATCGTTTCAACTAAACCTTGATGAGTCGTAATCGGACCATCAAAGCTGTATGTTGGTGAGAAACCTGAATCTTCTAATCCAAAATTAATAACACCATTTCCTAAGCCTAAAACAAATTCACCATTCCACGTATAGTTACCTGTTGATATTCTCTCAGGCATTTTTACAGCTAAACCACTTCGTGAAAAGCCAGCGTATGACGGGTTAGAAGAACCGATGGTAACAAAGTCAGAGGTTAAATCACCCTCAAAACTCCCACTAGCACCCTGAAGTTGACCGCCAAATTTAATATTACCGTCAACTTTTAAGTCGGTAACCGTAACGTATCCTTCAAGGTTAATCTTGGAGGCTTGTATCTTAATTGTCTCAGCTGTTTGATTTATAGACGATATCACACCGTTTTTGTTAACCTTCAAATCAATTTCATCAGCTTGTTTGGACAGGTTACACTAAACTAGACTATTTCGTTAAGGTCGGTTAAACTTGTGGGACTAATCACCCGAGGGAGAGACCAATCATGGAAAAAAGAGC
>NZ_FOXC01000023.1 GCF_900115605.1 Halolactibacillus halophilus
TTATATAAGCGATTTGAAAAAATGGCCTTCATGCCCATGATACACACCCTCTCTTTTTTTGTGACGGTCATTGTTAGTGCTTTAATTATACCATGCGGAATATATGTTTGTCACTTCAAAAATATTCAAAACAAACGATTCATCACCCACCTAGTGCTGACGCACTTGAGGAAGGTGTCTTCTCGCCTTAATGCGATAAAAAAACACCCCATCAAGGCAATCACACCTTAATGAGATGATGAGTTGTTGACTTTATCTAGTTTTTCATCTAGCTTCTTACCTATATAGGATAAGATAAAGGATGACAGCGATACAATCATCACTATGTGAGTAGGTAAAGTGTTGTCACTAAACAGGCTATAGAGCAAGGTGATCAAAATAATGAGCGACAAGAGTCGAATGATCTACTTCATAATAGGTACCTCCCGAAAAATATTGATCGTTACACATTCTGTTATATTTTAAATAAATATGGGCGCTCGCGTTGCCACATTATCTCTAATGGTAATTGAAAGAAGTTAGTCAAACTTGCTTCAGTTAATAATGCACGTCGTTCACCTGACTGAAAAACTTCTCCATTTTTTAACATCAATACATGAGTAAATGTCGGTAAGATTTCATCAACATGATGCGTCACATATAACACGAGGGGTGGATTGTCTTTCTTCATAATCGACTCAACCGTCTCAAGTAACTGTTCTTTGGCCACAAAATCTAAACCAGTAGTCGGTTCATCTAAAATTAACAGCTTCGGGTCCTGCATTAAACTACGCGCAATCATCACCCGTTGCTTTTCACCTTGTGATAACTTCTCGTATGCCTGATCGGCATAGTGAAAGATGTCGACATCTTTCAGTAATTGTTTTGCTTTTTTGCGCATCTGATCGGTCGGTGTTTCATAAAGCCCAATCGAGCTAAATCCACCACTTAACACAATCTGATATGCCGTATCTTCTACATAAAAGCGCTGTTTTAATGTTTGCGATACAAGACCAATGTCTTGTCTAAGTGCCTCGCCAAGTGGATCTTTACCGAATCGTCGACCTAATACCGTCACTTCGCCAGTGACTGGAAAGTGAAAGGCACTTAACATATGAAGGAGAGCCGTTTTACCCGCACCATTTAAGCCAAGTACAACCCACTGTTCGCCCGCTTTTACTTCCCAGTTAATATCTTTTAAAATCCATTGACCTTGCCGTAATAGACCGACGTGTTCTAATTGAATCATCTTTCATCACTCCTTTTTTATCAACGACTCTTTAACTCACGCTTTCTTATTTTTCATTAGACTTACTCTCATATTAACATGAATTAAACGACTTCCTTCTATTATAATAAAACGTTTATGAACCGTTACCCATTTCCTTATCATTGTTGATGATTCCCATTACTTTAGTTATAGGAGCCGTCATCAAAAGATGTTATACTTAATGCGAGGTGAGAACAATGCCAAAAAACATGGATGATTATTTACAAGAAGGTATGTACGGATCTAAGCACACAAAACCTGATGAACGGCGATTATTTTTAGGAAGCTTACGCGAACGCGCTGCTTTTGTCTTAACACAAGAACAAGTGAGCCAACAAAAAGGACTTCAAGCCTTTGATGAAGTACTCAAACAACACCAAGACGTGGATTTGTTGTTTAATGCCCAACATTCATTAAACACATTGAGTCCTTATCGGCGCATCGCTTTAAAACACGAAAAAAACTATACCATCCTTGATGAAGACTCAAACGAAAATGCGTATGGCATTGTCGTCACTTATGACCATGCGGTTGATATCGATGATATCTTTTATAAGGAACCTGTACCTGTAAAAGAAGAACATTCGCCAAAATCAAAACCATCTTTTTTTGAAAAACTGTTTGGAAAAAACTAAAGCCTAGTCGGATCGCGACTAGGCTTTTTTCTTATGCATGAACAGCCGTTAAAACTTTCGTTAACCGCTTCATGCCTTCTTCAATTAATTCCGGTGAACTGTTCGTGAAGTTCAGACGCATCGTCGAACGTTTCTTATTACCAACATAAAATGGTTGACCAGGTACAAAGGCAACACCATTCTCAACTGCCTTTGTTAGTAAACTCTCAGGGTCCATATGGACTGGTAACGTTACCCAGAAAAACATCCCGCCTTTTGGTTCTAAATATGTTAGTCCTTCAATATTCGCCTCATCCAAACAACGCTTCATTACTTCCATACGTCCTTTGTACGTTGAACGAATCGTCTCAATATGGGCATCTAAATCAAAATCGTTAAGTAAATGTACAAGCGCATGCTGGCTAATTGAATTGGTATGAAGATCAGCCGCTTGTTTCGCTTGAGCGATTAAGCGGATAATCTGATGTGGCCCTGTAATCCAACCAAGACGCATCGCTGGAACAACCGTCTTCGAGATCGTACTCGTGTAAACGACATACTCGTTACCTTTGTCCATTGACGCTAAACTATCGGGCATAGAAGCTGGGTCAAACTGAATATCACCATAAGGATCATCCTCCATAATCACCACGTGATATTTTTCCGCTAATTCCAACAACATCTCGCGGCGTGCTTGTGACCATACTTTGCCTTCAGGGTTTGAGAAGGTTGGGACAACATAAATACACTTTGGTTTATGTGTTTTTATCTTTTCTTCTAAGTCACTTTCAATCATACCATCTTCATCTGAATCAACTGGGATGACCGTTGTTTCGTATGAACTGAACACTTGTAGTGCCGCTAAATAGGTTGGGTTCTCGGTTAGAATAATGTCGCCTGGGTTAAACATAATCCGAGAGAATAAGTCAATGGCTTGTTGCGAACCTGAGGTGATGAGAATATCATCCGGGTCTTTCTTGATTCCTTTTTCCAACATACGTTCAGCTAGTTGCCGTCTTAATTCAAGTAAACCTTCTGTTTCAGCATATTGTAGCGCTTTATTACCTGAAGTAATTGCTTTATGAAAGGCGGCGTCAACAGCTTCAACTGGGAAAAGCTCTTCATCTGGTAAGCCACCCGCAAAAGAGATCACATTCCCTTTATTGACTACCTTTAAAATATCGCGTACAGCTGATGAGTCGAAATAACGGACACGATCTGCAAAACCATACTTCATTACATTCCCTTCTTTCTACCTTCTGTCTTCATATTCATTATTATACCATATTGCTAACCAAGTATTGCTCGGTCGTTATCCATATCTGTTCCGCGGATCCGTTTAAATTCTTGCAATAACTTTTCAATTGTTAAGGCTTGTTTTTTAGCTCCGTCTATATCTAAAATAATTTGACCTTTGTCCATCATAATTAATCGGTTACCAAGGTCTAATGCTTGCTGCATATTATGCGTCACCATTAAAGTGGTGAGGTTGGTTTCTTTCACAATCTCACCAGTGAGACTCGTAATCAACTCCGCTCGTGACGGGTCAAGCGCGGCGGTATGTTCATCTAATAATAAAATATCAGGTTGAGTAAAGGTCGCCATTAATAATGACAACGCTTGCCGTTCACCACCTGAGAGTAAACCAACTTTAGCCGATAACCGATTTTCTAATCCAAGATGCAGTCGATTTAATTCTTCTTTAAATAACACCCGTCGTTTTTTATTGGCACCTGGCTTTAACATTCTTGTTTTATTACGGGCATAAGCAATAGCTAAGTTTTCTTCGATCGTCATTTTGGGTGAGGTGCCCGCCATTGGATCCTGAAAGACACGGCCAATCTTTTTGGCTCGTTTATGTTCTTTTAGTGTCGTCACATTTTGACCGTTTATTTCAACTATACCAACATCCGGAAATAAAGCGCCTGAGATCATATTCATTAACGTTGATTTTCCTGCCCCGTTACTGCCGATTACTGTTACAAAGTCACCTGGTTTTAGCTCAAGTTGAATATGTTGTAACGCCTTTTTTTCATCAGGCGTTCCTTCATTAAATGTGATGGATAAATCCTCTATTTTTAACATTATGCACCCCTCCTTACTTGTTGATTTAATATTTGGCGTTTCTTTCTTTTTCTGTTACTCTCTTTTGTTGTCTCAACCACTTTTGGTACGACTAATGCTAAAACGACAAGTAAGGCCGTAATAAGTTTCGTATCCCCATTATCTAAAAAATCCGACCGAATCGCGAGGGTAATAACAATCCGGTAAATCACAGCACCAACAATAACGGCGAGCGTGGTTCGACCAATTGTCTTTGTCCCAACCACAGATTCACCAATAATAACCGATGCTAGACCGATGACGATCATCCCAATCCCCATATTTAAATCAGAAAAACCAGTAAACTGAGCATATAAACCACCAGCTAAAGCTACAAGACCGTTTGAAACGCCTAATCCTAACACTTTTAAATGATCGGTATTGGCTGAAAAACTACGAATCATTTGTTCATTATCTCCAATCGCACGCAAGGCAAGACCAATCTCCGTCTTTAGGAAATAATCGGTCACAAATTTAATCAGGAATGTGACAACGAGCATAATAATAAGAGCGGAATAGGTTGCGGGTAAGTTCTCTACACCTAATGCGGCTAAGCCTTGATCAAAGAATTGATTAATCCCAAGGGAATCAAAGATTGTGCGCAATTGAGTGAAAAACGTCTCTTGATTCAAAAGTGGGATATTCGATTGCCCCATAATCCTTAAGTTAATCGAATAAAGGGCCGTCATCATTAATATACCAGACAGCAAGGGATTAACTTTGCCCTTCGTATTAAGGAGTCCCGTCATACTACCAGCTAGAAAACCGGCAAGTAACGCCCCTAATATCGCAACACCTGTTGGCATGCCATTCACAATCATTAAAGCTGACACTGCCGCCCCCGTCACAAAACTCCCGTCAACCGTTAAATCTGGAAAATCTAAAATTCGAAAAGATAAGTAAACACCTAAAGCCATAATCGCAAAAATAACCCCTGATTCTACCGCATTAAACATTGAAATAAACATAATAACTCCCCTTCACGATAAGAAAAATCGACTAAACATAACGATATGCTTGTTTAGTCGACTGTTCTTTTTATCTTTTATTCAATAGCCGCTTCTTCGTCCCAAGCGTCTTGCCAGGTAATATTTTGTTCTGTTGCTGCTTCTTTATTAATAAACAATTGCATTTCTGGTGGGTATTCAACCGCGATTTCATTGGGTTGTTTGTCGCCCGTTAGTATATCCGCGGCCATCTCTCCAGAGCGGTAACCAATTGTGTAATAATCAATGCCGTATGTCGCAAAACCACCACGCGCAAGTGAATCGGGCTCACCAACAATAAGAGGAATATCTTGTTCATTCGCTACCCCAACAACGCTCTCTAGAGCTGATACAACAGTGTTATCAGTGACAATATAAAAGACATCCGCTTCACCAACTAATGACGTAGCAGCTTGTTGCACTTCTGCTGAGGTCGATACGGTACGTTCAACAATTGAAAGACTTGTGCCTTCCACTGCTGCTTTCACCGATTCAATTTGGACGATCGAGTTTTGTTCACCCGTGTTATAAATCATCCCAACAGTTGCACCTTCAAAATATTGATCAATAAATTGTACGGTATTATTCACTGCATCCGGATGCATATCAACAACACCGGTAATGTTGTCTCCTGGTGAATCCATCGCTGTAACTAATCCCGCACTCACCGCATCTGTTACTGACGTAAACACGATCGGTATATCTTTCGTTGCTTGTAAGGCCGTCAATGCACTCGGCGTTGCGTTGGCAAAAATTAAATCAACTTGATCTGAGCTAAAGCTTTGGGCGATCGTTAATGCGTTCGTTTGATCCGCTTGTGCGCTTTGGAAATCATACTCAACTTCTAAACCTTGATCTGTCAGTGCTTGTTTAAACCCTTCAAATGCCGCATCAAGTGAGGGGTGTTCAACAAATTGACTTGCCCCAATTGTATATATTTGTTCTGTTCCTTGTTCATTTTCTGCTTCTGTTTCTTCATCTGCAGCACCACAAGCTGCTAGTGCAATTGTGGTAATAAGTAACATCACCATACCTAACCATTTTTTCATCTGTTGTCTCCCCTTTTATTGTTTGTCTTTTTTAAATTTTCAGAATATATGACGATTATTATAACACAAACCTTACCGTTCGAGTACTATGTTTTTTAAATAATCTAAAAATTCACGATAATATTCGTCAAAGTTAAATTAAAAGACAAAAGAAAACACACAAGCGTTGATCACTTGTGTGTCAATCTATTATTCTTGTTTTGTTTCAACCGGTAACTCAGGATGACTAATCCAATCACTAAAGCTCCCGGGATACAATTTCACATTACTATATCCGAGTGACTTTAAAGCGAGGTAATTCATGCAAGCAGAGACCCCGGACCCACAGGAAAGAATAATTTCCTCATCTTTATTTAACTCTTTAAACACTTCTTCAAGTTCAGCATTTGACTTAAACGTTCCATCACTGTTTAAGACTTGCTGCCAGTCAAAGCATTTTGCTCCTGGAATGTGTCCTTTTTTATGATAGAGTGGTTCGGTTTGACCGAGATAACGCTCTAGACTGCGCGCATCTGTCAGTGTGATATTAAAATCATCTTTATGTTCGATCACATAATCAATATCAACGATCAAATCATTATTTTTAATAAACGGCGTCGATGATGTTTGTTTTCGTTTTACGACCGAAGTGACAGGATACTGAAGCTCTTCCCAGCGATTAAAACCACCATTGAGCACCTTTACTGATGGGTGTTGGTAATAATCAAATAACCAGTAGAGCCGAGCGGCAAACATCGCATTGCCCTGATCATAAATGACGACCTCCGTATCTGGCGTAATACCAATCGTCCGCAATTTATCAATAAAGACCTGTTCATCTGGTAACGGATGATTACCACCATGGGTCCCGGGCATACTTGATAAATCTTTATTTAAATCAAAGTAAACAGCTCCTGGTATATGAGCAGCTTCATATAGCGCTTGACCTTTTGTTTGATCCATTAGTTCAAAACGTGTATCGATGATAGTATATTGATCGATTGAATCAAGTAATGCTTCTGGTTCAATTAAAAATGACATTTAAGCAACCTCCAATGTACGAAACTTATTAATTCTAAAGATAATCCTAACTTCAGCGATAATCAACAACACTATAAAGACTAGAGCAGCAAGGCCTGTCACGATATTAGGTAACAGGAGGACAAAAACATTCAAGCCAAAGCTCACACCAAAAATAAGTTGGTAACTTCTTCTTAAATTTTCAACCCCATTTATTAAATCTTGATATTGATAAGATTTTGCCCGACTATGTAACAGCTTTAGTATTTCTAGCACAACAAGGAAATGAATGATGCTCATGACACTCCAGCTGAGAGAACCAAGTATATCCGTAGAATTATAAAAGAAAAGCGCATCAATAAAAGCAATCACTGCTCCTACAATAGGTAAAACGATTCGTAAATCAGTAAATTCCGCTTGATTATACTGATACAAACTATAGGCAATGAACCCATAGCCAACGCTATCAAATAGTAAATCAAAACCATTTAACTCAATATCAAATAAGATAACGATATAGCTAATGATTAATGTTGTTAGTATTTTTTTCATATATAACCTCTTTCTAATTGTATTCTTTATCAGATTAACATGTCGTCTTAATCGATAATAACACGACTGGATTGTTTTAAGTCAGCAATCGTTTGATGGCCTAAACCAAACATCGCCATCTTAAGCTCGCGTTCTCGAATCGCCATCGTTTCCATCACTGCTTCAACAGAATCCGTTGCTTCTTTTAGTATACCACGCGCATATCCAACGAGATCAGCACCTAGCCCTAACGCTTTAGCTGCATCCACACCCGTGCGCATCCCACCTGATGCAAACACAGGCTGATTGGTATTTGCTCGAACCGCGCGTAAACTTTCCACAGTTGGGATACCCCAGCCAGTAAATGCTTCGGCCGCTTGTTTTTTCACTTTATCTTGTGAACGTAATTTTTCGACTTGGGACCAACTCGTCCCACCAGCACCGGCAACATCAATAAATTGAATACCGATATTCGTCAGCTGTTTGGCTAAGTAACCATCAATCCCAAAACCGACTTCTTTTACACCGACAGGGACATCGAGTGCTTTAACGAGTGATTCAATCTTCGGTAACAGTGACTCAAAGTTTGTGTCGCCTCCTGTTTGAATTAATTCTTGAATCGAATTAAGGTGCAGTACAAGTGCTGTTGCTTCTGTCTCATCGATAATTGTTTGACACATCGCTTCAGTAAAGCCGTAGTTAAGCTGGACCGCTCCTAAGTTCGCGATAATCGGTATTGTTGGTGCGTAAGGACGGACTTTAAATGATTGTCTAAATTGCTCATCTTCAATTAAGGCGCGCGTGGACCCTAGCGCAAACACCCACCCTCGCGCTTCACACGCACGCGCTAAATATTCATTAATACTCCCGGCAAGTGCTGCCCCACCCGTCATTGAACTAATTAAAAACGGGGTATTGATTGTTTCGCCAAATAAAGACGTCGAAAGCGACACATCATCAAAGTTTATTTCTGGTAAGGCATTATGAATGAATCGAACCTTCTCTAATCCTGTCGTAATTCCTTCCCCTAATACCTCATCTGTTAAGCACCATTTAATATGTTCGGCTTTTCGTTGGTGAATCGATTCTGTCATTTATGACTACCCCCTCTCCATCTAAAATGGTTAATATATTACTGATTAATACGGTTAAACAACGTTAGTTTTCGCTTATCTGTCACAAATGCGCGTTTATTGAAGACTTGATATTCATTTTCTTTAACGACTTGTATAATCTCACGGTAGTAACGAGCCGCTAATTTTAGGGTAAGCGCACTTTTTTTCGGGTATTGATCAACATACGCTAGGCCTTCGGTAAACCACAGATCAGCTTGGTCAGTTAAATCATCAATCACTGCTTTAAATTGCTCATTAACTTCTTGGTTATCAAACATCGTTAATGTATAACCGTGTCGGCCAAATACTTCTAGGGGCAAATAGCGCCGGTTCAGTGTCATATCTTGTCCAACATCACGAATAATATTGACAATCTGCATCCCTTTACCAAGTTGAATACCGGCTTGAATGAGCTCATCTGTTGGATCCGGATGCAGAATTGGGATCAGCATTTCACCGACACTGCCAGCCACTCGGTAACAATAATCTTCAAGTGCAGCCATCGTGTCGTATTCAGTTTGCTTGAAATCTAACAACTGACCACTCATCTGAATATAGTAAGGAGCTTTTGTCAGTGGGAAAGCATCAAATGCCCAGCGCAGTGCGGGCCAAATAAAATGGCCTTCGGCTTTCTCTAACTGATCAAAGTGCGTCTTAATCTCATCAATCGTATAAACGGATGTTTCTGGTTCATCAACCGCATCATCAATTAATCGACAAAATGCATACACGACATAAACCGCTTCGCGTTCTTGTCTTGGTAAGAATTTAAACGCATGATAAAAGCTTGATGACCCTTGTTTCATCATTGTTTTCGCTTGCTCGCGTAAATCTTTCGCTAAATACATGCCTTACTCTCCTCTTTCTATTGCTTGTTTCAATAATCGCGCCCCCTGCATGACAATCGGGACCCCACCACCTGGATGAACACTGGCCCCTACCGCATACAGCCCTTTAATCGTCGGGTGAACAATCTGGGGACGAAAGGCACCAGATTGTGACAACAATGGACTAACGCCAAACCCCCCTCCTAAATATAAACCATCTCGTTCAGCATCACGCGGTGTGCGTACTTTTTTCCACTCGATATGTTTCGTTAAATCTTTATAAGCGGCTGCTTCTAACCAGCTTAATTGCTTATCAACGAAAGTGTGAAGCTCTTTTTCAGTAGGATCAATAGCGGCTGGAACAGGGATTAGGACATACAATGTGCTATTTAATTGGGATTGTTGTTCAATCGCGCTTGGATTAAACACATAAAGTGATGGATCCATTGGTAGTGTTTGTTTTTCCATGACACTTTTCATATAGTAATTAAAATCACCTGACATGAAAAATTGATGGGGCAGCTGATCGTTATATTGTTTCGATAAGCCTAAATAGACCAAAATACAACCACTCGATGGTTTTAATGGCCGATTCCAGACTTTATGATGATCAATCAGACCTTCTATCGTTGGATAATCTCCGTTATACACTACTTTATCATATAATTCAGACTTGCCGGAAGAAATCAGGCCTTTTATCTGATTATTTTCAACAATGATTCTATCAACCTTCGTTTCTTTTTTTACAATCACGCCTTGATCATATAAATACGTTTCTAGTCTTGGTATGAGTGAATAATACCCGCCTTTGATATACCAGACACCAAAGGCATGTTCACTATAAGAAATTAACCCGTATAAAGCTGGAACTTGATGCGGTGCACCACCAATATAGAGTGTTTGTAAACTATAGGCCGCCCTTAGCCGTTGATCGTTGAAAAATCGTGACAGATAGTCCGTCACCGTTCGGTATGATTTCGACTTTAGGACAAAATTTAAATTGGTTAACGATAGAAAGTCACGTTTAGTTTGAAAGTCACGTGTTAAAAACGCCTTTACGCCGAAGTCATATACGCCCTTCATTTCACGTAAATAACGTTCAAATCCGTCACCGTCACCCGGAAATATCTGATCAATTTCTGCCTTTGTTTTAGCCGGATCACGGTGTTTCCGAAAGTTAGTACCGTCTTTGAAATGAATATCATAAACAGGATCAACCTGGATTAACTCATATTGGTCGTCTGTAAATCCTACCTCATGAAAAATCTCTTTGAGTAATTCTGGCAACAACACAATCGTTGGACCTTGATCTATTTCATAGTGACCCTGTCTTTCATAGGTTAATCGCCCACCTAATCGGTCTGACTGTTCGTATAATGTCACCTCATGCCCTAAACGCCTTAAATATAAACTCGCCGTAATACCACCAATTCCACCACCAACTACTGCTATCTTCGTCATCACTCTTGACAAATAACCACTCGTTACTTGTCTTCCCCCCTTCTTTAGTTCATGTGTATATGGCATAAAAGAGCGAGACTTAAGTCTCGCTCTTTTCGTTCTCTATTCATCATTAAAAGAACAGGTCAGTTGTCCTCTCTTATGACATATTGTTGATCTAACAAACGCGCACTAATCAGCGCGGACTGATAAATCGTCGGTAACCCACTACCAGGATGTGTTCCACCACCAACTAAAAAGACATGATCAATATCTTCAAATTTATTGTGAGGACGGAAATACATCATCTGTGATAAGTTATGTGCTAAATTAAAAGTCGCACCCTTATATACGTTGTACTCATCTTGCCAGTCTTGCGGCGTCACAATCTTTTCTACTTCGATATGTTGACGCAAGTTTTCTAAACCTGGCTCTTTTTCTAACCGGCCCAGTATTTTCTCTCGTAATATGGGCTGTTCTTTTTCCCAGTCAATATCCGCTTCTAAATTAGGGACAGGCACTAAAACATACAGAGACGACTTCCCTTGCGGCGCCAGTGTGGGATCAAGTTTCGACGGATTATGGACGTAAATTGAGTCATCATCCGACAAAATCCCACCAGACGTGACATTTTTAACATTTTGTTCATAATCATTCGCAAATAGAATCATATGGTGTGGTAAATCAAGCGGTTGATCAACTCCTAAGTACAACATAAAGGTCGATAAGGATACACCTTTTTTATCTAATTTGTCTTTTTTATATTTTGTTAAATCCTTTTGGTCAAATAATTGCATCATCGCGTAACCAAAGTCAGCATTAATGACGACATCATCTGAGTACTTCTTTTCTCCACTTACTAACTCTACACCGATAGCTTGTTTGTCTTCGACTAAAACTCGCTTAACTGGAGTATTTAAATGAATCGTCCCACCTAATTCCCTGATTACATCCGCCATTTTTTCTGATACTTGACTCACACCGCCTGTCGGATGAAAAAGACCACCGGAATGTTCTAAATAGGACAGCATCGTAAATGTCCCAGGACAATCCCAAGCTGACATGCCTAAATATTTTGACTGGAAAGAAAACGCCCATTTTAATCGTTCATCATCAAAGTACTTGGATAAACAACTATATACTGTTTCAAATGCATCTAAATGAGGTAACGCCGTAATCGCTTCTTTGGACATATAATCCGTCAGCGAGCCAAACGGTTTTCTTAATAAATTACTGACAACATCAAATTTCTTTTTTTCTCGCTTTAAAAAACGCCAATAACCGTTACCATTACCAGGAAATAATCGTTCTATTTCTTCGTATGTCTTTTGGTGATTACGACTTGGTTTAAATTCAATGTCACCAAATTTTAAGGTGTAAAGCGGATCAACTTCTGTCATTGGAATATAATCTTTAAGATCGCGTCCACTCTCTGTAAACACTTCTTCTAAGACTGATGGCATCATATAAAAAGTTGGTCCTAAATCAAAATGAAAATCGCCTACGGTTAACCTTGACGTTCTCCCGCCTACTTGTGCTGCCTTTTCAAAAACATCCACATGATAACCTTTATGTAACAACTGCATCGCAATCGCAAGACCACCCGGACCTGCACCAACCACACTAACGGACTGATTTAACATCACACTTCACGCCTTTCTTTTAATTCCTTCTAATTCATATGTCTTTTCCGTGACTTTTCCTTACAATCATTATATAATAACTGTATAACTTTTGTATAGAATTATACTTTATTTTGTAGAATCTTAATCTATCTAATTTAAAAAGTTAAAAAGGCTGATGCTTGTCTAAAATCATGACAAACAAGTGAGGATTTTGTATACTTTTAAATAGAAAAAAAGGGGTGGAGCTATGTACGGCATTAAACGCATCGCAGAACTCACGGGCGTTTCTCCTATCACCTTAAGGGCATGGGAAAATCGCTATGGCGTTATTTTACCAGACCGCACAGATGGTGGAACACGAGTGTATACCGATGAACATTTAGAAGATTTAAAGTGGGTCATCCGACAAAAAAAGCAGAACCACTTAACCATCGGTCAAGCCATGCAAGCACTTGAAGATAAACGGCAACATATTAAAAAAGCACAAATTTCAAAAGATGACTACCCGCGTTTTATTGACGGGTTATTTTTATTACTGAAACATCATCAGTTAGATAAAGCGAGCAACTACGTCGAAGACTTAAAAGAATTAATTGAAATCGATATTCTCTTTCACAATATCTTCATCCCTATTTTAACGCGAATTGGACTTGAGTGGGAGCACGGAGACTTATCTGTTGCGGAAGAACACTACATGAGTCACTTTATCCAGCAACAAATTGCGCATTACTTCTATCATTATGAAGTAAAATCAAAACGCGCAACGGCCGTTGCGGTCTGTCCGGTCGATGAAATGCACCAAATTGGGCTGTTGTTGTTTTCTATTTTCTTAAAACAACATGGCATTGACGTCTTATTCGTCGGCGAAGCCACCCCGCTTGACGATGTGAAGAAAATGATCGCAGAAAACGATATTCGCTTAGCGGCTATCTCACTAACAACATCACATGAACTAGAGAATGTGATAACATTTTTAGATACGTTAAATAAAGATTTCCCTCACGTTAAACTGGCCATCGGTGGACAACAAGCATCAGAATTACCCAAACGCTTTCATTCATACTTGATTAGTCCTGATCCCGTTGACTGGACGACATGGGTGATGGACACGATGGCTTAATATTTTAACGTGTTACTTCAATTAATCACCTCGAGTTTTCCTAACCTGAGGTGATTTTTTATCGTCTTAGAGCGAGAAGATACCTTCCTCAAGTGCATTAGCACGAAGTGGGGGATGAATCGCTTGTTTTAAATATTTTAGAATTCATGCTACACTTATGAAAAACACTTTGGAGGAATAAATGATATGAAGGATACTTTATTAAACCGTTTTATCTCTTACGTAAAAATAGATACCCAATCCGATGAATCAAGTGACACATGTCCATCGACCGCTAAACAATGGACCTTACTTAACCAATTAAAACAAGAATTACTTGACCTTGGCATGACTGATGTGACGCTTGATGACAACGGTTATTTATTCGCAACTTTAAAAGGAAATACCACCACTACCGTACCAACGGTTGGCTTTTTAGCCCATGTCGATACCGCAACTGACTTTACTGGGACAAATGTTAATCCGCAACTACACGAAGACTATAATGGTGACGACATTGTCTTAAACACTGATAAACAAATCATCATGGAAACAAAAAAGTACCCACAACTTTCAAACTATCTTGGACATACGCTGATCACTACTGACGGTACAACGCTCCTTGGTGCTGATAATAAAGCCGGGGTAGCTGAAATTATGACGGCAATGGCCTATCTTATTCAACATCCTGATATTTTGCACGGGGATATCCGAATTGGTTTCACCCCTGATGAGGAGATTGGTCGGGGACCGCACGAATTTGACGTCGATGCTTTCGGAGCCGACTTTGCTTATACAGTTGATGGTGGACCTATTGGTGAATTGCAGTATGAAAGTTTTAATGCCGCTTATGCGAAAGTGCGCTTTTTCGGTAATAACGTCCATCCAGGTACCGCTAAAAATAAGATGGTCCACGCAACAAAGCTTTCAATGGCGTTTCATGACCGCTTACCAAAAGACGAAGCACCTGAATTTACTGAGGGGTATGAAGGTTTTTATCACCTCTTATCAATGTCAGGTGATGTCGAACAGGCTGAACTTTATTATATCGTTCGTGATCACGATACCGATCAATTCCATCAACGAAAAGACCGACTCAATAAGATGGTGCTAGAGTTTAAACAAAAATACGGTGATGCGGCGATCGAGATAGAGATGAATGATCAGTATTACAATATGAAAAATAAGATTGAAGAAAAAATGGCCATTGTTGATGTGGCGAGTGAAGCAATGACTACCTTAAACATTCAACCGGTGATTGAGCCGATTCGTGGCGGGACAGATGGCGCCCAGCTATCATACAAAGGACTGCCTACGCCTAATATTTTTACTGGTGGTGAAAATTTCCACGGTAAGTTTGAATTTGCCTCACTGGATGACATGACAAAATCGGTTCAAACCATTTGTAAAATCGCTGAACTGATTCCTAACTACTACTTGGCGGGTAAATTATGATTGGAGACATTCGAAGGTTTATCAAGGCACATCGTTCTTTAGTCTTCTTAAGTCTTAGCTTTATCACGTTGTATCTTGCCGGTGCGCTCTTTATTGAACTCGCTGAAGACGTGCTTGAAGGAGAAGGGTTCTATATCGACCGCGTCATCGAAGATGCGCTTGTTTTAGAGGAAAACCAAAGTCTTTATACCTTTTACAGTTGGGTGACAGAACTCGGTTCAGCTTGGTTTCTCATTGCCGCCTCACTTGTGACGATATTTGTGTTAGTGAAGTTTTATCAACAACGCTTTCTTGTGACAATGTTTCTTATTAATATGGCCGGAACATCCGGATTAACGTTACTTCTCAAACAGTTTTTCGGCCGCGATCGTCCCAATGTGATTGAGGCTTTTGACGGGATTGGTTACAGTTTTCCTAGCGGACATGCGACAGGTGCGATGGCCTTTTATGGTTTCCTCATCTTTCTTGTCATCATTAGTCAACAAAGACGGGCGCTTAAAATCACTTTAAGTCTCATTCTCAGTATCATCATTGTTAACGTGATGATGAGTCGTGTGTTCTTGCACGTCCACTACCTTACTGATGTCATTGCCGGTGCGACACTGAGCTTTATTTGGCTTGGCGTATCTATTCTAAGTATTCTCTTTATCTGGCGAAAAAATTGAACCTAATCACCTGTAAAACCAAACATTAAAGCCGTAAGTGACGAAGCTATCACTTACGGCTTTAATAAATACCTATTTTTAAAATACCTTTGATCCAGTTAATCACTCTAGTCACTAAGAAAATAATCAATTTGCCGGTCCAGCGCTTGAATTCTATCAAGTGCTTTTTCATGACTAATTTTACGGTAGTGGTGATTACCCCCAACTTCTTCTACTTTCGTATCGGCTTCATGTACGAGCTGTTGTAGTGGGGTTAAGTTTAACTTTCCTTCTGGCAAATAGGAATCGGTATGCAAAAGAATCGCAAGTGCGATTGCTTTGGCTTTCTTACGATCTTCACCTAAACGAATCAATAATTTATGCGCGCGTTCTGCGCCTTTAATCGCATGAATATCATTTTCTTTATATAAATCATAGTCCCATTCCCCATCACGATACCATTCATAGTGACCAATATCATGTAAGAAGCCTGCTTTTGTTGCTAAATCCGGATCAACCCCAAAATCCTCCGCAATCTCTAAGGCAACTTCAGCAACATCAATCGCATGAGCCATACCGGAGCGATTGACATACTTTTGCACAATATGATGATGATATAACTCTTCTAGTCTGACTTGTCGCAATCGAATCGCCCCCCTTTATTTTTTCTTACTAACCTAGCACGTTTTTAAAAAAGACGCAAGTTAGTTTACCATTCCCAATTGATTGCTTTAGCAAACGTACAGGCGGCTATTTCATACCTACGCCTTATTCATTTAAAAGGAGAAAAGAAGCAAAAAAAGCTCATCCCATCAAAGGATAAGCATTCATTTATGATTGATATTCGAGTAAGTGCTGATATAATGCGCCATAAACATTAGCTTGACTTCTAAAATGACAGGTCGTTAATTTCGGCTTTGCGACATGGTGAGGATTCTGAGTTAATATCTCAGCAATTGCTTTTCTTAACCGCTCTATAAAGAGTGGTTGCACGCTAATACCGCCACCAATCGCAAATATTTCTGGGTCAACAACATACTGTAAATTAATAATTTGTGCTGCCAAGTGATGACAGAACCGGTCAAAGATTTGAAGGGCTTCTCTGTGGCCAGCATTTAAGTACCGAAAGACCCCTTCACCATCATGCGCCTCTAATCCAACAGTCTCGGCGATTTCTTTAACTGTCAGTGAGGCTGAGCACGTTTCACCGACAAATGTTGCTTTATTCGTTTGGACATCATAACGGTCCATCACATAACTTTGTTCACCTGCTTCTAAATGTGCGCCTCGATAAAGTGCCCCGTTAATAATGATAGCGCCACCTACACCGGTACCAATAACTAATACAACGCTGTTTAAGTGATTTTTCACACTGCCTTTCCATAATTCTGCTAGTGCGGCACATTTGGCATCATTCTCAATCGACACCGGTAGATGAAGCGCCTCAGATAAACGTTGTTTCATATTTACTTCATGTAAGTACTTAAGAGCACCACCGTGATACACAACACCGGTTTGAACATCAATGGTGCCAGGACAACTGATGGCGAGTCCTTGAACACCTGTGTAGGTTTTTGCGACAGCAACTATCTGTTTAATTAACGTTTCAGCATCAACATACGGTGTTTCAAACTTACCCGAATTTACTGCCTCACCTGTTCGATCAACATAAGCATACTTAACGAACGTGCCACCAATATCATAGACCATATACATCTGTTCTCACTCCAATATAAGTTAATTTCCAGCTAAATATATCCATTAACTCAAGCATAACGCTTTCTAGGAAAAAAGCAACCATTATTATTTAAACAGCCATCGCTTAATTTTGCCGGATATCACGTGAGATAAAACCGACACCACCAATGATGAAAAGTATTAGACTTATTTCTGTTAACGTCACTAATGGCCAGATATTAAACGCATCCACAGGTAATTCTGGAGTCCAGTAGAAAGGTGACACAGCCATCAGCCAATTTGGGATTCTAATAAAATAGCATCCCTTTACCAATACCTGCTTCTTTTACTATCTTATTTGTTGAAGCATCTTTATAACCGTTTTCAGCAAAATGTTTCATTGCTGCTTCAATAATTCGTTGTTGTTTATCCGGTTCAACATTATGAAAAGTTGTCGTCATACGCTCTCTCCTTAAAGATTGACATGACTTATACCGTTTAACGTCTATTAAAATCCTCGTAAAACACAAATTAGACCACCCTGGTCGACTTCATTATAAAGCGGTAGACCAGGGTGGTCAATTATTATTTTTATGCTTTAATATTAACTTACGCTTCTGTCTAGCATCACCTTGAATAACGATATTCCCGTAAGATACAACCTCTTTTTCTCAGCTATTTTTTAACCCTGCTTTCGTTCAAGGAAAAAGACACCGATAGCACCAAATAATACTGTTAAGGCGATTAAGAAGCCATAACCCGACACAAGCTCACTCATTGACGCACCACGGACAATCACGTCAGATAATGTCTCAATACCGTAGCGAATCGGTATGATCCGGCTGAAGATGAGTAACACTGGCTGTGTGACAAATTCTAATGGCCAAAACGCCCCGCCAAGCATCGCTGAAGCTGTCGCGACAATTGGAATGACGGCTTGAAGTTGTTGCGGCGTTTTTACTAAACTGACAAGCATCAAACCTAAAGCGACAATCGCAGTTAAAAAGAGACTAATTGATAACAAGAGTAACCCGTAGTGATTGCCAAATGAGAAGCCAATCCACTGCGTGAAGATGACAAAACTGAGCCCAACTTGAATGAAACCAATCAGGAAGTAATGGAGAAATAAGCCACTAAAAATTTTCATCTTCGACACGGGGGACAACATCATCCGCTCCCACGTCCCGTCTGTTTTTTGTTCAGCAATACTCATCATTTGAAACAGGACGGTATACATCACAAAATAAAGCGTCATACCAACCACAACTTGGGTTTGATATTGGATCGAGTCTCCCGCTGTATCAACGGAGGTTGTTTCTAGTGGAATATAATTATTCAAGTCACTTTCCGTTAAATCATTCGCGTCTAACCAGCGCTTTTCTTGATACACTTCCGTTAAGTATTCACGAACGAGCGGTTGTGAAAAAGATGATTGCCCGACTAAGAAACTAAAAGACGCCTCATTTAGTTCGACCGCAAAACTGAGTTGATTATTTTTAATCCGCTCTTCAACCGTTGTTCTGTCACTTTGTCTAAACTCAAATTGATCGCTGTCGTTTAATTCATCTATCAGCATGGTATACGCCGGATTAGATAAATCGTCTGTATAGGTTTGGACACCGACTTTACCGGTCGTCTGACTTTGACCTAAGAAGGTGACAAATAAGAGGGTAAGCCCAAAGAATGTTAACACAACAAACGGTTGTTTCAACAGGCGCTTCCACTGCATCATAAAGACAGTCCACATTAGCTAAACCTCCTTTTCGGGAATAAACCCCAGGCAATGATGAAAAGAATCGCACTTAACAACAGGATCCGCATTAATAGCGGCATACTATCGCTCAAGCTGTAGCCTTGAATTTGTTGTAAGTACACGGTCATCATCGCCCCATTCGGGGTCCAGTTACCGAGTGTACGAATAAACGGTGAGATTTGTTCGACCGGAGTAAAGCTCCCACCTAAGAAAGCAAAAAGAGTTACAACGAGCCCACTAAAGATACCTGAAACAGAATCGGTTGGCATCATTAAGGTCAGTGACGTTAACAACGCCGTTAAGGCCCCTATCACCGTCGCATAAATAAAAGTGACCGCTATAATCGTGAGCCAAAATTCACCCGAGCGCTCACTAAAGGTATCAAATAACAGTTGTGATAGCCCAAATAAAATCCCAAGTTGTATCACGGCTAATACATAGCCGCTCACGACTTTACTAAGTAAATAACGGACCGGTTTTTCACCCGCTAACATCATCCTTAACAAAACATCTTGTTTCTTTTCTATAAAGGCATTTGAACTAATTGATGAGGCGACATAAAGACTGAACATCATCGCCATTCCAATTGTAAAATATTGAAACGCCGAGACTTCTGTCGTTGTTTCAATTGTATCAATCTCACCTAAGGTCACGTCTTCTGGTACAACGAGCGTGTCTCCTTTGATTGTTTGAATACTCATCATTAAATTGTATTCTGACGTGAAGTGGTGAAAGATCTGACGCAAGACTTGCGACTGAATCGTCGTCTCATCAATCACTTCTAACCGAAGTGATTCGGTTGCCTCACCACCGTTCATCACCGCAAGGACTTGGGTTGTTAACGCATCTGGTATCGTTAATACAGCTTCGACATCTGCATGATTTAATGCTTCGTTTGCAGCTTCTGTTGTCATCAACTCGGTCACTAATAATTGTTCTTTCTCAAGCGTCTCGATAACAGCTATAATTTGACGATTGACTTTTAAATTGTCTATCACAGCTTTTGCCTGTTCATCTGGTAGTCCTTGATCTAACAGTATTGCCGAATCACCATCACGTTCTGTTGTCTCGTCAACAATGGCTAAATGAATCGGTTCAATCTCGGCACTACCCGTCATTAAACCACCCAGACTCAGACTCAAGATGGTGATTAAGACAAATGGCATCACAAGTAAAATTAATACCTCTGAACGAGCTTTAGAGATGGTTAAAATATCTTTTTTTAATAAATTCAACATACCATCACCTCTAATCTCTGAGCTTTCTACCAGTTAAATGCAGGAAAACGTCCTCTAAGGTCGGGGTTTGAATCGCTAACGCCGTTAGTTTTACGTGATGTACTTTAGCATAGTCAAATAAGTCACCAAGCAAGTCTTCTCGTTTTTCGGCTATCACTTTATAGCCTTGGTCTGATTCAATGACTTGCGTGATTGTTTGATCAGCTTCAAGTGCTTGTTTAAACGCTTGATTTTTCTCTAACGTTTCCACCCAGACTGTTTCCTCTTCTTGCATCAAGTTCTGTAAGTCTGATTTTGTTCCGCTCGCAATCACTTCTCCGTGGTCCATAATATAAATCCGGTCACAGAGTTTTTCAACTTCTTCCATATAATGCGATGTATACAGAACCGTCATATGATTTTCTTTGTTGAGTTGTTTAATTAAATCAAGAATATAACTTCTTGATTGCGGATCAATCCCGACGGTCGGTTCATCCATAATTAATACTTTCGGGTTATGGAGTAAACTAGCCGCAATATTAATCCGGCGTTTCATCCCACCGGAATAATTTTTCACCCGGTCTTTTTTTCGATCACTTAAACCAACAAGCGCTAACACCTCTTCGATTTTTGTTTTTAACGCTTTTCCTTTCAGTCCATATAATCGACCAAAAAACAGTAAATTCTCATAGGCAGATAATTCTTCGTATAAAGCAATGTCTTGTGGCACAACCCCTAAGTCACGTCGTAATTGCTTCGGGTTCTTCAGCGCATCTTTGTCATTATAGATTACTTGACCTGACGTGGGTGTTAGACCAGTCGACATCATTTGAATCGTTGTTGACTTACCGGCACCATTTGGTCCCAGTAACCCGACCGATTCTCCTTCTTTTAATGTAAGACTTACATCTTTCACTGCTTGTAAATCTTTAAATGATTTTGATAATCCTTGCACTTCTAACATGTCTTCACCTCATCCATATTTTCAGTGTGAACCTTTAATAGCTAACGTACCGCCATCACGTCAAGTATATATAACTCACGTACTATTTAATAGTTATAATCTTTACTTTTTTCCACATCGTGACTTTTAAACTGTATCGCTATAACATATTACTGCTCAGCAATGATAAAAATACCGTGACTCAAAGCATAAAAGTCCTTTGAATCACGGTATTCGAAGACGATGGATTACATATACCCTTCCTATACTACCTATTATTCGTTTCATAATTTTCTATCGATTAGAAATATTCTTTTTCAATCTTCTTATTACTTCTTTTTGTATCAATTGGACGCACAATTTTTTCAATCTCGTCACGTTTTGGCTCTAAGAATGGTGGTAATGATAATTTCTCACCTAATGTTTCATAGGGTTCATCGCTTAAGAAACCAGGCCCATCTGTCGCCCATTCAAACAAAATCTGTGGGGCTACTTTGGCATAGAGTGATTCAAAGAAGAACCGATCGACATAACCTGAGGTTCTTAAGCCGAATTGTGGTAAGTAATCAATCCAACCATCTAGCGCTTCTCTGTCTTCGACTCTAAAAGCTACGTGGTGAACTGTCCCGTATCCTTGACGTCCATCTGGTTTATTCGTCACATGGCGGACGAGGACTTGTGCCCCGTTACCACCTTCACCTACTTCAAATAAATGCTTTTCATCTGCTTGGTCAATTAAGGTAAACCCAAGCACTTCTGTCAGTACCTTTTTAAAGAAATCGAATTTTTCAATCGTAATATGAATCGGTCCGAGGCCAATAATCTGATATTCATCCGGTACCGGGCTATTCTTCCACGGTTCTCCGCCATTTACTCCACTATTTTGTTCATCTGAGATCAACTGATAATATTGATCATCAAAATCAATGAAATTAATGACCTTTTTTCCGAATTGTTCCGTTATGCCACCATGTTTAATATCATAGTGATCAAAGCGTTTTCTCCAGTACGCGAGTGCTTCGTCTGATGGCACTCTAAATCCGGTACGTTCAATTTCATTCGTCCCGTGGCGACCTTTTGGTATCCCTTGAAAATCAAAAAAGGTCATGTCTGTTCCTGGGCTACCCTTATCATCGGTAAAGAAGAGGTGATACGTATTAATATCATCTTGATTAACAGTTTTCTTTACTAAACGTAACCCTAACACGTAGGTAAAGAAACGATAAATTTCTTCTGCACTACTCGTCATTGCAGTTACATGGTGAATCCCTTTTAATGGTTGAACCATCTTCTCACATCCTTTTCTTCGGTTAATAAAAAACTGGCATCTATGCCTGATTTTTATCTTTTTCACAAATTATCTTTAATTTGAGATAAATATAACTCGAGAACCATGTACACGTCAAAGACAATGCTTATTTGTTTAATTCCCGTCATTTTCGGGTATAAATATAAATTAGAATATAAGTTGAAACTGTGATTTTTAAATCACTAAACTATAAAGAAGGTTGGCGAAATACATGCATATCTATGATCAACAAAAAAGTTATTATAAAAGTGGGCAAACACGACCGCTGCAACACCGCCTAACAGCATTAAACCATTTGAAAGATACGATCAAACGTTATGAAGCTGAAGTAATTGAGGCATTACACCAAGACTTAAATAAATCAGAATTTGAGTCGTATACGACCGAGATTGGTATTCTTTACACCGAAATTGATTATACAATCAAACATTTAAAGAAATGGATGAAACCTAAGAAAGTGAAAACAGCACTCACCCACGTTGGGACTAAGGGTAAGATTTACCCTGATCCTTACGGGGTCACATTGATTATCGCTCCGTGGAATTATCCATTCCAACTCGCAATGGCACCACTTATCGGGGCGATTGCTGGGGGAAATACAGCGATTGTTAAGCCGTCTGAATTAACCCCACATACAGCGGAAGTGATTAAAAAAATCATTACCGCTGCGTTTATTCCCGAATTTATTGCGGTAAAACAAGGTGGGGTTGACGTGTCCCAACAACTTTTAGACACACCATTTGACTATATTTTCTTTACCGGTAGTGTCAATGTCGGAAAAATTGTGATGGAGAAAGCCAGCAAATATTTAACACCGCACACACTTGAACTTGGTGGTAAAAGTCCGGCGATTGTCCATGAGGATGCGTCATTAAAATTAGCGGCTAAACGGATTGCCTGGGGTAAATTTATTAATGCGGGACAAACCTGTGTCGCACCTGATTACGTTTATGTCCATCAAGATGTGAAAGACGACTTTTTAACGTACTTAACAGACGCGATCGAAGACCTCTATTCACATCAACCACTTGAAAACCCTGACTATACACACATTGTCAGTGACAAGCACTTTGACCGCCTGACGCACTTTTTAGATGATGGGACACTTTTTTATGGTGGTGACACCAACAAAGAGACGCGCGCTATCGCTCCAACTGTTTTAACTGACATCACTTGGGATAGGCCGGTGATGGCTGAAGAGATTTTTGGACCGATTCTACCGGTCATGACATATGAAAATCTTGATTTTATTATTGATGACATTACGAAACAACCGAAACCATTAGCCCTTTACCTCTTTACTGAAAGAGATTACACAAGAGAAAAAGTCATTGCTGAAATTCCGTTTGGTGGCGGATGTATTAATGATACGATTTATCACCTAGCTACCCCGTACTTACCCTTTGGTGGTGTCGGTCAAAGCGGGACCGGGAATTATCATGGTAAATTCTCATTCGATACGTTCACCCATCAAAAGAGTATCTTAAAACAGACGACAATGTTCGACGTCCCGTTACGCTACCCTAATCAAAAAGCGGGTTTAAAATGGGTGAAAAAATTAATGAAGTAAGACAGATTTATTTCCTACATTTAAGAAAGGAGGGTTTTTGTGGCTAACTTACTCATTGGCGCCGTTGTCGTTTTGTTTATTGTTAAATTCTATTGGTTTATTAAACATAAACGCTATACGTTGACTGAGTTTAGTCAAGCGATGTTTTTACGGCTCTTTTTAACGTTATTTATTGTCTTCATTGGGTTTAGTCTGATCTATTATAGCCTTTTCTTAAACGATTATGTTGTCGTTCATGACACTGTCAATAATCGCACGATTAGCCACTTCGGTGATTACTTATATTTTAGTGGTGTGACATTACTATCTGTTGGTTACGGTGATTTAGTCCCTGTCGGTGTGGCCAAAATTTTCAGCTTACTCGAAGCAAGTCTTGGTTTACTCATACCTTCTGCCTTTTTCTTAACGGCCTGGAATAATTCGAATCAATCGGATCGTGATTCATGAATAGTTTAAAGGAAACGACTAACATACGAGATGAATATGTCCAAATAACCCTTGTTTATTATCATACGTTAAGATATGATAACAGTAATTAAGAAGAAGGTAGGTGAGGAAATATGGTTTTCACGCATCGTGTTGATCAACATAAACGCTTTATCGCTTTTATGATGACTATTTTTGGTATTTTTCATGTGAACGGGACTCGTCTGCCCTTTTTTAATCACTACCTAAAAATACACACGTTGTCGTAAACCATTTACCTTACAAACACTAGGCATCACTTCTCGCGAGCGTTGTTTAGATTTCCACCGGTAATGTTTACCGGTGGTTTTTTGGTTTCTCCAGACAACAATAAGGAGAAAAAACATGAAAAAACCATTGTATCATCAGAATATACCATCGATGTATCGCTATATTTTTTTAGCTCAACTTTTCTTTGACCGGTCATTATGGGTGATATTTTTAACGCAAAAACAGTTTTCCATGACAGACATCGGGATTGTGGAGGCATTATTACACCTTAGTATTGTTATCTTTGAAATCCCTACCGGGATATTATGTGATCGTTTCGGTAGAAAGCGGAGTTTACTCATCGGAAACGGTTTAAGCATCGTCTACGCGATACTTATGTTGGCAACCAATCAGATATTTTTCATTGGCTTAGCACTGATGTCACTCGGATTAGGTATTACCTTTCAATCCGGAGCTGAGGAAGCACTTCTATATGATTCCTTAAAAGAAACAGGCAAAGAAAGTCACTACACGAAAGTGTTTGGCATGTTTTCAATGCTTGGGCTCATCTCACTAAGCGCCGCTCAACTTATCGGCGGTTTTTTGGCTGAGTTTAGCTTCACTTATGTCTATATCGGTATCATGATCGTTCACTTACTCGCCTTTTTACCGCTTCTCGCGATCAAAGAGCCAAAAAAAATAATTCAAACAACAGAAAAAAGTGAGCCTTGGCATTATCAGCTGACAGAAAGTGTGAAAATCTGGCGTCGTTATCACACGATGCATGTGCCAGTGATTGTTTACATGCTGCTGTCAACAGCGACGGTGATCATTATTTTTTATGCGCAAAGTTATTTTAAAGCACTTGGCTATTCAACACCTATGATTGGCTTTATTTTTGCGGTTGAAGGCTTGCTTGGGGCCCTTGTCGTTAAGTATGTCTATTTGATAGAGGCAAAATTTTCGTTCATTAAGATAAACCGACTGATCTACTTCATTTATTTAGCCTTATTTATTGCGTTTATCTACTCGACGCATGGGCTTTTGATCATTAGTTTTCTCTTATTATCCCAAGCTTTCACCGTGCTTCAACCGATTTTTTCAAACTTTATTCAACACAAACTCGAATCAAGTTTCAGAGCGACCTTCTTTTCAATGGTTGGCGCTGTTGAAAGTCTTATGATTATGATTGCTTTTCCACTATTCGGATGGTTTATTGACCGCTTAGGCTTTCACGTTAGTTTCCTTTTACTTTTCATCATCTTAACTGGAACGTTTATCCCGTTACTTTTAGTGAAACAACAAAAATAACCGCTTTTTTAAACACATCCGTCTACTTTCATACCTGATCGAAAGAGCCCCATCACGATTGATGGGGCTCTTGTCATTCATCAGTAAATAAATCCAATTGTTTCATTTCAAGGACGCGGTCCATTGTATCTGGTTCATGGTCTTTAAAGTAAGCAGGATGGAGCCATTTTTCTTTTTGAACCATCTGTTTACCTGGGTGATTGGTCGCGCGGAGTCGACAGCTATAAATGATGGGGAAGTAGTCTTCTAAGAACTTTCCTTCCGCATGCGCGGTTAAGGCAATGAGTTGGAAACCAAGTTGTTCGGCGATGAAAAAGACCGGGCTTAAGACGTGGTCACTCGATGCTTTACCAAACGGATTGTCTAAAATAACCGAACGGTGCCGTTTAGCACTTGGTTCAATATGCTTTTTCTTCTCAGCGACGTAATTCAACAACCCTAAAAAGAGCGTCATATTTTTACTCCACTTTTCTCCGCCAGACCACACATTCGATTCTTCCCACGTATATGTCCGCGTTGTGACCCGGTTATCGTTGGTCACTTTGGCTAAGCGAACTTTCATCGTTTGATCACCAAACACGACCCGCAACAATTGTTTTGTTTCCAGCCAATGACGGATTTTTTTCTTTAACTCACTTGAAGCTTCATCTGCTTCATCTGTCATCGTCGTCGCCACTTTATCTAGAATCCACTCAATATGTTCACGCAGATGTGCTTTACCACTTTGTTCATCCCACTCCGGTAATTTGAACGTAAAGATTTGTTTCCAATGATCATCTACTTTCATTCGTGTCTTTTTCGGAATCTGACTTAATTCTTCTACGACCGTGATAATATGGGTTGCCATCTGGTTAATGAACATTTTCAAGTCTTCATCATACTGGCGCATATGTTCATGCGCATACTTTGAGACGAGTTGGATTTTCGTCAACATATTTTGTTTAAACGTCATCACATCATCATACGTCAGTTTCGTATCAATACCGTTGATCGCCATGTGTTGAAGTTGCACATTCGATACATGTTTTAAACAAAACGAACGGAATGTATTCTTCTCTTGCGCCTGTACATCACGCGTTTGTTCAAGTCGCTCGCGTTGTTTATTTAGTTCATCTGTCAGACGCTTCGCCCATTCAACCGGCTGGTAACCAAAGTCTGTTTGTTCTTTTGGCGTGAGCTTATATTCCTCAATATCAGGACCATTAAAGTGGTGAGCTTCAATAAACCGCTCGAGTAAACTGATTGCCTCATCAAGGACCGCTTTTTCTTTGTCAAGACGCTGACGCGTTTCTATGAGATACGTCTCTCGTTTTAATAAGGCGTGTTTCTCTTCTTCAAGGATCGCTTCATTTAGCTCTTCATCCGATAGATTAAGCGGTGGTTGTTGATACAATTGCTTAAATGCATCGATGTCACTTTCAAGGTGACCGATTGCTTTATTTAAGGCCGCTTCTTGTTGTTTTAACTTTTTACCGACATCGACAAGCGCCTCATCCATTGTTTTTAACTCTTCTTTTAGTTGCTCTAAATACCGGTCCCCGTCAACTGGGAATGTGACCGTTTCATCAAGCGCGTCATAATCTTTTTTCATGTTCTCTATCGCATGTTCACAGCTTGTGCGTTTTTCTTTCGCATGTTTAGCCTTTAGTTCCCACTCATTTCGCGTTGAGTTAAACTGATTGAGCTGAAGTTCAAGATCATAAATAGCCCGTTTAATCACCGCTTCTGAGTCATCGGTATAAATGGCCTCTTCATTTTTTACATTGATAAAGTCCGCACTATTTTCGACCATTTGTTTTGTCGTTTTTAATGCTAACATCCGGTCCCCGAGCTGACGCTTATCCTCGTCCAATCGAGCCTGACTGTCTATTAGCCTCTGGAGACGTTTATCAACCTCGTTTAACTCACTGATGTACGTCTTTAACTCAGCCTTTTTTTCTCTAATAACCTCTTCATAGCTTAACCCTTGGCGGCCTTTAATTAACTTCTGATGAATAAAGGCTAATTTTTTCTCCGCTTGATACACATCAGCTTCTCGCCCAGTTACTTTTCTTAATAGCTGCTCACGCTTTATTTCAATCGTTTTGAGTTGTTGTTTTTGTTGGGAGACTTGTTTTGTTGCTTCTTGTAACTGTTCGGTCACATCTTTAAAAGTGTCAAACGGATAATCTTCAATGAATTGCGTGAACTGACGATAAACAACCTCGGTACGCTCAATGTCACGTTCCTTTTCTTTTCTTCGTTCCGTGAACGTTTTCGCATGACTGGTCAGTTCTGTCTTCCAATCGGTAAAATGCGCCTCATCTAAGTTCTCTTCCCAGTGTGCTGGTTGAATCGCTTCTACTTGTTGATTTTGTTGTAACGCTTCTTCGGTTGAAAGCACAGTGACCGGGAAAATTAACCGGTCCTTCATCTCAACAATTTTGCGCTTCACTTGTTCTTTAAGGGATTGCTGGGTAACAATCACTTCTGGCCAAAGATAGTTAGGCGTAAGAGACGCTCTTTCAGCGTCTTCTAGCCTTGAGATAAATTCTACCCCTGTCTCAATATAGCCAAAACTCACTTTCCATTTCTCCACCGCATCATGTAAGACGGGATCGGCAAAGAAGCGGGTTTGGTGTTGATAAAAGTCAACATACCGGTAACTGAGTCGTTCTTTTTCAATTAAGCGTTCTTTCTCTTCTCTTTGTTGATAAAGGAGATGCGTAAACGTATCATAAATAGACGCTTCTTTTTCATATAGACTACTGAGTCGTTTCCATTCATGACGCGTCGCCGCTAATTGATCGATCACGACCTGCTCTTTTATTTTAATTGTCTCTTTTTTCTCCTGCCAAATCGTTGCTTGTTTAAGTGCCTCAGCGAGCGTGTCTCTTGTTAGTTTTTCTTCTTCTTTTAAGGCTAAATCATCTTTCTTTAATTGACTGAGCGCTGTTTTATTGTCAACGATTGCCTCATCAAGCACGACTTCTTCTTGTTGCCAGTTGGCGACTTCTTCTTTTAAGACCGCATCATTGGGCTGACTTAAGATGTCTTGTTTAATATAGTCAAGGTCTTCTTGGCGCTGACGAATCAGGGTCTCAGCTTCTGTTATATGTTGGTTGAGTGTCTTCTGGTCATTAACTGCACTTCCTTGTTTTTGTTTGAGACGTTCAAGTTCACGTTCAAGCGGTTGGTGTTCGTGAGTTAATCCGGTTAACTTCTTCTCATACTCCTCGAGTAACGTCAGATAACACCCTCTTAACGCACCTTTTCGTTCCGTTAGCCTCTCTTCTAAATCGACTTGTTCATCCGACCGGTCAAGCTGACGGAGTTGGTCATCAATGTACGCCAGTTCTTCATTGATTGTCTTCTTTAACTGTTTGACTCTCGCGTAGTCAAGATTAATCTGCGTCTTTTTTGTCTCTAGATGTTTTGCTTCAAGCGTGGCTTGTTGTCCAAGTAAGGCGTCCACTGTTTCTTTTAGTTGTTTCTGCTCATATTCTTTCCGCTGTATCTCAAGACTCTTTTCTTTCATACTGAGCGTCCGCTGGTCTTGTTTTAAGATATCCATATGCTGATCGTTATCAGTTAAGGCCTTTTCTAACTCTCGGGCATTACCTCTAGCATGTAAGTAGATCCCTTTTGTTTGTTGTTTTGATTCAGTATAAGCTGTTTCTGATTGATGGAGCTGTTCATACACTTTCGTATAGACCGTGAGTGCTTGTTCAATATCTTTTGTTTCTTCGATTGTTTCTTTTAATCGTTTATATTCTTTTAAACCGTCTTGTTGTTTAAAGAAGAGATCACTAAACGCTTCTTTATTGTGCCCTTCAATCGCATCTTCGACGGTGGGAATCAGTAACCGGTCGAACAGTTGGTTGGTCGTTTTACATTCATCAAAAAACGCTTCAACCCCACCTTCGGTGCTATTAATCTTGACTATACTTTCCCATTCACTTCGAATGATGTGGTACTGATCTTCAATGTATTCCCGGAAAGCTTTAATCGTTTGAAATGTCTTTGCGGTGAGTGATTTTTCTTTCATTTGACTATAATAATCGACGATTTCTCCGCGTTCGGTTACACGGGTGCCGTCTTTTGTTTCTTTTGTAAAAGGGATATCTTCGATTCGATTCGGATCATGTTCATCGTACTCATACACGTAGCGCACTGAATCTAGTCCATGTTTAGTCATAAATAACGTCACAGCGGTCACGACGTAGCGTCTCGGTTGGTCATGGTCAATCCACTCAATCGCAATATGTGCAGGGGCTTGGTCTAAAACAAGCGTTTGTTTAATTTTACGATCAGCTAAATCGACGTGTGGGAAGATTGCTTGTAGGGCGGTATGAATAAGCACCGTTTTCCCACCACCATTTTCTAATACAATCGCCCCGTTATGTCCGTCAAACATAAACGTTTCATCATGATAACGCTTGTTCCCTTCTTCGTAAACAACATTGGTTAATCTAATCTTCGAGATCGCTGGCATCGTGATCCTCCTCACTAAATTGATACAGGAAGGCAAAAATCCCTTTGTTGTATTCCACTTCCATAAAGTAACTTTCGACAATCGTTTTTGTTTTCTCGGTGATGGTAAATTCATCTGGACCAACTTCTTTTAAGAGACCTTGGTCGAGTAAAAAACGGGTCGTTGTATCGATAAAGCTTAACCGACTAATCGTGTTACCGGTTTGTTTTTTTGCACTTTCTTTAATGTCGTCCATGTCTTGCCACTTTTCAATAATTAAGCGCCAGTTATAAGAAAACTCTTTTTCTAGTTCAATCAACCGTTCCTCACTGTGGCTCGTCAACAGATCAATCCGTTCTTGAATCAGTTTAATCCACTCATCTGACGGTAAGAAATCGCGCGTAACGGTCGTTGATTGATAGCTATCATAAAAAGCACCCATAAAGATTAGTGAGGCGAAGTAGAGTAAATATAGATCAGCATTGGTCGCATTCGCTTTTAAATAATGGCGCTTTAACCAGTCATTACTAACATGAAACGGTGAGAGCCGGGATTCTGGTATGAGATAAAGCGCATTGCCTGCCGTTATAATGACGCAATCTACTTCACGACTATAAAGATCTAATAAAGACCGAATTGTCTCATCGGCACGGTATACTTTCGTTGCCTCATCATAGACAACCCCGTCTCGTTGCAAACTCATGTAGATATGAAAAGCCTGGATCACTTGTTGTTCACTATAATGCATCAGCTGTTCCCTCCGTTAATTCAAATGTAAAATCTTGAATCGAATAGCGCGTCGTTTTTCTAATAATTTCTGGTCGCTCTGTCAATGATAACGTCTGATTTTTAAGCAGATAAATCGCACTGGTCAGCACTGTTTGCCGATCATCCTCAAGGTCACTATTAGCAACCGGTGAGCGCTGGTGCAAGATTAAAAAGAAATGATAAAACGCTTTTGATTGATACAAATTGACATTGCGTTTATTTTGGTCATCGATATAGTCTGATAATGTCGTCACCTGCCGAGTTGTCATCGCTTCAAGCAAATCTTGCATCAGTGCTTCATAGTAAGCACTTGTTTTTTGTAAGTAAGGATCATCCTTAAAGTCGACTATTTTATACGTATCAACGTCTGTTGGGGCGTCTTTTTGTTCAATAATGGCTTGTTCAGCCATGAAGGTTAGCGGTGAAAACCGAGAGTTCGTTTCAACCTGTAAAAACGGGGCGAATACCCCGGTCATCGCTTCAAGTGGTAACGGTTCAGAAAAGATTTTAGCATTAATATCGGTATCAAAGTTAAACACATCGACCCCGGTATAATAAATTGATTCCTGCGCCTTCACTAACGTTGTGTTTTTAAGTTCCCACGTTTGATTTAACAAGCCCGTATGCGTATAGTGCACCGATTCTAATTCACTGGCAATCTTAATGATCAACCCATATGACTCATGTTCTTTAATATGTAAATCTTTCGCATAGAGGCGATTTTTTGTTTCTAGGACAAATTGGCGTAACGTTTGAAACTCTTCTTCTTCGCGCTCAAGCCGAAGATAAATATCATCCAGCAATTGTTTATAACGTTCAAACGTTTCTTCTGAAATAATGCTGCGACTAATTTCATGTTTTAATTGATCGAGCCGGGTATCGAGTGACTCGACATCAATCCGCATTTCATTGATTTGGCGAAGCGCACCCTTATATTCGCCTTTTTCAAGTTGTTTTCGCAACATCAACTGATTAATCGATAATTGAAACTCACTATAAAACTCTTTTGTCGCAAAGATCAGTTCTAGACCATCTTCATCTAATGTGTAATATTGGCGTTGTTGTTCCCGGTCAAAGTGATCACTCTTTAAGATCGAATAAGTGAGTGCCGTGTCGGTTTTCGTCTCCCAGTCAAAGGCCGTATATTGACGCTTCACACCGGTTTGAGGCCGGAAGGTCTCAATGATGACTTGAACGAGTCGACTAAGCTGACGGTCATCGATGCGGTAGGTGGTGTTTGTCATCTCTTTTAAAAAGTCAGCGACATCTTCACGTGATGTTTTATAATGGCGCAGTAATTTTTGTTCAAAGAAAAACAGTAACGTCAATAAACCGAGCCCTTTCATATCAATCGGCTGATTATCTTGATCGCGTTCGCGTTTACGGTCTAAGTCATATAACGGATCAAATAATGCTAACCGGCGCAGGCGTTCTTTATATCCGGATGTGACATCGGTTAAGTTAATAAACCCCATCGTGATTCCCTCCAAATCGTTTGTAGTTCCTCTGTCGTTAAGATTTCCTGCGGGTAGTAGTACCCGCTGTTTAGGGTAGACGCAATCTGGTGCTGACTTGTTTCATCAAAGACTCGTAGAAAGTCAGCCAGTGCTTGTTCACGCACTTGGTGATGCGTTTTTCCTTTGGCCCATGTTTTTGTTAAGCACGCTTGATAGAACGGCACGGCAAGCGTCATGTCTCTTTTTTGATTCAGTAAGTGCCAAATATAAATGCCTTCTCGGTCAATATCACCAAAGTAATAAAACTGATGCTTACCACTGACAGGAAACTGATCATCAAAGAGGCTAATGCTTGATAGAATCGCTTTTCCTTGGCCATAAATAAGTGTTGAGAAGTTTGTCTTGACTAAGGCTGGTAGTAAACTATGAAAAGTCGCTTTATTTTCAACAATTAAATGCCGGTGAACGGACGTATGTAATTGATGTGGATTGATGGCCATACTAAGCGGATCCGCCACTGAACGAATATTAAACTGATCATATAAACGAATCCTTTTCAGTAATTCTCGTCCGCCTTGTTCATCGAGCCATTTTTCATCGTGCATGAGTAAAAAGCTCACTTCAGGAGACGATTGTTCACTCTCAGGGAAACCATGTGTTTGAAGATACTGATCAATTTTGATTAAAGCTACTAAATCCTGTTCAAACGCCTGGTTTGATTTAGTATAGTAATCATCTAAGTTAATCGCTGGGTGAAATATGCGGCGATAGTGCTGCAACGTATCAATCACTGTGTCATTCAGCCGTTGTCGGTTAAGGCGGTAACCGAGGGCAAGTGATAACTGCCGGCCGGTGCGGCCTTTTGATTTAATCGGAAGCAACACCTCACGTGACTCTAACTCTAGGACCGTCTTACTGAACGATTCGTACGAATCGACAAAAGGTGTCAGTAACGTTTCCAATGTCCCTAACGATAGTATCTGTTTTTTATATGATTTAAGCACGTCAAAAACTTGTTTCATTTTGTTCACCTATCTTTGTCTTGTTTCTTCTATTGTACAAGAAATTGCGCCAGAGAACATCATCTACCGCGTAATTCATTCACATCCTAACAAATAATAACTGTTATCCTTCGCGTTTAGTTAACTTAAACTTAAAATACAAAAACAAACATTCAAGGTAGCATCAAAACCTACTTGAATGTTTGTTTAAGAAATAATATGAACATGTTTCTGAGAAAGCGTGACTATACACCCTCTTAAAACCAAGATTATCCGTTACTCTTCTTCCAAGATACGCTTAAATTCATTTGCTTCAATACTTCTTATATCTTGAATATACAGTTGCTTATTGACTAAGCCAGGATTCGTTTGAATAAGCAAAAAGTTATCCTCATACTCAAGCAACGTATATTGACTGATTTTAAGCGGACCTTCCTCTGAAAAATAGGTTTAAAAAGACTCAACGTCACTTTCTGATATAGAAGCATTTGGAGCGATTAAGCTAGATAAGTCTTCACTAATCAACATCTGTTCCGATAGATCTACACTTGTTTTCGGCTTGTTGTCAATATACAAAAACCAACCCCACTAACCTAGTAACAACAAAGTATAAATCACCGTCATAGTCGTTATCTTTTTCATAAACCTCTCCCTTCCTCTAGAAAGGATAGTCATATACTCCGATGATAATTAATTGACAGTAACTCCAAACGGAGACACATTAAGGTCCAGATACTCAATCCCGTGCTCTAGCCAGGCTGCTTTTACTTGTTTAACAGTCGCTTTATCACTGACAAAGCCGATGCCACAATCGCCCCCACCAGCGCCTGACGTTTTAAAAGCACCTGATTTTGCGCTATCAATTAATCTTGTGAGTGTCTCTGTTTCAATCGGCACATCGATTTTTTCTTGGAGCCCTCTAAGCAGTTGACGATTGGCGCGAATGCCTGCGAGTACACCGGTTTGACTGTTGTCTTTAAAGCTTTCGTGTAAAGTTTCTACAATCGTATCCGTCTCAGTTAAAAACGCTTGATAAGACGTGCGATCGGTTTCTTTTAATTGTTGGAAGCGTTCGATGAACGGTTTCGTTTGTGCTTCTTCCTTTGTCCAACCGACCATAAAATAAAGACTCGTTGGAACAGTCAGTTGCTCAATTTGAAGGTGTGGCCAGTCCATCTGGACAAGGTCTTTAACTGGGATGTTGTTAGATAACGCCTGGGTTAAAAAGCCGAAATCGAAACTACGGTAATAGACAAGTCCCCCGTAGACACTTGCCGCAATATCGGCACATGACCCATTGCCTTGCGCTTTAAAGTGAGCAATGCTTGCGAGCTTAAAAACCGTTAACTTATCGACGGCTTGTTTATCGCCGCACTGAAGCAGTGCTTCAGTTAGCGCGACCACAAAAGCGGCACTTGAACCGAGTCCATATTTCTTGCCATCGTCATGGTCAAGGTCACTCGTCACAAAAATATGGGCCGGTGTATCAGCGCCCTTATATTGATAGATCGTTTTCATCACCGATGCAAAGAAATGCAGACGGTCATCGTGGACGGATAACTTAAACTTATCATCATCAAATCGCCAATGAATATCGGTGAGTCCAAGTTGTGGTAAATCAATCCGCTTTAAATGACTCGACTGAATATCAACTGATAAATAGCGGTCAATCGCAGCCACAATGCTTGGTTGATTTGGTGCAGTAATCGCATATTCACCTGCGATGAACAATTTCCCTGGTGCTTGAATAGTATAACGATGTGCGTTCATAAACGCTGCCCCCTTATTAATCGATATAACTTATACCTGGTCCAACACGACATGGATAAATATCTTTCACCACATCGAGTGATCTAAGTTTTTTCTCTATCTCTTTTTCTGTTTTAGGTGTGGTGATGACTTTAACATTTGGTCCAGCATCGATTGTGAAGTAACACTCTAAACCTTTTTCACGCATCGCTTGGACTGCTTCCATCACTTTTAACGTGGCACTTTGCCAGTAAAGAAACGGTGGGTTGGCCCCGAGTGTTGTCGCATGCATCTTCAGTGCATTGTATTCTAAAATTTCACCCATACGGGTAAAGTCTTGATTAATAATGGCGTCTTTTATATTGGTAAGGTCTTCACCTACTGTATCAAGCCATCCTTGGTAAAATGGTGAGGTTTCAACGGTGCGTTTCATGCCTTCACGACTAAGGATTTTCTTTTGTTCGGTCGAGACTTCCACCGATAAGACCGAGACGTCAAACGTGCCTTCTGGTAAGATTTGTTTCGCATAAGAATCAAGACCGTCTTCTCTCTCGCCCATCTGCCACTCAACAAAACCACCGTAAACTGACCGACTAGCAGAACCAGATCCTTGCCGGGCAAGAATCGATAACTCTTCTAATGTTGCCTCCGCTCCGGCCGCTTTTACGGCCGCTGCCGCTAGTGCGCTAAACCCACTGGCAGATGAGGCAAAGCCGGCGGCTGTAGGGACGTGATTAGTCGACTCTACCCGAGAGAAACGCGTCTCACCAGTAAAGCTTCTGACTTTATCTAAAAATCGGCTAATCTTAATACGTTCTGTTTCACTGACCGGTTGATTATTCAAGGTGAACGTATCTTGGTCTAACACGTCATCAAATTCTACTGAGGTATCGGTATAGAACTGATCAAGGGTGATCGATAAACTACTATTCGTTGGTAAAAACAGTGTCTCATCACGCTTTCCCCAATATTTAATAAGAGCGATATTCGTGTGTGCACGTGCTGTTTTTTTCATCTGTTTTCACCCCGTTCGTTAGTTGAATATACCATGTTTCTTTCGCGCCAGCCTTTAGTAACGCTTGTTCGACCGCTAACGCTTGTTCTGTCGATGCCGTTAAGGCAATCATACACCCACCTCGGCCACCACCGGTTAGTTTCGCGCCAACAGCCCCGTTACTGAGACTAATATCGACGTAACGGTCTAATCCTTCATCACTCACGCCGAGGGCTTTTAACTTCTCATGCGAGGTCGTAAGGACGTGACCGAGGGCTTTTAAGTCCCCCGTTTTAAGTAATGTACGAGCATTTTCTGTTAGTTTTTCAAGGTCTTCTAACAGTTGATTCGTCACTTCCGGTTCACTTTGTCTGCGCGCGTTAACGGCACTTACCGCCGCATGGGTATCGCCAATCCGTCCGGTATCAGCAACAATAATATTTAAGGGCTCTTTTACCTCAATCGATTCTACCGCCTGACCTTTAATAAACCAAACCGGTTCATCACTAATCACGGCCTCTCGGTCAATCCCACTCGGCGTACCATGCGCGTAGGTTTCGGATACGTCAACGAGTTCGCGTAAGACAGATAAAGATAACTCTTTTTTAAAGTAGTCAAAAATCCCACGTGCTAAACTTGCTGCAATCGATGCACTCGACCCGAGTCCACGGCCAATTGGAATCGTTGACGTTAACGTTAGTTTAAAATCTTTCACTGGTTGTTGATTGATGTAACACGCTTTTTCAATCACGTGTCTCAGTCCTTGTAATTTATCAGGTAACTGTGCTAATTTGCCGTTATAAAAATGGCTTGCTAACGTCACGGCGCCATTTGAGGGTTCTACCTTCACTTCACTAAAGACTGCTTCAAACGGTAGCGCAATGGCAGGCTTCTGGTAGACGACGCTATGTTCACCAATAAGAATCAATTTACTATGTGCTAAGCCTACACCGAGGCGTTGTTTGTTTGTGACCATATTTGTCTCCTTTTTTCTTTGATGTATATCTTAAAATAAACTGATCAGCCACGGGGCAGCATACAGCACCATAAATTGAACGCCGTAATTCATACCGAGGCGATGAAAGTAGCCCGCCACAATCGCGACAAGACCAACACCAAAGACGTTGAGTAAGCCCCCGTCCATAAAGCTAAGTAGCACGACGAGTCCAATAAAGAGCGCAAGCAGGGCTTCATGTGGGACATATTTAAACACGACATAACAGATGGTTTCAGCATATTTGATGATAATAAAATACGTAATCACAATCGCCACTGTTGCCCCAATTAATGTTGCGATGACAAACTCAGGCATCGATAAGGCGTGATGCATGTTGTATGTTTCGTTAAAGACAGGCGGGGCATTAAATAAAGCCCCGCCTGGTCCAATCGCTACTGGTGAGAGCGGGATCCCTAAGGCAATCAGTGGAATTAAAGTCCCCGCAATATAAGCAGCATTTGTTAGAGCATCCATACTACTGATCGCAAGGCTCGCCTTTCTGATAGGATCTTTTACCCGACTCGAGATGACTTCCCCTAAGAGTATCGTAATCCCGACCGGACTTAAAATGAATAATAATGAACCAAGCACACTCGATAACGTACTCCAGGTTAATTCTTCTTTCGACAGAATTTTAAATGGGTTCAATGTTTCGATATGTTGTTGGTAACGTAGTTTCACTTCTTTTGTTTGATACTTTTTTATAGTTGTGCGCTTATCCGTATTAAACAATTCAAATAAGGTAAGTAAAACTGGCCCAATCGTGATTCCTAAGAAAAACGAGGTGAAGACCGTTTGGCTTTCTGGCACGACCCCAGTCGCCCAGTACAGTTCTCTTAACCCTTGGATCAAAAGTGCGAATGGTAAAATTGCTAGTAAACTAACGAAGCGTTCTTTTGACATCAGTGCTAAAAAAATCGCCCCAAAGAAAAAGAGTGGGTTCGCATATGTCTTCACGACATCGGCAAATGGCAACAATTGTTGCGCTAACAGTAAACTTAGTGGCACACTAATGAGCGTCCCGATAACTGAGCCTGAGGCCATTTTACGAATCGCTAAATCAGCGCGGTTATGTTTTTTTAACACCAGCGCATGTTCGACCATCGGTGCCGCCATCACCCCGCCTGGAATACCCGCAACAGCAACTGGTATCGAGTCGGTGAGTTTTTTAGCGACAATGGCGCTAATAAAAAACGTTAAAATAATAATTGGCTCTAAGCCGGTAAGAACTAAAACGAGTGTCACCGGGGCTAGTACCGCTGTTTCATCTGTCCCCGGGGCAATACCAATCACTGTATAGATCAGTGTCCCAGCAACGGCGGCAATAATGAGTTGAACAATCAGTAACGGGTCCATTTACTTTTCCCCCTTACTTTTGATTAACGTGACGGTTCGTTTTGGTTTGATTAAAAAGATACTTAAACTAAAACCTAACAGTGCACCCACTAAGCCGAAAATCAGCGGAAAAGGCGCTTGGTCTGGAGCTAGTGCATAAAGTGTCATAGTCAGTGTGACCGTTATCATGATCGCTAGCACTAAATCACGGATATCAATCACATCTTCCCATACTTCAATCAGCTCTTTTGATGATTCTGTTAGTAATGTTATATCATTCTGTTTATTTGTGGTCATAATAAAATCCTTCCTAAAAAAGACTCACACTGTTGTAAATTATAAGTGAATGTGACAACCGATTCAATATATCCCGCGATATTTCCTTTATTTAATACTCTCATCATACGAAATTTCTTGTTAAAATGATAGGCTTTTGTTTCCATTTAGCAACGACACCCCCTGAATTCAGACGACAAAAAAGAAGCGTTAATCATTTTTACCTTAAGAGGTAGAAACACATTAACGCTACTTGATTATTGTACTGATCGAAACTTTTCTGTTTTTGCTTGATGTTTTAACTCCGCGAGATATTCGGTCAAATCATAGATATTAGTGAAGCTGTGATCACGATTATTCACAACGACACAGGTAATGGTCATTAGCGGGAACGTTTTCCTGTCTCCGCATCTATCTTGACCAATCAGACAACCGTTCATTTGATCTATGTCAGAATAGAACAACTCAGCTTGGTCTTTAAACTGTTGCTTGAGTGTATGAAAATATGATGCTGTCACCGCATCATCTAGTGCAACGACAAAATCATCTCCACCAACATGACCTATAAACTGATGAGGAAAGGTCTTTTTTAGTAAGGTAGAAAGAAACCGAATAACCCGGTCACCGTTTTCAAAACCGTAGCAATCATTGAAGGCTTTAAAGTGATCAATATCGATATAAGCGACACTTGCCGCTTGAGGATTTAGTACAAACTGTTCTAATTGTTGTTCCGCAATTAAATTCCCCGGTAGCCCTGAGAGCGGGTTTTGGTGTTTAGCTGAGGTGATTTCAATTTCCATTGACTTTTGGAGTAAGTCTTTAATCGTGACTGTACCGATAAAGTCATCAGCTTTTGTGACGACGATAAAATCATACAGCTGGTGATTCGGCCTTGCCATCGCAACCGCTGACACTTCACTGATGGATAAGTTACTATCCACTCTAAGAAAACTTCGGTCCATGACCTCACTGATTGACTTATTTTGATAGAGCGTATAGCCATACATACTGCTTAATTTCACCCCGAGCTTCTCAGGAGTCACGATCCCGACAGGTACATTCCCTTCAACGACAGATAACCCAACATGATTAGGATGCGCCGCAAAGAACGCTTGGATCACGGCTACTTTTTCATGTGGGGAGACAGTATCCGTCAGTGAACAAATATGTTCAATTTGCATGTGCGGGAGGGCTGATGGGTTAAGGACATGCTTTTTCTGATTGGATTCGATGATTTTAGTTACCAACCTTTCCTCAATATCAAGAATCGCTTCTGCTGGCCTTTGAATAAGGTACCCTTGGCCGTAATGTACACCTAAATCGATTAAAGCTTCTAGTTCACCAATTGTTTCAATACCTTCGGCAATTAAAGCGATATTTGTTATCTTTGTGACTTCTACCATGCCTTTCACGATGGCATACTTAATATTGTCTTGATCAATCCCTCTGATGAGTTGTTTATCTAACTTAATGAGGGATGCATTGGAGTCAAGCAGGCGCATTAGGTATGGTAAAGCTTCTTCAAGCCCGCGCGAATAAGACGTTAAGAAGCATGTATTTAAACCACTCAGCGCTTAGTCAGTATAAACAAAAAGACATGAAGAAAAGTGTCCGTATGTCCTATCACTTATCACAGAAAACACGTCCATCTGTCGGTGCTAAACAAGGTGGTATACCAATCAACGGCGCAAATTCAAGCGCGATTGGACAACTGGTTAAGAGCCTCTCTCTTAGCTAAACCTACCGTTCCCCTTATGTAAGGTTTTCGGGTTGTGAAAACCTTACGTAAGGGGAATGGCCAGCAAACGTCAGTGCGGTAGCAAAAAACACTGAACTCGGAAAAAAACGCGCACTCAAATCTTTATTTGACAATCTTATCGAGAACAACTTGACACAAACTTTCAAACATGTATAATTTTAAGTCTTCCTCAAACTGAATTAAATCGGTTGTTCCCCTTAACATTTCAATAATATCTGATATAATTTGTCTCATGAGAGAGTGCCTCTTTTCTAATGTGTATTGGTGTATACATTGATATTACGGCACTCTCTCTATTTTTGTCTACTAAAACAGGAACCCTCGAGAACTATTTTACACTTACTTCGCTGCATTGATTGCGTATGTTCTGCTGAAATTCTTACATACACACGGAAGCAAAGGAACCTGCTCTAAGCTCCTGTCCTTCACAGGCTTAGAGTAGGTTCCTTTGTGATGCCTTGCCGATAGAATGGTGCTTAGAAATCAGGAAATTATCGAAATGTCAACAGAAACTCGCGACTGGAAACCTGTATAATTATAGTTAATATACAAGTGTGATACAATTAGATTGCATTTGTTAAACAAAGGTTAAACCCTTTTGTAAAAATAGTTTGCAACCTTAATCCTCAAAAATAATTGGTCGATATGAACCATCATAAGGATTGAATATAAATCGTACTATTTCCTCATCATTCTTCGCATGTATTATATAGTGCCTTTGTTCATTCGGACCTTCAATTCTGGTATCAGGAAACCTATTATCTTCATTGGTTATGATTTGAACATTCTCCTCTTTTTCAACTAATTCTTTTGCTTCTGTATAGGTGAAATCAGGTAAAGTAAAAAAGAAAAGTGTAGGAATTAGTAACACAATAATAGTAGTTATAAATAAATTTGTTCGTTTTGAGTCTATTTTTACATTCTTGAAATTGAAGAGGTTATAGAGTGCTAGAAATAACGTTATAATGAGAGCCAAAAGGTAGCCGGTGTTGTTATTGACGTTTTCATAATCATTACCAACACTAAATAACAAAACCATTTCTAGGAAAGTAATAATAGCAAGAATAAAAAATATTTTTTTCACATCTATCTCCCTCCAAATTAGAAAATGTGGTATGTCAACACAAAACTGCACAAAACCTTTAGATGCTTTTCAACAAGAGGTTATACAGTGAGAGGCCACTTAGGTTTATCTTCTTTAGGTGGCACTTGATCTCGCGCATTAAAGTGCGTAGAATCAATCGCCACAGTGTTATCAACGATAAAACCTTCTTGAATGGCAGCTAGAACAATAAGCTCTTGAATCTCTTCAAGACAATGAGAATCACTCAGCTTGGTTATTAAGCGTGAATACGAAGCCTCGGATGGATATGATCAGACACAAGAAATCCACAGTTAATCTTGAAAGCTATATCTTCATTTAGGCGTTTGACCAGGTCTTTAATTGTAGGAATACGCTCAACATATCTTATAAAAACAGAAATAATCATAGCAACGTAGTTAAGCTCCTCCTCCGGAGCTCCAAGACGTGATTTTTTACTTACCTCATGGTAAATGTGATCAATATCAATGACCGAAATAATAGCGTCATATCGTTGGGTAGGTTCCATTGCATATAATTCATTAATGCTAAATAAACTCTCTTGTCGTATAATAGGCATAGGGAGTTCTCCTCCAGTCTTTTGGTTTAGTTTGGTTACTTACCATTATACAAGACTTGAGGAGGTACTTCCTTTTTTATGCTTCAAAACCATTGGGCCGCAAGGCCTCAGAATTATGAAATTCATTCACTAGTATAAATTAAGAAACAAAATCAGTGTTTGTCTTTAATATTAAACCTTAGTCATAATCATTTTCGTGTGACTGCTAAGTTTTATTCGACCGTGAAATCCGGTAACTCCTTCATAAAATCTTTTTCAATAGCTTAATTGGGATAGCGCCCATCATGGTATTGCGGTTCGACAACGACTGCACTGAAACCCTGAATGTTTTGTTTTTCAGCTTGAGTCTCTACTTGTGCATGAATATGTGAACTACCCACCACTTACCACCCTTACGGGTTGCTTGAAGTGGGGGCTTCTTGGGTAATCGCCACTTTTGGTAGCTGACGAAATTGACCAAGCTAACCCTCTTGTTCCAAGAGTTTATATTTTTATTAGGCACTTACTAATAAGCGAATGCCTTCC
>NZ_FOXC01000046.1 GCF_900115605.1 Halolactibacillus halophilus
ATGTTTGGCTTGATTAAACACCCGAAGGGTGTGATCCATGGACATCACAAAATCAGGGTCGATTTTATGCTTATATAAGCGATTTGAAAAAATGGTCTTCATGCCCATGATACACACCCTCTCTTTTTTTTGTGACGGTTATTGTTAGTGCTTTAATTATACCATGCGGAATATATGTTTGTCGCTTCAAAAATATTCAAAACAAACGATTCATCACCTACCTAGTGCTGACGCACTTGAGGAAGGTGTCTTCTCGCCTTAATGCGATAAAAGTTGGTCCTATTTACTAAATTCACCAAGCATCTCACTACCTTGCCTGATACTTGTTTTGCTATTAATGAGTTGAAGTGAGACGCTCGGATTGATTTACCGACACTAAACCAGTTGAGAGAAAAGGATCCAATCAATGTAATCAAAGTAGTAGATGTTAAAAGATAAGATACCAAAGCAGCGATTACACGAGTGTTTAATATTTAACTAATGAAAACTTATCTCAACTATTGGACGAGATAAGTTTTTTTGTATACTATGAATAGAGATAGCTAAAAATATGAATGAAGTGAATAATAACTTAACAACAGATGGAAGTTACGAATGTGAGGGATGATTTAAACATGAACGAAACATTACATATATATTATACAAGTGACTTACATAGTCACTTTGAAAACTGGCCTAAAATTGTCCATTTCTTAAAAGAGAAAATACACCAACATGAAAGAAAACAAGAACCGTATTTAATTTTAGACAATGGTGACCATTTAGACCGGGTGCAGCCTATTTCAGAAGCATCTAAAGGTTTGAGTAATGTCACATTATTAAATGAAGCGGCATATGATGTCGTGACCTTTGGTAATAATGAAGGCATTACCCTTGACCGTGATGAGTTTTATCATCTATATGATGACGCGAACTTTTCAGTTGTGTGTGCGAACGTTGTCAGTCAAAATGGCGATAACCCGGCTTGGTTAAAGCGCTACGTGATCAAAGACGTGACACCAAATTTTAAAGTAGGTATTATCGGTTTAACCGCACCGTTTAATCACTTCTACCATCCGATGGGGTGGGATGCGCTTGATCCATTAAAACAGTTAAAACTCACATTGACAGAACTAATACCTCAGGTTGACAGTGTTATCGTCTTGTCTCATCTAGGCGTGGACCAAGATGAATTGATCGCAAAATACTTTGATGAGATTGATCTAATTATCGGTGGGCATACACATCATTTATTTAAAGAAGGTAAACTGATTAATAACAGTATCTTAAGTGCTGTTGGCAAGTTTGGTCATTATGTCGGGGAAGCTACGCTTACTTTTGATACTGAACAAAAAGCTATAATAGAAAAAGCAGCTTATGCCCAATCTGTTGAAACAATTCCTGAAGATAAAGGAACGAAAAATTCACTTGATATGTTACTTAAACAAGCAAGTCAAACCATGAGTGATGTCGTCTGTACATTACCAGCACCTTTAGAAGTAGATTGGTTTAAAGAAACACCGATTATTCAATTGCTGACTGAGACGTTAAAATCATGGACTGGGGCAGACCTTGCGATGTTAAATGCCGGAATCATCCTTGAGTCGTTACCAAAAGGAGACGTCACATTACACGATCTCCACCGTATTTGTCCACATCCGATTAATCCGGTGATTGTTGAGATGACGGGGCGTGAACTTCAAGAAGTTATTCGGGAAGGGTTAACCGAGCGCTATATTCATTATCCTATTGTCGGTTATGGTTTTAGGGGAAAAGTGATGGGGGTATTGGTTTATGACGGTGTAGAGATTGAATTAAAAGAAGTGGATCGTCATGAACCACTGATTAGCAGTATTTATATCAATCAAAAGCTACTTGATTCCAAAAAAACCTACACGTTAGCAACCGCAGATATGTTTACGTTTGGTCATTTGGCACCAAATATTGCGCATGCGAGTAAAAAAACGTATTTTATGCCCGAATTTATGCGTGATTTGTTGAAAATGTCACTCGAAACTGCGTAAAGTTATGTATAATGTCTATGAAATGGGTAGAAAAAGATCGCGTTTTCTGTTAGGATTTTCTTAGAGAAAGACTATAGACGAAAAAGTTGGGAAAAGACATGAGATTAATTGCAGCAAAGAGCTTAGAGGAAGGCAATGAATTAGCGAAGCCGATTTATAATGATCGAGGACAAGTCCTCATTCAAAAAAATATTAAATTAACAAAAGCGATGATTAATCGCTTGCTTCATTTAGGTGTCACCTTTGTCTATGTGAAAGATGCCATCTCAGATGATATTATTATCCATTCACCGGTATCAGAAGAAGTGAAAATTGAATCGATGCAAACAGTAAAATCAGTATTTAACTCATTTAAGAGCAATGGCTTTAAAGATAAAGGGTTTTTATTTAGTAAAGTCAATGAAAATATGACTGAATTAGTCGATACAATCATTACCCAAATACAACGCGACCAAGAAGTGTTGTCGATTATGTCAGATATCTTTATTAGTGATGATTATTTATTTTCACACTCGGTTAATGTGACGATGTATGCTGTGGCGCTTGCAAATGAGATGAAGATGACGCAAAAACAAATACGTCAGCTAGGTCTTGGCGCTATGCTTCACGACGTAGGAAAAGTGTTTTTACCTGAAGAAATATTAAAAAAAGCTGGTAAGTTAAACGATTTTGAGTTTGATTTAATTAAAACACATCCCGAGCTAGGATTTGAATTTTTACGTTCATCATCAGATTTACCGTTACTTGTGGCTCATTGTGCTTATCAGCACCATGAACGTATGGACGGCTCAGGTTATCCGCGCGGATTAGTTGGTGATGAGATCCATTTGTTTGGTAAGGTCCTAGGTGTTGCCGATGTATTTGACGCCGTGACGAGTCAGCGTGTTTATCGCGATGCGATGTTACCGCAAGAAGGGCTTGATATCTTATTTTCTGGAAGTGGGACATTGTTTGAACCGGAAATGGTGCGCTTATTTAGAGACACAATTGCCGTCTATCCAAACGGTGTCACAATTGAACTGAGTGATAATCGTCGTGCGATTGTTGTCAGACAAAATCATAAATTATACAATCGCCCTGTTGTCCGTGTCTTTAGTGAAAATAATCAAGTGGTCACACCTTATGACTTAGATTTAGCAACGAAAAATAATGTAACGGTGACAGGTTATAAAATGTCATGATATCCCCTTTTCTTAACATATACTCATGTTAAGAGAGGGGATTTTTTTGTGTTCTAAATATAAAAGGTAGTACCGTTCTTTTTAATCACGTGTGTAACTGTCATGATTGTCACCATCATCTTCTTAAGCTATATTAACTACAAATGACATTCGCTCATTCGAGATATTGACGAAACAAAAATTGCCCAATATGTAAATGAAGCGATGAGTTTAGCGGTTCACCATATGATTTATCAAGATTTATCCTCAGATGTGCCCGATAGGTATTATTATCCTGGTATGTTGGCTAGGGCGGAGTAAATGAATACTTGCATTGGTGCGTGTTTCTTGTTAAGATATGAAAGGAAAAAATAATATACCTTATCAGATCGATGAGATAGAGGCGCAATTTAAAATCAGTATATTCCCTGAGCTGTCAGCTTTGAAGGGAGTAAAAAGGGTTAAGTTGCCGAAGTAAGTGATGGCTGACACCTGTTACTTGCTGGTATAAGACTGAAAAAGTGTTATACTGTCATGTCTTTAGCGTGATGGGCTGTTGATCGACCGGATGATAACATAAGCGCTAACTTTAATGTCAGCAGCAGAAATAGGTTATGATCTATTTTCTGCTGCTTTTTTGGTTTTTAAAAACAGTGGATAAGTGTATAAGAAACTTAGGAGGAAATTATGGAAGGAACAATTTATTCATTAATACCCGCGGTATTAATGCTTGTACTTGTCATGAGTACGAGAAAGATTTATTTATCATTAGGAACAGGTATCATAGTTGGGGCTTTTATGCTTCAAGACTTTAATATTGTCGACACTGTCGTAGAGGTATGGACTGTCTTTTTAAATATCTTCTATACAAAAAAAGCTGGCTTAGACTTTGTAAGTATTTATTTATTGGCCTTCTTATTTTTACTCGGTATTTTAACGGCTATCTTAACAGCTACTGGTGGGAGTCGCGCGTTTGGTCGTTATGCGACAAAACATGTAAAAACGCGACGTGGGTCTCAATTAATGGCCGCCTTTTTAGGGGTATTGATCTTTATTGATGATTATTTCAATGCTTTAGCTGTCGGGCAAGTCGCAAGACCTGTGACAGACCGTTATCACGTGTCTCGTGCTAAACTTGCTTATATCATTGACTCAACGTCAGCACCGATTACAGTTATCTCGCCGATTTCAAGTTGGGGTGCTTATATCATTGGTACAATGGGAGGGATCTTTGCGGATGAATCTTTTACTGATTACGGCGCTTTTGAAGGATTTATCCGAATGATTCCACTCAATATGTATGCGTTTAGTTCACTTCTGTTAGTGTTTATGGTAGCGGCTTTTAACTTAAACGTTGGCGCGATGCGTGTGCATGAAAAACGCGCCATGAAAGAACAACAATTATTTGACCCAGAACGCGGCGATATTGCGGGTGAGTTAACCGAAGACGTCGAACCGCATGAAGAAGGAAGAATGTATCACTTAATTATTCCAATCGTGACGCTTGTTTTAACAACAGTGAGTTTAATGGTTTACACAGGCTGGAGAGAAGTCGGAGCAGGGGCGTCATTATTAGATATTTTTGCCTCAACAAACGTTAACTTATCACTCTTTTTAGGTGGACTCATGAGTGTGGTTGTTGGCTTTATTTTATTTGCAGCCCAATCACATCCAAAAGCAAATGAGTTAGAAGTATTAAAACAAGGAATTCAATCGATGTTACCGGCGATTTATATTCTTGTTCTTGCTTGGATGATTGGTGAGATTATCGGTACCCTTGAAACAGGGAAATATTTAGCAGATATAGTTAAAGCGATGTCATTTGATATTCATTATCTTCCACTCATCATATTCGTGTTTGCTGGCTTTATGGCGCTCTCAACCGGGACAAGTTGGGGAACGTTTGGGATTATGTTGCCGATTGCGGCCCAAATTGCGATGACGGTAGATGCAGGTCTTGTGATACCAGCGATGTCTGCAGTACTTGCAGGTTCTGTATTTGGTGATCACTGTTCACCGATTTCAGACACGACCATCCTCTCTTCAACAGGAGCTGGTGCCAATCATATTGATCACGTATTAACGCAGTTACCATACGCCTTTATTGGTGGGTTTAGTTCAATTGTCGGTTACACGGTCTTTGCGATGACGCAAGCTGTTTGGTTATCACTTGTCGTTAGTTTAATCGTTGTAAGTCTTGTCGTTGTTACTATGTATTGGATCAAACACAACAAGTAATGATTTATAAAATAACCATCCAGTTATTTGGAAAAGTCTGATAGCTGGATGGTTATTTTTTCTGTCTTTATTTAATGTAACCAACAACATTAGACGATTATCAAAAAAACCTTTGACATGTGCGGCCGTAATCGCTATAATTTTAAAATGTCAGAAAAAAATAAATATTACAAGAATAAAAATGAATTATTTTTTTAGGTTGCAATCTATTTTTATTTAGCTTATAATAATCAGAAAATTCATTTTATTCATAAAAAGAAGGGGAGTAATTAAAATGGAAAAACGTTCACAATGGGGAACGCGCTTAGGATTCCTACTGGCGGCGATGGGATCGGCAATCGGCCTTGGTAATATTTGGAGATTTCCTGCAACAGCCTATTCAAATGGGGGCGGGGCATTCTTTATCCCGTACTTATTCGCCTTATTGACAGCTGGTATTCCACTGCTCATAATGGAGTACACAATTGGACATAAATATCGTAGTTCAGCGCCACGTGCGTTTAAGAAGTTTAATAAAAAGGCAGAATGGATTGGTTGGTGGCAAGTCGGTATTTCTTTCGTGATTAATACTTACTACCCAATTATCGTTGCTTGGGCGTTAATGTTTACTTATTTTTCATTTACTGAAGCATGGGGCGCGGATCCTGAAGCTTTCTTTTTAAATGATTTCTTATCGATTTCAAGTCCAGGCGAATTCGGTTCATTTGTGCCGAATGTCGTCATTCCCCTGTTACTTATTTGGACTGTGGTCTTTGCGATTCTTTACCGCGGGGTTAAAAAAGGGATTGAAGTCGCAAATAAAATTTTTATCCCTTTATTAATGGTCAGCTTTTTCTTAATTGTTATTCGAGCTATTACATTGCCAGGTGCAGCTGAAGGACTGAATACGTTCTTTGAACCAAACTGGGATACCATTTTTGATGGATCGGTATGGATTGCCGCTTATGGTCAAATTTTCTATAGTTTATCAATTGCTTTTGCGATCATGATTACTTTTTCATCGTATCTACCAAAAGATTCAGATATTACAAATAATGCCTTTATTACAGGGTTTGCCAATTCAAGTTTTGAACTTTTAGCGGGCATTGGTGTTTTCTCAGCATTAGGCTTTATGGCCGCACAACAAGGTCAGCCTGTATCAGAAGTTGTTGAAGGTGGGATTGGTCTTGCTTTTATGGTCTTCCCAAGAATCATTAGTCAAATGCCAGCCTCATCATTCTTTGGGGTATTATTCTTTGGCTCACTCGTGTTAGCGGGTCTGTCATCAATGGTATCTATTTCTGAGACATATATCGCTGCACTGCAAGAAAAATTTAGTATTAAACGTCATACGGCTGTTTCTGTTGGTGTTGGAATGTCTGCGCTTGTCTCATTTGCTTATGCCAATCAAGGTGGGTTATTCCTCTTAGATACTGTAGATTACTTTATTAACAACTACGGCGTTGCCCTTGTTGGTCTTGTTGAAGTTGTTGTTGTCGTTTGGTTCTTGCGACAGTTGCACCCATTAAAAGACCATGCTAATAACGTGTCTGATATTAAAATTGGCGCTTGGTGGTCGTTCTCACTGTCGGTGATTACACCAATCGTGTTAGGGTTTATGATGATTCAAAACTTCAGAACGGACTTTGCCGAGAACTATGAAGGCTATCCAACGACCTTTCTTATTTCGTATGGTTGGGCAGTGGCTTTAGCTGTCATCATTATTGGACTGTTATTTACTATTAAAAAATGGCCAAGGGAGGATGTCTAATATGAGTGTTTCAGCAATTATTATGATGGCAGTAGGTATGGTCATTATTTGGGGTGGCTTACTTGTCAGTATCGGGTATGCAGTGAAAGTCGCACGTCAAAATAGATAAATCAATCACAAACAGCAAAGATCTCACATGATCTTTGCTGTTTTTCTCACATTCATTCTAGTGATTATAGAAAACAGGATGACTCAATCAACGGGTTTATGATAGAATGAGAAAAAGTGGCGTTATGCAAAGTGAGGGGTTAGTATGTTTCAAGTAGATGGAAAAAATTATGAAGTTGTTGAAGACTACCGAGATGGTTTTAATGAAGAAGCTTTTAAGGCAAGATACAGTGATATTTTAGGGAAATATGATTTCATTCTCGGTGACTGGGGATACGATCAACTACGTTTAAAAGGCTTTTATGATGACCAAAACAATAAATCAACATTTGATACGAAATTAAGCACGATTAATGATTATTTGTTGGAATACTGTAATTTTGGTTGTGCGTATTTTATTGTACAAAAGATAGATCAGTAACAAGCGAACGTTGATTAGAAAAGAAGGCATAACAATGAAAAAAGCGCTCCTTTTAGGAACGCTTTTTTATATTAATCTAATTCTTTTTCATTTTTCCCGTGAGCAAGACGACTGGATGCTGCAGCCGCAATCGCACCAACAATATCATCGAGGAACGTGTGACACTTATCACCTGATTTATCGTTTAATTCTTTTAAAATGCCCGGTTTTTGTTTGTCAATATAACCGAAGTTTGTTAAGCCAATCGAACCGTATACATTAACAATCGACAGAGCGATAATTTCATCCACACCATATAAACTTTCATCGGTAATAATCGTTTCTTGTAATGGCTCAGTCAGTTGCTTTTCCTCTGCTAGAACATCAAGTTGAATACCAGTAATGATGGCATTTTGAACCTCACGTTTGCTTAAGACGGCATCCACATTTTCTAAACACTTATCCATCGTTAACTCATCGTGATAAGGTGACTGTAAATAATAAACAAGTTCGGCAATATCGTTTAGTCCAACACCACGTTCAATTAACCATTCACGTGCTTTTGTTTCTAATGCTGTTTGTAAGTTATTTTCATCCATAATATCCCATCCAATCTATTTAAAGTACCTAATAAGTATACCCTAAATAATTTCAAAATAAACGGCAAAAAGTCAGAAAAATATGATACACTATCACTAGTTCATATTTATTTAAATATTTTGTTAGTTTTTATTTTCAGAAATTTATGTGAATTTAGGGCTTGAAGTTCCGTGGTGCACACGGTATAATGTCCACTATAAATAAACAAATGTACACTCGGAGAATACATAAAGGGGGACAACATAATGGACAAGATAAAAGTAGGCTTGTGTGGACTTGGAACAGTAGGGACAGGTGTCGTACGCGTTTTAGCCGATCATAAAGAACGCATCATCCATAAATTGGGTTGCGAAGTAGAGATTACAAAAATCCTTGTGAATGATGTTTTAAAGGAACGTGATGTCATCATTGACCGTCAGTGGTTAACAGACCAACCTGATGAACTTGTAAAAGATAAGGACATCGATGTCATTGTTGAAGTCATGGGCGGTGTTGATGGTACAAAGGAATTGTTAGAAGAAGCACTAAAAAATAAAAAGCATATTGTCACTGCTAATAAAGATTTGATGGCATTACATGGCCGGGAATTATTACAATTAGCACGTGAGAATCATTGCGATATTCTATTTGATGCGAGTATTGCTGGTGGGATTCCAATTGTTAGAACCCTTGTTGACGGTTTAGCCAGTGATCATATTGAAAAAGTCATGGGGATTGTCAATGGAACGACAAACTTCATTATGACAAAAATGACTGATGAGGGTCTTCCGTTTGATGATGTGTTAAAAGAAGCGCAACGTTTAGGTTTTGCTGAAGCCGATCCGACCTCTGATGTTGAAGGTTTAGATGCGGCTCGTAAAATGACGCTTCTGGCAAACTTAGCCTTTAAAATGGAAGTTAACCTTGATGATGTAGAAGTAAAAGGTATCACGAAAGTGACGCAGGATGATATCAATTTTGCGCATAGCTTAGGTTATACGATTAAATTAATTGGTATAGCGGCTATGCATGACCAGAAAGTAGAAGTGATGGTTGAACCAACGCTGTTACCGAAAGATCATCCATTAGCAAGTGTGAAAAATGAATTTAATGCAGTTTATGTTTATGGTGATGCAGTTGGGGAAACAATGTTTTACGGACCAGGTGCTGGTAGTTTACCGACCGCCACAGCAGTGGTATCAGACTTAATGGAAGTTATTCGCAACATCCGTTTAGGTATTAGTGGTAATACTTATCAAGAACCTCAGTTTAAAAGGAAAATTAAGGCGTCTGAGGAAAAATATTCGAAACACTTTATCCGTCTAGAAGTCGAAGATCAAGCGGGAGCATTCCAAGAGATTACTAATATTTTCACCGATCACCAAGTCAGCTTCCAAAAGATTTTACAATTACCAATTGAAACCGATCAAAAAGCTGAAATTGTCATGATTACACATAAAATCAGTAAAGCGCAACTTGAAAAAAGTTTACAAGCTCTAGAAAAAATAGCTGTAGTCGACCGTATTATTAGTTATTACCGAGTCGACGGGGAGGAATAAATGATGGCGTGGCAAGGATTATTACAAGAATATAAAGACTTATTACCTGTAAATGATAAAACACCGATGTTAACTTTAAATGAAGGGAATACACCGTTAGTTAAGTTAGATAACTTATCAAAAAAATATGGTGTAGAAGCTTATGCGAAAATCGAAGGCGCTAACCCAACGGGATCTTTTAAGGACCGAGGGATGGTCATGGCGATGGCTAAAGCGATTGAAGACGACTCACATACGGTCATTTGTGCCTCAACTGGAAATACATCCGCAGCCGCATCTGCTTATGCTGCAAAAGCTGGTTTACGTTCAATTATTGTTATACCTGAAGGAAAGATTGCACAAGGGAAAATGGCACAGGCAGTGATGTACGGTGCTGAGATTTATTCGATTAAAGGTAACTTTGATGATGCGCTTAGAATCGTTCGTAAATTGGGTGAGCGAGATGATATCACGCTTGTTAACTCAGTTAATCCATTCAGAATTGAAGGGCAAAAAACGGCAGCTTTTGAAGTATGTGATGCACTAGGAAAAGCACCAGATTATCTCTTCATTCCAGTAGGTAACGCAGGCAACATTACGGCGTACTGGAAGGGTTTTAAAGAATATAATGATAAGAAACAAACCGGTCTACCGAAAATGATGGGTTATGAAGCAAGCGGAGCAGCCGCGATTGTTCACGATCGTGTCTTTGAAAATCCTGAAACAATCGGAACTGCCATTCGAATTGGTAATCCGGCGAGTTGGAAGCAAGCAGTCAATGCGCGGGATGAGTCAAATGGGACAATTGATGAAATCACTGATGATCAAATGATTGAAGCGTACCAGTGGATGGCAAAGAATGAAGGAATCTTTGCTGAACCCGCTTCTAACTCTTCTGTCGCTGGTCTATTTAAAGCATTGAAGAACAATCAAGTAGCACCAGGCAGTCAAGTTGTCTGCGTTTTAACAGGGAATGGCCTTAAAGATCCAAACACAGCGATTGAATACAGTGATATCTCGCCAATAGTACTTGAAAATGATGAGGATGCAGTCGTAAAGGCAATTCTTGGTCGTGAACAGTCATGAGTTGGCGAATCAAAGTACCGGCGACAACAGCTAATTTAGGCGCAGGATTTGATTCGATTGGTGTAGCATTAGATTTATATTTATTTATTAAAGTAAGTGCAGCGGATGAGTGGGCGTTTGTATCTCACTCAAAGCACTTGCATGATATTCCTAAAGGCAAAGATAATTTCATTTATAAAATAGCTCGGCAAGTAGCCGACCGCTATAATAAAAGTAGCTTACCGGCTTGCCATGTGGAATTGTTTAGTGATATTCCGCTGGCGCGAGGGTTAGGAAGCAGTGCGACCGCAATTGCTTGTGGGATCGAACTAGCCAATTTGTTACTAGGGCTAGATTTGAGTAATCACGATAAGGTACAAATTGCGACCGAAATAGAAGGGCACCCGGATAATGTAGCGCCGGCGATTCTAGGTGGGGCAGTTGTTGGTCATTATGAAGACATCGTTCAGTACGTCAAAGTCGACATATCAGGTGTTAGTTTTGTAGCGGTGATACCAGACTTTGAATTAAAAACAAAAGATGCACGAGCAGTGTTGCCTGAGACATTTAGTTACAGTGATGCGGTACGAGCGAGTAGCGTGGCAAATGTTTCAACCGCGGCACTTGTGAAAGAAGATTGGGCCTTACTTGGACAAATGATGAATCAAGATCATTTCCATGAGCCACACAGAAAGGCACTTATCCCACATTATGACGACGTAAAAACATTAGTCGCACACCATGCCTATGGTGTATATATTAGCGGGGCAGGCCCGACATTAATGGTGTTAGTCGATGAAGCAATGGCGAAAAAGCATCTTCAAGAATGGCGAGAAGCTATGCCAGAACACGAATGGCTGATATTACAGCCGGTAAATCAAGGCATTGACATTGTCGATGGTTACTAAACAAAACCTCTCTTGTCTAGTCATTAGATAAGAGAGGTTTTTCTATATTGATACATCTATAAAATCTGGCATTAATCGAATGAAAGCAATATAAAAGACTACCCGATAGGTAGCCTTGTTGTTAATTATTCAAATACTTGTTCAATGCCTTTCACACCAGGTACTTGTGCGACTAAAGCTTGTTCAATCCCGGCTTTTAATGTCACTGTTGAACTTGGGCAGTTATAACAAGCACCCAAAAGTTTTAAGCGGACAATTCCGTCTTCAACACCGATTAGTTCAACGTCGCCACCATCACGCAAAAGGAGAGGGCGTAATTTATTTAATACTGTTTGTACTTGTTCTTCCATCGTTCAACCATCCTTTCTATTGCTTTGTTTAGTATAACATTATCCCTCTATAAAAAGAAGTGTTTTTCACCGTGAAGAGTAGTTGATGTAGTTCAGTTGATGGGTGTGTGGGTAACGAGGCTGAATAACGTAAAAGTTGGGCATCGTTATTTATATTAACCGTAATATCAGCTATACTAGAAGATATTATTGTTAAATTTGGTTGATTCATAAGGGAGGGCATAGTGATGAAAGAGATTCAGTATACAAAGATGCATGGTTTAGGCAACAGTTATGTTTATATTAATATGTTCAAAGAGACGCTCGATGAAAGTGAGTTTAAGTCACTTGCGATAAATGTCTCTAACAAAAATACAGGGATAGGATCAGATGGTTTAATCTTAATTACGCCGTCCGATGAAGCTGATGTTGGCATGCGTATGTTTAATAAAGATGGATCAGAAGGAAAAACATGTGGCAATGGTTTACGTTGTGTCGCTAAATATGCGTTTGAACATCAGCTGACTCATAAGGAAACATTCACCATTGAAACAAAAGCAGGCATTGTAGAAGCATATGTCCATCTTGACAATGATCATCAACAGGTGGCTGAAGTCACTATCGATATGGGCGCGCCTATTTTAGAAAGACACCAGATTCCAATGCTTGGTGAGAAAGCAGCATATGTGATTAATGAGTCCTTTAAGGTTGGAGGGGAAACGCTATCTGCTACTGCTGTATCCATGGGAAACCCCCATGTGATTTTCTTTGTAGCTGACATTGATGAAGCCCCTCTTTATGAACTCGGCCCAGTCATTACTAATGATGACCGGTTTCCTGAAGGGGTGAATGTTGAGTTTATTGAAGTCATAAGCGAGACAGAAATGCACTTTAGAGTGTGGGAACGTGGTTCTGGTGTAACTGAAGCATGTGGGACAGGCGCATGTGCCGCGACAGTCGCAAGTATTCTAAATGGGAAGAGTCGCCGCAGTGAACCCGTAACGGTCCATCTCGCAGGTGGAGATTTAACAATCACATGGGATGGTAATGGAAAAGTCTGGATGCGCGGAGCGGCTGAAACAATAACGACAGGTATTTATTTTGCTGATAATAAGTAAATCCTTTACACTAACCACCCTCTTTTAGAGCGATGGTTAGTGTTTTTTAGAGAGAAAAAGACTATCTAGTATTTTTAATCATATTTCCGGTTAGAAAGTAGATCGATGAAGTAAACGTCCCGCAGACATTTCTTGTTGTCTCAGTTTTACTGATCATCGCAAACAGACTAATTGAACATTTTCAATCAGTTAAGTATACTAAGTGTTAGAGAAAGAGAAAAAGAAAGGAACGGATGTCATGCTAATGATTACAGATCGAGCCAAACGACAATTTGAAGAAATGCTACAACGTGAAAGAGACAACATGACACGGGTGCGTTTTGGTGTCAAAGGTGGTCTATGCAATGGCTTATCATATACGCTTGGATTTGATACGCATGTGACGGAGGATGATTATACAGAGTCGATTGATACAATACCGTTTACGATTAAAAAAACACAGGTTGACTTACTGAGTGGTGCAACCATTGATTTTAAACAGGACATGATGGGTGGAGGATTTAGTATTTATAATCCGCAAGCTGAAAAAGATTATTGTTGTTCGTCAAAAGAGGAAGAAGTTTATTGAAACTGAATATGCCAATAACACAAAAAAAGACAACGCGCTCACTAAAGCTGAATGTACGTTGTCTTTTTTTGTGTTATTGGTGAAGCAATTGTTCGTGAAAACCGATGTTGTTATAGCGTTTATTGTTTTAGAGCGAGATGACACCTTCCTCAAACATTCGTGAGAATGTTAGGTGGAGGTAGTTCAATAAAATCTATAACCAGCATAAACGAGGAGATCATTTGAACATTTACTCATTGGTAAAACATTGATTGAATATAGTGATTTACTTAAAGAGTTAATTGGTCGAGGATACGTTAAACGTCCACACCACGTCAATCACATCTTTAAAATAGGTGAGGTTGATGATGACATTATGACGTACATTCTTCAGAGTACGAAAAGTATCACACCTTTTGATTGATAAGCAACATAGGCAAAAATAATTAAAGTATCTGGTTAGCAATTATGAGCTAGATAAAGAACAAAAAGACCTGGTGTGACGCTATAGGGCGTTACATCAGATCTTTTTATTCTTTTGTTATTCAAACATACTTGTTGAGTGTTTAGGTTGCAATCGTTCTTTTGGTTCCATATGATTGATGGCGTTATTAATTGCTGTTGGTCCTTCGCCGAATCCGGTCGCAATCAGTTTAACTTTGCCTGGGTACGTACAAATGTCACCCGCCGCATAAATGCCTTCTACCGCTGTCTCCATGCGTGAGTTAACGACAATATTATTCTTCTCAATCTCTAATCCCCAGTCCTTAATCGGCCCGAGTGATGAGATAAAGCCGTAGTTGACTATGACATCATCGACATCAATCGTTAAAGTATTGTCGCCTTTGACTTCTTTTAGCACGACAGATTCAATCTGATCTGTACCATGTAGAGCTTCAGGTACGTATGGTGTAACAACGTTGACAGACGACTGTTTTAGTTTTTCAACACTATGCTCATGTGCTCTAAATTGATCGCGCCGGTGGACAAGGGTCACTTGTTTTGCGATGGGTTCTAACATGAGCGCCCAGTCCAGCGCAGAGTCACCCCCACCAAATAATACAACGCGCTTATCTTTAAATTTCATCATTTGATCAACGTAATAGTGTAGGTTACGTCCTTCATAAGCTCCCGCTTCTTTTAAAGCAAGTTTACGTGGTTGAAAAGCGCCATTGCCTGCGGTAACGATAATGGTTTTGCTGAAATGTGTCGCTTTATTTGTTTCAATCATAAACGGCCCATCATCTTGTTTGTTAACGATTTGGACGTTTTCTTCAAGACAATAAGTTGGGTTAAACATGCTGACTTGTTCTTCTAAATTGCTGATTAAGTCTTGTGCGCGTACTTTAGGAAAACCAGCAATATCGTAAATATATTTCTCAGGGTAAAGTGCGCTTAATTGTCCACCCGTATGTGGTAAACTTTCAATAATCTTAACTTTCTTTTGGCGAAGACCGCCATAAAAGGCAGTGAAAAGTCCAACTGGACCTGCACCGATAATTGTAATATCGTATAATTGATTTTCTTCCATTTGTTTTATCCCCCATTTGATCGTTAATACATTCAATATTCTAACATACTTTAGAGAGAGATGAATTGATAATGCTTGTTTGATTATCATTGTAAATATGAATAAAACAAGCTAATATTAAAATATGACGAATTTGTGACGGAATATTAGAATTGAAGGGGATGGACGCTTATGAGCCATATTGTCGTATTAGGGGCTGGCTACGCTGGATTAACGACGGTACTTAGATTACAAAAAAAATTAAAACACCAAGATGTCTCGATTACATTGATTAATAAACATCGCTATCACTATCAAACGACATGGTTGCACCGTTGTGCAGTAGGCCTTTATTCTGAGAATTTAGCGCGAATTGATTTAGATCGCATCCTTGACAAAAATCGAGTGACATTAAAAAAAGAAACAGTTCATAAAATAGTACCGGATATTAAAAAAGTCATTACCGATCAAGCGGCATACACATATGATTATCTTGTGGTAGCTTTAGGTGCTGAAATCAACACAGGTGAAGTACCAGGCCTTGATTCGTTTGCGCATAGTATAATTACTCTGGCGCGTGCAAATCGGCTGTATAACCGGCTGTTAACCGTTATTGAGGACTATAAGAAGTCAAATCAGGTCGAACCACTAAATATTGTGGTTGGTGGTGGAGGCTTTACTGGTATTGAACTAATCGGCGAGCTCAAAGAGCAATTGCCTAAATTACTTCAACAATATCAAGTCTCTCCAGAAAATGCTCGAATTACACTGATTGAGAAAGCTTCAACCGTGTTACCGGAATTTAATTTAGAGCTTGGTGAATATGCCTTAAGTCAACTTGAAGCTGAACACATCGATATCAAGCTGCAAACCTCAATTAAAGAAATCTCACGACATACGGTTAAAGTTGAACACGGAGGTATTATTGAGGCATTACCACATGACTTATTTATTTGGACAGCGGGTGTTTCAATGCCTGCTATTCTTCAAACAGCATTATTTCACGATAATACAGGTGTGTTGATACTGACCGATGATTTAACGGTGGACGGATATCCTGACGTGTATGTTATTGGTGATGCAGCTGAAACTAGCGGACAGTCGAACGAAAACGTATTGCCAAATGCTGATATTGCTATTCAAAAAGGTAAATACTGTGCCGATCACTTACTTAAAAACTTGAATCATAAACAAGCAGCAAATGATTTTCGTTTTAAGGCTTATGGCAGTCGCATTGCTTCTGTTGGTCAGCGAGATGGGATTGGCTTGCTGTGGAATAAAAAGAAAGTGGTCGGAAAAGTTGCCGCGCTAATTAAGCAGATTGCTGATCATGTTGTTGTCTTACAAATGGGAGGGCTTAAGTTTTGGTCACACGTCTTTATCAAGTCACGAATAAAAGAATAATCATTTTTAACCAAGTGAACTACCCACCACTTACCACCCTTACGGGTTGCTTGAAGTGGGGGCTTCTTGGGTAATCGCCACTTTTGGTAGCTGACGAAATTGACCAAGCTAACCCTCTTGTTCCAAGAGTTTATATTTTTATTAGGCACTTACTAATAAGCGAATGCCTTCC
>NZ_FOXC01000093.1 GCF_900115605.1 Halolactibacillus halophilus
AAATTCATATAATAACACTGTTTTGCTTTGTCACTCCGGGCTATCCCCGTGTAAAATAGAACTAGATGGAAGTAGGTTCTAAATGGGAAAAGGCTTATCCTCCTTGTAGCTAGACTACTTTTTAAGCATGCTTCCCATCATCGTGTTGAGACTACAAACTCATAAGCTGAATGACGCTGAACTGTCGTCTATTAGATATAGGAATCTAATAGTGCCTGGCAGCTACAACAACTACACGTTAAATTCATATGCGCGAGGTTATAGAGGTTATAGCACGCACGATGTTACAGGGATAGCCCGGAGTGACCAAACTGACCTTCCAAATATCAAATGAAAGGGGGACCCTTCCATGAAATTATTTGTTGGTTTAGATGTGAGTAAAACCAAGCTTGATGTTTGTTTTTTATCACGTGATGATGATCACAACAGGGTTCTCTATCAAACAACGGTTGGAAATAGTGACGCAGGAGCCAGCCATATCAAACAATCTATTCTACAGTTCCACGAGGAACTGTCGTTTGACAAGATTGTTGTCGGCATGGAGGCGACAGGGTTATACAGTACCCTTCCGTCTCTTTACTTTTCACAAGATCCTGACCTACAACTCATTAACGTTCAAACGGTTGTTGAAAACCCAAGAACCATTCATCGATTTTCTGAAGTTTGGACAGATGAGAAAAATGATAGACTCGATGCCAAACTCATTGCTGAGTTTCTTAGCACTGGAAAGTACAATACTGCTTTACCACGAAATGACCAATATGTTGCTCTCCTGCGTTTAACTAGAGCTCGCTATCAGTTGGTACACCAAATGACAGAAGCTCAACAACACTACGTTGAGAATTTATATTACAAATGTAATACCCTAACGACGGAATTAAAGAATGAAAACATCAGTACATCCGTCTTCAGTTCAACAATGGTTCAACTAATGACAGGCGATATCACGATGTCATCTATTCATTCAATGGAAACTGAAGCGTTAGCCAACTTACTCCAAAAGTATGGACGCCAACGATTTAAAGACCCTGAAAAATTAGCGATGGCTATTAAA
>NZ_FOXC01000025.1 GCF_900115605.1 Halolactibacillus halophilus
TGACATGTGCAGCTGACGAATACTAATCGATCGAGGACTTAACTAAATTTTTGTTTGATGATTGTTTACTTCTTATCTAGTTTTCAGGGTATAATTTTTCGTGAGAAAAAAATATAAAAAAGTTAATTTTTTATAAAAAACACTTGCAAAACTCTGAAAAACATAATATAATATATCTTGTCCTTGTGACAAACAAAGACAAAGCGATAAAAGATCTAGTGACAATAGCGAAGAGGTCACACCTGTTCCCATGCCGAACACAGTAGTTAAGCTCTTCAGCGCCGATGGTAGTTGGGCTTAAGCCCCGCGAGAGTAGGACGTCGCTAGGCATACTATCCATTCCACAGTAGCTCAGTGGTAGAGCAATCGGCTGTTAACCGATCGGTCGTAGGTTCGAATCCTACCTGTGGAGCCAAAATGGAGAGCTGTCCGAGTGGCCGAAGGAGCACGATTGGAAATCGTGTAGGCGGCGTTAAACCGTCTCGAGGGTTCAAATCCCTCGCTCTCCGCCAGATAACTTTTACACTTATGGCCCGTTGGTCAAGCGGTTAAGACACCGCCCTTTCACGGCGGTAACACGGGTTCGAATCCCGTACGGGTCACCATTATATGTTGGAGGATTAGCTCAGCTGGGAGAGCACCTGCCTTACAAGCAGGGGGTCGCAGGTTCGAGCCCTGCATCCTCCACCATTTACAAACTTTATATCGTCGCGGGGTGGAGCAGTCTGGTAGCTCGTCGGGCTCATAACCCGAAGGTCATAGGTTCAAATCCTATCCCCGCAACCAAAAATTAATATGGTCCGGTAGTTCAGTTGGTTAGAATGCCTGCCTGTCACGCAGGAGGTCGCGGGTTCGAGTCCCGTCCGGACCGCCACTTAATTTATTAAGTGCCCATAAATGGCTCGGTAGCTCAGTTGGTAGAGCAACGGATTGAAGCTCCGTGTGTCGGCGGTTCGACTCCGTCCCGAGCCACCATTTATTTGGAGGGATAGCGAAGTTGGCCAAACGCGGCGGACTGTAAATCCGCTCCCATCGGGTTCGTAGGTTCGAGTCCTACTCCCTCCACCATTTTTTTTAAGAAAAAAATCAGTAATAATATAGGGGTATAGTTTAATGGTAGAACAGAGGTCTCCAAAACCTCCGGTGTGGGTTCAACTCCTACTACCCCTGCTTTATAAAAATTATATTATGGCGGTCGTGGTGAAGTGGTTAACACATCGGATTGTGGTTCCGACATGCGTGGGTTCGATCCCCACCGGTCGCCCCATTTTTGTTTATAAAGATTTAATTATATATTGTTGGGCTATAGCCAAGCGGTAAGGCAACGGTTTTTGGTTCCGTCATGCGTTGGTTCGAATCCAGCTAGCCCAGCCATTCTTGCGAAAGTAGTTCAGTGGTAGAACATCACCTTGCCAAGGTGGGGGTCGCGGGTTCGAATCCCGTCTTTCGCTCCATTTTTTTATTTGGAGAACGGCGGTATAGCCAAGTGGTAAGGCAGAGGTCTGCAAAACCTTCATCACCGGTTCAAATCCGGTTACCGCCTCCATAATATGCCGGTGTGGCGGAATTGGCAGACGCGCGGGACTCAAAATCCCGTTCTTTCACGAGAGTGTCGGTTCGACCCCGACCACCGGTACTTTAGCGTTATTTTAAGTTAATTTAAAAAATATCAAAACCCTTAGAAATGTTGTTATATCAACGTTCCTAAGGGTTTTTAATTTTGTGGCGTTGACATAGAATATCATACGTTTTTAAAATTTACTACACATTTACTACACATTTAGTATATGTTAATTGCTATTTTTTCATCTTCTTCTCTTAGTTCTTTCATCAGGTGCGCATATCGTTTATATGTGATTTCAGTTCCTGCATGTCCCAAGCGTTCACTTACATAAATGATTGACGTTTTCTTATAGATCAGTGCGCTTGCGTGTGTATGTCTTAGTTCATGTGCAGTAATTTGTTTCTTGATTCCTGCAACTATTAAAGCCTTTTTCAATGTTTTATTGATGATCGTATTGCTAATCACTCTATATTTTGATTTCACACTGAAAAAGACTAATCTATTAATATTATCGGGCATCTTCATAAATAGTTTTTTAAATTCACGCATCACGTCAGCATCAATCTTTATTGTTCTCACTGATTGTTTATTTTTCGTTTTCCCGAATCCTTCAGTCATTTTGTTAGAGTAGCCCCACACTTTATTAATACTTATCGTATTACTATCAAAATCAAAATCATTTCTTGTTAGTCCTACAAGTTCTTCAAAGCGCATACCTGACACCAATAAAAGCAAAACGCCATAATAACTTAAACCTCTATTAAGATTTTTCATAAGTGTTTTATATAGTTTTTCGCTATCTTCAAACTCTAAATATTTTTCGCTTTTATCCTTAGACTGTTTTCCCGTCAAAATGACTTTATCCGCAAAGTTGATTCTAATTATTTCATCTTCAACAGCATGATCAACAGATGCTTTAATATGTCCATGAACTTTTGAAATGGTTTCTTTAGCATACTTCTTTCCGTATTCATTTAAAAATACCTGATAATCTTTTCTTTTTATTTCTTGTATTGTTGTCACTTCACCAAAATGTTCTTTGATATATCTAAGACTATCCTTGTAGTGGTTTAACGTTTGTTTTGATACGTTTGTCTTATATATACTATACCAATCTTCAAAATACTTTGAAAAGGCTATATGTTCATTTTTGATACGTTGACCAGTATTTAATTTGTATTCAATTTCATCAGCCGCAACCTTTGCTTCATGTTTTGTTTTAAATCCTGCTTTTCTTATTGGTTTGTATTTACCGTCAACATAACGACTAATAATGTATTGCCAACTAGCCCCACGCTTTACGATACTAGCCATATACATATCTCCTTTCAAGTGAATTTCTCAAGATACCATCTAGCCGATCACTTACGACTTGTTCAGACACGCAAAACGCTTGTGCCATTCTTTTAATCACAAATGGATCATGTAGATCAAATAGTTTAATCATGTGATAGGGAATAGCTGCATACCTTGTAAATCTTACTGCATCATATTCTTGTAGTTGTATAAATGCACTTGCCAAAAACAGTTGTGATCCATAATGTCGTAAGATATGACAAAGTTCGTGAAAGTAATGCTCACGTTTTAAATGTTCAGGCAAGCTAGCATCTACATTAATCATTCTAAACCGTCCATTTTCAAATGCAAATGTTTTTTTAGTGGTATAAGTCAAGTTAATGCCAAAACCGTCTGAAATAGCTTGTAAATCAATTTGGTAAGGTTCTAGTATGCCTATTGACTTGTAATAGTTCGATATTGCTAGTTCTGTTTCAAATGGTTTATAGTCCAATTTAATCACCTCATAACCATTATACGAACGTTTGTTCTTTTTATCAAGAAAAAAATTACAACCAAAAAGATTGTAATTGAAATTTACTTTATGTACTTTAGTCTTTTAGCTTCTTGATCACGCCATTTTAGCAGCGTATTTTCTACCCAAAAACCATCATGTGTATCTATACGGTTGTCACCTGCTTCACGCATTGCGGCTAAAGATATATCTGACGTTGTAATAAGTCTTGCAAGCATACATTTGTGATTCTTTTTAGCAGTGTTCAATTCTCTAATTATTTTAACGTCAACTTGTCTATGTTTAGCGTACATTTTAATTTGTACAGCTTCATCAGCCTTATCTTTATTATTGTATATGATTAGATCTATACCACCGTCAGCGCCTTCACCTGTTTCTCTAGGATTTTGTCCTTTAGATTCATAGTAATAGTAACAAAGTCTTTCAAATTCCCGCCATGATAACTTTTCAAAAGGTAGTGTCATAACTTCTTTTTTACATCTTAATTGATTGTGATTTTTCTTAGGTGCGTTGTTTGTAGCTTTTTTATTTGTTTTTTTCTTAGTTGTTTCCTTATTTTTCGTTTTATTTTTCGTTGACTTACGTTTTGTCTTTTTAGTCGGGATCATTGCTTTTACTGATTCACCAACGATAAATGATATAGCTAAAGCGCCACCAATAAAATACATGATGGGAATAAAGCTAAAAAAATTACGCACCATAATCAATAAAAGAAAAACAATTAATGCTATTGAGTAACCTAACTGATCTTTATCCTTTTTCGTCATTTCACTTCTCCTTTTGTTGCGACTTCCATTTAACATATTCAATGTGTTCTTTAATGTCAGCTAGTTCCTGTTCAGTCAATCCCTCTAAATCAAAGAAAAATAGGCTATCATCTTTATCATCACGACCATATAAATAATCAATGGACACTTCAAAGAAATCAGCTAATTTCATTGTGGTTTCCATATCAGGCTTTCTACTTCCTGTTTCATATCCTGAAATGGTCGATTCAGCTAGGTTGAATTTTTTACCTAACTCTTTCATGGTTAATTTCTTTCCTTGTCTTAAAGATCTAAGCCTTTTACCAAATGTTTTTTCATTCACAATAAACCCTCCTATATATATCTATTATACTTTTCAAAATGCAAAGGTTAAACTTTTTTAAACAAACTTTGCGAAACGGGTTGACACTTTGCGATGTGTGAAGTATTATAAATTTATAGCAACGCACATTGCAAAGTTAATAAGGGGTGATTAAATGAGTTTACTTAGACAAGCAAGGTTAAAATCAGGTTTAAGCATTGAAAAAGCTGCTAAAAATCTATCTATATCAGCCGGTTACTTATCACAAATAGAAAATGGTAGAAGAAATGTAGGAACTGAAACAGCTATCAAGATTTCTAGGTATTACAATCTTAAAATTGAAGATATTTTTTTAGCTTCACGCTATGCAGTTCGTGAAGTTGAAGAAACAGCATAGGAGGTTTTAAACATGCAAGAACTAGAAGTAAGTCTATCTATACCTATACCCTCTGAAATGGTACTGATAAGCAAGATTGAATTAAAACAGTTAAAAGATACTGCTTTGGCGGGTGTCTATTGGACTATGAAAGATTTGGAAAAACGAACCGGAAAGAAACAAACATGGTTAAAAGAGAACATTCTTTATCAACCAAGATTTAAAAAGCAACTTGATCTTGAACACGGTGGATTTGTCTACTATCCGAAAAATCAAGGCGAAAAGTGGACGTTCCAAGCTTCAAAAATGGCTGATTTCTTAGATAAGAACTTTAAAAAAATTCATTCAAAGGCGGTATAAAAAATGGCTGAAAAATATGTAACGTTTACCGGTCAAGAAACTTATTTTACTAACAACGTTAATCAGGTATCAAAATTAGAAAGAGTTCTTAGAGAACAAAAGATAGAGTACAGAACAATTCTTTATATCAACAACAAGCCAGTAAATTATGACGTAGATCAAGGCTTTGTTCAAATGGATAAAGAACAAGAAATAAAAATAATAAACCAAGCAATGAAAGGGGTTTTATGAAATGAGTAAATTTAGAATGGTTAGAACGGAATTTTGGGAAGATCCTAAGGTAGTTGAAGAACTAACGCCAGAAGATAAATATTTCTTCTTATACCTTTTGACAAACTCAAAAACAAAACAAATAGGTATCTATCAGATCACCAAGAAACAAATGGCGTTTGACACTGGTTATTCTATTGAAAGTATCAACGCATTATTAGATAGATTCATTAATCATCATAAATTGGTTGTTTATAACGACAAGACAAGAGAAATAGCCATAAAAAATTGGGGTAAGTACAACTTTAATCGTGGTGGTAAACCAATTATTGATTGTGTTAATTCAGAACTACAGCAAGTAAAAGATAAAAAGCTAATTTTATTTGTTGGTAGAAAAGTTGAAAAGCAAGAAATTAGAAAAATTTACGAATGGTATGGCGATACGGGTAACGATACGGGTAACGATACGTCAAATAAAAAACGTAAATCATCAAAATCCAGCAATGATACGGGTTCTCACGATACGTATAACGATACGTCAACGACAGGTGGACAAGAACAACAACAAGAAGAAGAAAAAGAAGAAGAAAAAGAAGAAGAAAAAGAAGAAGAAAAAGAAGAAGAAAAAGAAGAAGAAAAAGAAAAACAACAAGAGGTAAACGCACTTACAATGTTTTGGGATAAAAACGGTTTTGGTGAAGATAACTATTTTGCTAAAGAAACGTTGTTGTCGTTTGAAAATGAATTTGATTTTGATGATTTTGATGAAATGGCATTTAAGGCAATGAACATAGCATGTGAAGCTGATAAAAGAAACATTGGTTATTTACGTGGTATCTTGAAAAACTGGAACAAACAAGGCATCAAGAACTTACAACAGCTTGAAGAACAAGCAAGCAAACAAAGTTATAAGCAACAAGATAAAAAGCCGCATGATCCTTCTATGGATCAATACACAAAACTTTTAGGGTAGGTGAGTGATATGCAATCAATAAAGCAGGTAATGAAAGAAATAGTTGTTGTCGTTGATAAAAAGACTTGTGACGTTTGTCAAAGTGAATACAACATTTACGAGCGTACAGATCGTGAAGGTGAGAAACATGTACATGGCATGTGTATGACATGTGAGAATAACAAGCTAAAAGACACTTTACCGAAAAAGGAAGATGTTGAAGATTATAAATTTAACAACTGGATCATCAATCATGAACACATTGAAAAAAGCATTGATCAAGCAGCATTTGAAAGCTATCAACCGCAAACAGATAACCAACGTGAAGCACTAAGATTATGTAAAGGCTATGTGTCTAAGTTTAATAATTTCTCCAAGAAACATAGTCTAGTTTTTAAAGGTGATGTTGGTTTAGGTAAATCACACTTAGCCGCATCAATCTTAAAAAAATTAAGAGAACAAGGCTATAAGGTCATGTTTTTAACAACAACAGACTTAATGAACATGATTAAATCAACGTTTAACAAGAATAGTTCACAAACTCAAGATGACATTATCAAGCGTTTAGAATTACTAGATTTACTTGTTCTTGATGATGTAGGCGCTGAATATGTTAAGCGTGATGCATCAGGATTTGAAACGTGGGCGAGTGAAGTCTTGTTCCAAGTGATCAACTCACGTCAAGCACTACCGACCGTTTACACAACAAATTACAGTGCCGGTGATTTCAGTGAAAAATATGGCAAGCAAGGTAAACGCATCTTGTCACGAATGTTAAATAGCGCTGAAATTATAGAGTTTGATGGCATGGATCAACGCATAAATAATTTTTGAAAAGGGAGATTAAGAAATGAAATATAATTGTGAACACTGTTCATCAAGAAGCAAAAGTATAGAGTCAAGTGACAGCAAACTAAGTGTCTATATTTACGATAACAGATTGATGATAGATCACGAAGAAGCAGAGTTTATGGAAAGTATATATATTAATTTCTGTCCCGTTTGCGGAAAGGAAATTATATAACAAGGAGATGAAGTAATGAATGAACACTATCTAGCAATGTTTGAAACAGAAAAGGAAATGTGGGAGAACTTAGACGAGCGTTTGAAAGATTTTGAACTGTATCACATAGATCACTTAGATCAATTTGATTCGCTTTGTATCATGCTTGATCACGAATACGAGGAATATTATATCTTTCAAGATGAAACAGACATAGAAATGCATTTTGAGTTTTGGGATCGTATTGATCCAGATGCAAACGATAATCAGGGCGTTGAAATGTGGAAGTTCAGACGACAAGAATATTTTGATCGCAAGCCGATGATGAAAAAAGCTTATAAGCATTTCAAGGGGATTTGGTACAAGAAAGAATTAAGTGTTGAAGCAGAAAAAAAGATTGATTTAAGAGTGGGATAATCACATGAAAATTTATAAATGCATACATGAATTTACAGTAGATGCTATTGATGTTGATGACATAGAAACAGGTAAAGAAGTTTTAGTTGAAAAAGGAACAGTGTGGGAAATGCAAGAAGAATCAATGATGAATGATGTACGTTTAGAAAAAATTGATACGTTTCATTGGTTAGAGATTAACGAAATAGATTTAGAATGGAATTTCGAGGAGTTGGAAAAATGACAATACCGGTATTAGTTTTTGAGAGTAAGCGAGAAAAAGGGCGTTATCTAGCAAATGGCATAGATTGCGCTGATACAAGTCACATTGACGGTGATGTTAATGATTTAGAACTTGCGATGATGATATGGCGGCTAGATCATCAAGTGCCGACAAAAAGAGATCTACAAGAAAATATAGATTTATCACGTGAACATAAAAAGCGTATGCATGAACTATATGGCGATCAAGCTATTGTGAATTTTGATATGGATTTGTGGTTAGAACTGTATGATCCAGTGGTTAGACATTTAGACATTGACACATTTAAAAATGCAAGGGAGTGGGATCAATGACAAGCGTTGTTGTATTTAAGCCAAAAGAAATTAAAGACACGAGAACCGTTTTTGAGAAGTACCCGGAATTATGTGTGGCAGTTGGATTTTTACCGAATCAAGCAAATGAAGATGCTTTAAAAAAATCTGTTTAGGGGGATAAAGATGTTTATTGAATCATCAAAAGCGAGAGGGAATCACTATTGTTACGTCAAGAAGTATGTACCAATCGAGCGAATGAAGTACCGTGAAACATTGTATAGCTTAGGTAAAATAGAAAATGCTTTGAAAGAATTAGAAGCCTGGGAAAATGACTTAGATCATGTGCCTGAAACTGTTTTGAGTGAGGGAATCACACACAAACAGATTAAAATATGGCGTATGAAATTAAATGACAAGTTACATAAAATGGAAGGAGGCCATTCAGTAAATAAAAGTAAAATAATTATTTGAATGGTGCAGTATAGCAATATATTTATATATATTATTATATGCACTACAAATATAAGAGTAACGGGGAAAAAAGAGTAAATAAGCGCACGTTATTAAGTCGCTTTTTACTCTTTTTTTCTTTCGTTTTGTTAAAAACATTTGAAATGTTCATGCTTGATTCTTGATGGTGGGGTAGGTTGCACCTTTTATAATTTTGTCGAGTGATGAAAAAATGACTTTTAAACTTTAAAAAATGTTTTGGCATAAAATCTAAATGTTTTGGCATGTTTTGGCATAGTTTTTATCAAAAAGGGGTGGTAAGGTTAAGTCAATCAATAATTAAAAACGGTTGGTGATCAAGTTGAACGAGGAAACAGAATTGCAGGAAACTGACGAAACAGGTCAAGAAACTGAAACAGAATTGACAGAAACAACAGATACACCAACTGAAACAACGACAGATGAACCAGTTGACGAACAGACTGAAGAAACGACAGATCAAACAGTTCAAACGACTGAAGCAACAAGCGAACCGGGAATAGATGAACCGCAAGTTGTTGTTCCGGTCGATACTAGAGAAATGACCGTTGTAGATTCCAATGCCGGAACAATCAACGTGATCCATGAAGTAACGATTGGTGATCTGTTAGTGTCAACAGCGTTGTTTATTTTAATTATTTTTATGCTGATAGATCGAGTGGTTAGGAGGTAAAGCATGTATCAAGTATTAGACTTTACCGGCAAAGAAATTTTTCTAGCGTACGTAGTGATTATTTCAGCGAGTTTGTTTTTGTACCCACTCACAAATATTATTATCGGTTTACTTGAGGGGGTTGCTGACAGGTGGAAATAGGCGGTCTTATGGCTGAAGCGTTTAAGATTTGGTTAGGCAATCCGGACATTTTAAGTGTCTTGCTTACTTTTACAGTATTTGTGTCGTTGCTGCTTACGTTAATAACAATCATACAAAAATAGTTAGGGGTGATCATGTTGAATTTATCAGGCGTTTGGGATTGGACATTTTTCTGGGATACATTCGGTTTTATTTTAAGAACAGTCGCAAACTTCTTAATGATCATCGTTGGAATTATTGCGGTAGGTATGTTGTTAAACGTTGTTATTAAAGCAGTACGAAACGGGCGATAAAAATGAAGATAGAATTTTTTACAGATGCAAGACTTAGTGAAATGTGGGGCTATATTAAGATGTTGCTTGAAATGGTTGCGCCAGGCGTGATGATATTTTTCGCAATTGCGACAGCGGGGCTACTTATCAGCATAATAGCAAAGTCATTCAGACAAGCATCAAAAGAAAAAGATGGTCATGATTATGATTATCAAGAATATTAGTTATTAGTTATTATTAGGCACAGTCCTATAATATAAATTTTTTAACAAAGGGGTTTTAAATAATATGGAGGAGGTAACAGACACTATGTTTACAGGAGTAACTTTACCATTTGATGTATCAGAACTTATTACAGCAGCAACCGAATTACTAGGATTGATTGGACCATTCGTTCTATTAGCAATTTCATTCGTTGTTGTGCCTAAACTAGTACGCCTAATTAAAGGCGCTTTAGGCAATGGCGGTAAGAACTAGTATTTATCACATTATAAAAAACGGGGTAGGTAGTGTAAATGCTACCCGCCCCGTTTTTTAGTTAGAAGGTGATTGAGTGAAGAAGGTTGTTTTGATTGTTGCGTTGCTGATGATGATTTCAATTTCAAACGTATCGGCTGCATCAGTTACGTTACCGTACTATGGTACAACAAGTGAATCAGAAAAGTTTATGTGGGCAGACCCGAATAAAGGAAATGATGAATTTACTTTTGTTGAATACACAAGTAACAGTAATAACGCTGAAATACTTATGTATGAAACTGTTAGCGGTTCAGCATCACTGATAGGTTCACAATCTTTAAGTAATGGCGTTAATTCGTTTAACTTTCCGGCAAACGTATCAGCAGTTAAATTAAGGTCAAATGATGGTGGAGAAGTTTATTTAAATTACATGGAATCAAATAACCCAATATCAACACAAATATATTTTGAAGAACCAACAACACAACCCGACCCAGAACCAGATCCGGAACCAGACCCAGGAAAAAGTGATTGTAGTTGTGTCGTTGATATACCGGGTTGGGATAACATGATGGGAAAACTCGATGAAATTAAAAGTGCGATACCACCCGCACCAGATTGGCAGCAAGTATCTGAAACTATGCGTGATACAATCGTTCCCGCTTTTCGTGATGAAATGGAGGACATGTTAGGTACAGCGCCTGAACCACCTGAACAGCCTATATTTAACAATCCTTTAGAAAGTGGTATAGACGAACCAACAGGTAGTTTACCAAATGATTTTGAAGAATCAGGCTTTACCGCAAACGATTTAAAAGCAGATGCGGAAGAAATACAGTTTCAAGAAGATCCGTCAGGTGGATTTGAACTACTTGATCCAGTTGGATCACTACCAACACAAGAAGAATTTAAAAAGAACATACCAAGTGAACAAGACTTGCAAGCGCCTGAAGTTCCAGACGTGACCGGTACAGCGCCAGAACCACCCGCACAAGAGAACATTGCACCAGAACCACCTGACGTAACAGGAACCGCACCAAGTCCAAGCGTGGAAGATAACATTGCGCCTAGTCCAAGTGGGGGCGATAATGTTGCACCAACGCCAGGAGATAATACAGGAACAGCGCCTTTACCAGGTGAAGATACCGGAAACGCACCAGTTCCAAACGATGAATTAACAAAAGCACCTTTACCGAGCAAGGATCTAACAGGTGCGCCAATACCTAATAAATAATAGAAAAGGGTGATAAAGTGAAAAAGAAAGTGTTTGTTTTAATACTAGCGTTGTTTATGTTGTTGCCGGTTTCCGGGGTGTTTGCTAGTGATTACAGTTATTCAAATGGATTATTAAATATAAAAGATGTTAATGTTGATGGTTTGAATATAATTTTTGACGATAATTTAAATAATTACTATACCTTAACGCCAAGAAGATATGATTTTTCGAATTTATCTAAACCAATAAAATTAAATACTGGTGCAGTTGTTCAGTTTGAAATATCAATAATTGGGAGTAATCCAAAAGGATGGATAAATTTTTATGCGGATAATTCAAGTTTATATAAAATAACATTAGCTGATTTACCATCAGTTAATGGTAAAAATCAATATATTATTACAAGAGATTTGAGTAATATAAATAGAATTAGATTTGGTGGTGAAAATATTAGAATCCATGAGATGGATTTTTTTGATGAATTGCAACTTACACCACCAAAAGATATAGAAAATTTAACAACAATTCAAACATATCTACAAGCTAGTTTCACTTATGATTTACCGACTGATGAGGATTTTTCACACGTTAAAATCTATCAAGATGATGTGTTAATAGCTGACAACGTGACTGATACAAGTTATACAGTCAAAAATCTTGATTATGGCGGAATATACAACTTCAAATTCACAACAGTAGACGAAACAGGAAATGAAAGTGAAGGCGTTACTGAAAAAGTGACGATTGCAACGCCAGAACTTGAAGAAATTAAACAAGTAAATGCTGAAGCATCACACGACAGAGTAGATCTATCATGGTCGTTACCTGAAACAGAATACTTTGAACACGTCAATATCTATCGTAAAAAAGTGAGTGACGTTCAGACATTTAGCTTATTATCAGTTGATGAATATGATCCACTCTTTGAAACAAACGGAACATACTTTAATGATTTAACAGTTGAAGAACAAACCACGTATGATTACAAACTTACAACCGAGTTTCAAGGCTTAGAATCGGAAGGCGTGACAGTGCAAGCGACAACTTTAGTCGCACCGCCACCAGAATTGGGTGGTCAGGATTTTGAAGAACAAGAAAACGGTGATTATTTAGTGACATGGCAACAGCCTGAAACCGGTCAAGTGAGAATTTTGGTTGATGGTCAAGAATATGTTGTTGTGCCTGCTACTGATAAGCAATATACGATTCCTGCCGCTGAAATGAAATACAGCGCACTAGGTGATCCATTAGTTGGTTTACAAACAATCGGTGATAACGGTGAAGAATCTGAAGTAGAACAACAAGAATCAAACGTTAATTTACCTTTTGGCATCAATGAACTTTTAACAACAAGTGCCGGCTTATTAAGAGTTATCGGTAGTTTAATCTTATTAGGTCTATCGTTTATCTTAGTTCCTAAATTTATCAAAGTAATTAAACAATCACTAAACAACAATAATAACGCTGAAACAGAACGAGAACAAAGAGTGTCAGAACGTGCGTATAGAGAACCACGAGAAACAAGGATAAGTACACGAGAAGGACGAACGTCAACACGAGTTCAGAGGGATTACAGAAAGGGTGAATGATAATGAATACAGAATTGTTAAGTCAGATCATTCAAGTTGTATTTGAGGGGCATTTGAAATATATTGCCCCTTTCCTTTTCCTCTTAATGATCACGTTATTTAGTCAAAAACTAATTGATTTGATGATGGGAATCTTCAGTAAAAGGAAGTTTTATTAATGGGGATTTTAGGCGATGCATTTGGAAAACTATTTGATTTATTTTGGAGTTTTGGCGAATGGCTAATAGGCGGCATTGCTTCACTCTTTCAATTTTTGATTGATCTAATAGTTAATTTTTTTACAGTCATATTTGATGTGATACGTGCTTTACTCTATATCGTTTACATGATTGGGGTACTAGCAGTAAAACTGTTTGAAGTGTTATTTGAGATTGGTTCATTACTTGTGTCGTTGATCATTGGATTTGGACGAACTTTAGGCAGTCTAGCATATACGCCACAAAGTTCAGGCGGACATGGTTACAGTGACACAATCAGCAAGCTATTTCATGCATTAGAACCAATGCAACTAGATGTTATTGCTTATGTTCTTTCATTTGGTTTATGGGTTATTACAGCAGTGACAGCGATTAAATTGATTTCTAGTATTAGAGTAGGGGGCGAATGATTTGAACGTGTATGAAGTATTAAAACAGTTTATTGATACGATCTTACAGCCGCCAATTTCATTTTTAGATTTAGCTATTGAAAGATTACAAGGTGTGCAACTAGTAACAGCACAAGGTTTAAATATAGGTCAATATTTTAAAGTGTTTGGTGATCTACCTAGCGAATGGCAGATGGTTGTCACCTCTCTTTTGGCATCTACAGTGCTGCTAGGTACACTCTTGATGGTTAGATCCATTATGAGATTATACTTTTCTGTTAAAGATGGCGTGAAGTGGTGGTAAAAAATTTGAAAGGAATGATGTTAAATGTTTGATGCATTTGTTTATATGTTTTTTCTAGGAAGTGGAACAGCTTTAGGAGTTGCGTGTATCGGTTTTCTATCCTGGTTCTTAGTAAAGAAAATCAATCAACCAAAAACAAAGAAAAACAAGAATCGCAAAGGTGGTAAAGTAAATGGCATTATTTAAACGCAAGCAAGATGATGAAGAATACAACATTGAAACAACAGATCTATTGATAGTATTTGATAACGATAATCGTACTAGCGATATAAAACAGATTGATTACATTGATGATGAAAGTGTGACAGTAGAAGGCGCTTATAAAGTGCCGATAAAAGACTGTGAAATATCGGTAGGAAAAGAAGGACGTAACTTCTTTTACCGGGCACCGCAACAAAGTATAAACGAGGTTGAACGTTTAGCACGACTAGAACAAAACATTGTACTAAGTCAAATTACAAGTTATCGTGAACCGGAAATGCCAAACGCAACAGATTTAACCAAGATTATTTTAATGGGATTGATTGCAGTAGCGTTTATCTCAATTATCTTTATTGCCTAGCGATTTCAGGCAAAATCACATGTTGTCAGAAGCGATTTTAAGCAAGTTAAATATTGATAGACGGGGGTTTGATGGTTAAATGCAAAATACAAATGGTATGAATAACGTTGATAATGCGAATAAATTACAAAGTGCGATTAGTGATGATTTATTCCCGCAAGTTCAACATATATCGGACGTAAAACAAGTAATAGAAGAAATGACTACAAAATCACAAGCACTAAGAGAACCACAAGTAAAAGCTATTCTCTACTTAAAGCGACTAGGTGAAAACAAATATTTATATCCTGACAAAAATCCTTACAAGGAAATCACCGATTACATTACTAAGCAAGGTAAAACAGATGTTGCTGATCCAGACTACTATCTTGATACTATTGAAGCACTAATACCAAAGCCGCCAAAACCAATCGTGATGGCGCCAGGAGATGCGAAAGGTGGTAAGAAATAATGGCACACCATATTTTTATCCAGGGCGCACTTGGTTCAGGTAAAACGTTCATGATGTCGTTACTTGCTCACTACTGGAAAGATAAAACACAAGCAAATGGCGGACACGTTCAACTTTTTAGCAACTATGAACTAAAAGACAGCAAGCCTATGCGAGATTTTGAAACGTGGTATGACGTTGCTCAAGCGCAAGGATCTATTGTGTGTTGGGACGAGGCACAAATGGCGTTTAGTAACCGGAAATGGTCTAAGTATGGGGCAGGCGTTGCGACTGAAGTATTAATGTTTACACGTAAAATGCAATCGGTGCAGATCTATTGTTCACCGAGCATAAATAACGTTGATAGTCGTATACGTCAGATTGTAGAAATATTAATAACGGTTCGCAAGATAGGCGATAAAGGTTTTGAATTGCACTTCAGGGATTTTCAGACGGGCGAATTTATGCATAAACAGTTCTTGCCTATGTGGAAAGCGAAACGGGTCTTTAGATTAAACTTATACGATACTTTCAATATGGTTCAGGGCTTTCCTTTACCGCAAACAGAACGTGAAGGCACTGAATTTTTCGCAACACTAGATGAGATCCATAACAATGCGAGGGGTAAACGTAAAAATGGACGTAAACAAAGTATCAGTAGTTAAACAAAACTACAATGAAAAAGACCCAAGAAAACTAGCGTATCTTTACCCGTCCATTAATATTGTTGTTTATGCTAAAAAAGTACAAGAGTTTTGTTTTTATCAGTCGTTAGATGTTGCCGAGGATTTAGCGAACCGACAAGGATATTTGTTGTTACCTTATTCGTGCATGCATTGGACACGAGCAAAGAACTATGCTGATGATCGCAAAGTAAAGATAGGACGTAAATCCTTTTTTATGATGAAGCCGCACGAACTAACGAAAAACGAGATCAACAAGCTATATGATTATATATGGGAGGAGTTAGGTCATGAACCAAGCTTTAGTAAACAAAGTTAGTCAAGACACTGATAAAATTTTAAGTTTTTGTCAGCTTTTAAAAGTCGCTTTACAAGATAAGTTTATCAAGCATGATTTAACAGATAGCGAATTCGCCCACATGATCAATCTTTTAACAGTGATCAACCACCGAGCGCTAGAAGTTAATTTTGAAGTAAAAGACTATATACGTGACTACAATCGTAAAATGCATATCTATCAGCCGGAACAAATACAGAAAATCATTGATAGGAGGATTTAAGCATGTATGAAATCATCGTGTCAAAAGGTGAAGCAGCATCTTTAATGCTTGCTATGGCACAATCACGACAGAACGTAAAAAAAGCGTTTAAAAAGACCAGGAAAAACGACTTACAAACGTACGATAGCTTAAAAAGTCATTTAGAAGCCAATACAAACGATTTAGATAGTTTGAATGACATAACACCAACAAGATTACTAATGACCCGTGACGAGCTTATTTTAACGTCAGATTTCATTGACTGGTATGTGTCAGGTGCAAAAGAAGTTATAAAAGAAGCGTTTAATAAAGTCGATGATAAAAGTCAGGAACAATTTGATAATATGCTAAAAATTAAAAATAAAGTTGGTGAGTTGCTTGCTAAATAAAGTGACGTTGCTAGTGATCACTGTTTTATTGCTTACAGGTTATCCAGTTCAAGCGGATAACCTGCAACAACTAGAAAAATACCAAAATGAACTAGAAAACGTACAAGAACAGCTATTAATCTATCAAAATAACGAATTAAACGAACAAATGAAACAAGAGATGATCCAGTTAAACAAGCGAGTATCTGAATTAAAGGGATATGTTAAAGCGTACGAAATTGCACAAACAAATATCTTTATCAAACAACAACTAGTGAAGCTAGATCCTAACGCAAAATTATTCTTTCCGGCATCAACAACAAGAATCACGTCCTATTTTGATAATAACCGTAAGCACCCTATCACTGGTGAGAATAAGGCGCACATAGGCATTGATATTGCGATGCCAGGTAATCAATATATCTATGCTGCCGAAAACGGTAAGGTGATTGACGTTTATAAAGAGTATGACGGTCGTATGAATGGTTACGGTGATGCAATCATGTTGCAGCATCAAATAGACATAGACGGTGACGGACAAAAAGAAGTAGTAACAACGTTTTACGCTCACTTAATGCCTAACACAACACAAGTAACAGAAGGTGATGTGGTTGATCGTGGTGAGTTAATCGCTCAAATGGGTACGAGTGGTATCAGTACAGGGCAGCATTTACATTTTGAAGTTCATATTGGCAACTGGTCAAAACAAAATGCAGTAGATCCAATGTTATTTTTAAATTAGGGGGTGAAAGATATGAGTATAAACAAGTTTAGATCATTACTTTATAAAACAGCAAAGTTTCTAGGCGATGTGAATGCAGTGAGAAAAGGCAAGATCAAGCAGCGCATCAAAAATAGAATCGTTGGTAAGTACGCAAGTAAACGTATGTTTAGGTAAGGGCGATGATGTTCGTCCTTTTCTTTTACATGGAACGGTGTCAAAACTTGAAAGTTATGACACTAGTTTAATGAAGTAATTAGAATCAGTGTTTGACTTGTGTCATAACTTAGTGTCATAAGTAAACGATGAAATGAGGCGGTTAAAATGAAATGTGGTTATGCTAGAGTGTCAACTCTACAACAAGATCTAAAAGGACAAATAAAACAGTTAGAAAACGAAAATTGCGATAAGATATATAAAGATAAGTTCACTGGAACTGAAAAGGATCGTCCTGCTTTTAATCAATTGCTTAGTGATTTAAGTTCAGGCGATACACTTATAGTGACTAAACTTGATAGGTTCGCACGTTCAACCGTTGACGGTATCCAGACAATCAGAGAACTGTTTGACAAAGGTATTAAAGTCCATGTTTTAAATATGGGATTGGTTGAAGATACACCAACCGGAAGATTAATATTTAATATCATGACTTCATTCGCTGAATTTGAACGGGATATGATTGTAGAGAGAACGCAAGAAGGAAAAACACTTGCTAGAGAACGTGAAGGATTTAGAGAAGGTAGACCGAAAAAATACAGCAAGAAACAGATTGATCACGCACTAGAATTAAAACGTAAATACTCTTATAAGCAAGTTGAGGAACTAACGGGAATAAGTAAAAGTACATTGATCAGACACAAATAAAAATTTACTACACATTTACTACACATAAAATGTCCTATACGTTGATATATCAAGGTCTAGGGGTAAATGTTAAGTCCTGACCACCGGTACTTTAGCGTTCTTTTAAGTTAATTTAAAAAATTTCAAAACCCTTAGAAATGTTGTTATATCAACGTTCCTAAGGGTTTTTAATTTTGTGGTTTTTTGTCAAATAGGGTTGGTGAGAAGTTTTGGCTCTATACTGAAGGATTAGATGTCTTCGACGTCAATGATTTGCCTTCTCTTAGTATGAAGCAGCTGAATCAATTAAAAGAAATGACCTGGTTAGATGAGAATTATAACCTCATCTTTCTAGGTCCCTCAGGTGTAGGGAAAACACATTTATCCGTCGCCTTAGGTTTAGAAGCCATCTACAATAAGTAACGCGTCGCTTTTGTCACGATGGGCGAGTTAATCCCGTTATTGAAGACAGAGACGTATATTAAAAAGTCCCAGATGTGCTTGAAACGCATCCGAGAAGCAGACTTAGTGATTATGGATGATCTCATGGCCATGGATCAACATGAAGTAAATTTATTATTTCACTTGATCAACCATTTATACGAGAAAACATCCATTATTCTTACGTCAAATAAAGACCCTGAAGAATGGGGCCGTTTATTAGGTGACCAAGGCATTGCGATGGCTATTCTTGACTGGTTCCTCCATCGTTCAGAGGTTATTCAATTCCAAGGAGAAAGTCATCGTTTGAAATACCGCGAAACTTTATTTGACTCGAAAACTGTTCAAAATTAACACGCAAAAATTGTTCAAAAGTTCTTGACGGTGACACTATGATCCAAAGTATGAATCATTAAGGTGCACACGACCTAAAGAATATGGAAAACTATTTCTAAACGTCGCAGTTCTGTTGAAAGAGTAAATGGCTATCTTAAGGATTTTTTCCAGCTCAATAATGTTCATTACCGTACAGGAAAACGTGCAAAAGCTCACTTTGATTTAGTGACGCTTATTTATAATGCATCAAAACTAGCAGCAGATTGTTTAGGCTCATTCCTAAAGCAATATCAAATAGCATAAAAATTTTTTAAGACAAATATTGAAATTCTGGTCGTGTTTGATTTTTTAAAAAGAGTAATTATGAAATTGATTCACTTATATTTTCTTTTGTTAATGAAAAATTAGCAAAAGGCAACAATAAATATTCAATAGTTATTGATCTATACCTTTTTAGTTTTTAGTTATTTAAAAAGAATAACAGGTAAAATAATATAACAAAAGCGACGACATATAAAAATACTATAAACAAAAAAATAAATAACAAAAATACGAAATTTATATAATATTTTTGTTTTAGATAAAAACTTAAAAATAAGCTACTAAAACTAGCTGATACAAGCAGCCATATTAACAGATCATCAGTTTTTATAGGTCCTATAAAAAAAAGGGTCAGTGTTACTATTAAAAAAAATAGACTCAGACTCAAAAAAGGGTTAAATATTCTCATTAAAACCACTCCAAATTAAGATAGTTGCTGCCTAAAAATACAAAGTAATAACATTTATGGAAATGTTAAACAAAAATCCGTGTCTCCATTTTACTTGGAGAGTTGGTAATGGTGGGGTGTAGGATTCATGAAATTATTATTTCCTTCTTTTCATCACCATTATTATGCCGATTTCTTATTTTATTTGCATATATTTCCAATAATAACATTATTTAATATCATCGTCAAGAACTTTTGGTTTCGGGAGTTTGACACCTCATTTCTCTAAAAACTCGCTTAGGCTTTGGCACGGCTTATTTTTTATGATGAATTTTTAATTTTATATTGAGTACTATATTATAATAAGTGTAACAAACACTGAAACGAGGCGTTGATGATGCGTATTAAAAAAGTGTTTCTAAAAATTCTGTTCCCTATTCGGTCATTGAAAACAATGGCAAATCGACCACACGCGTTACAGAAGCTTTTAAAGAGGATTGTGACCATGATTTTGCTGTTTCTCCAACAACGGTTCAACATGAAATTAATAAGTCGAGTCAAGAGATTCAAACGTATGATCGGACGTTACCTGAGAACCTTTCTTTTGATGAATTTAAGGTCGCTATAGAACAGATAACTTTTATCTATATTGATTTGGCTTCTGGTGATCTCTTAGATATACTCCCACAACGTGATAGGCGCACGATTCGCAACCACTTTACGACGTATTTTACTTTTAAACAGCACAAGAGAGTCAAGACGGTGACGATTGATATGAATGCGAGTTATCAAGGCGTGATTAAGGACCTGTTTCCTAATGCTAAAATCATTATCGATTCCTTTCACATCGTACAATTGATGACGCGAGTAATGAACAAAACGCGTGTAATAATTATCCGAGCATTCAACACATCAAACGGCGAAGACAAAAGAAATACCGTCGGCTCAAGCGATACTGGCGATTAATGTTAAAACCTAGCGAGGACCTTTCAAGTACAGAGTATAAGCACTATACCATGTTCGGGCAACTGCTATCTAAATCTGTTGTGGATACTATGTTAGCGTATTCTGATGAACTAAAAGCAAACCATAACTTAATCCAACAATTATTTAAAACTTTTGATGGTAGGAATTATGACGATATCGAAGAGATCGTGAAGGGAAAACTGGACGATAATATTTTTAGTTATATGAAAACGAGTATAAAGACGTTAAAGAACATTTACCCAACATCCAAAACAGTGTTGAAATTTCTCGTCAACACTATTTGATAAATAACCTTAATTTTGTAAGTTTTACATATAATAACATTTAAATGAATTTCTAAACCAATACCCTCACCAACATCGATACTTATCAATGTTATTTGAAGTCGCTTATCAGTCTATAAAACGGTCTGAAGTGTTTGATTTTGTCTGATTGCCTGGTTGATTTTTATCACGAAGGGATAGCGTGTCATGAAAACGACTGTTATTAACCCGTGAATTATGCAATACTTTAAGTAGATTTGGAGAAGAAAGGTGTTAGATATGGATTCAAAACAATTATTACTAAAAAATGGATACAAAGAAGTGGTAAAATTACTCAATCATTTAACGTTAAGCTCTAATTTTAGTAAAGATTTACGGGCTATTTTTAAAATCTGTGTGACTTCCCCAGAAGATCTTTCGGATAATATTTATATTCTATATAGACAGTTAATGAATCTTGAAACATTTGACGAACACTATACTGAGCTGATTGTTCGTGACTTAAATACTGTCCTTTTAGAAATGTTGAACTCAAACAATGCATCAGTCAATTTATATTTAAGTAATGACCAAGAGGAAAAAGCAATAGCATTATATCAACAAGCGGTAAATGGTCATGCGGATGCACAAGTAGCCCTCGCTCATTTTTATAAATCGATTGATTGTGACAAATGGGCATTTAATTGGTTTAAACATGCAGCTGAACTTGGAAATGCGGAAGCTTTTTACTGGTTAGGAAATGAGTACTTTGTCGGTCAAGTCGTCGATCATAATCTTGAAGAAACGTTCCTTAACTATAAAAAAGCAGCTGAATTGGGACATGGAGATGCCTTGAATAATTATGCGGATATGTACTTACGAGGTGAGTACGTAGAAAAAGATGAAGAAAAGGCGCTTAAGATTTTTAAACAAGCTGCTGATGAAGGTGTGCCAGAAGCAATGTATACGTTAGGTTATATGTATGAGAATGGCGTCGGTACAGAGATAAATCCTGTTCTATCAAGAGAGTGGTTTATTAAATCGGCGCATCATGGTGATGATTTTGCGGCGAATAAATTGGGTCACGAAGCGATTGAATTAGGGAAGAGTATAGAAGCCCTTACCTGGTATCAACTTGCAGCTGAACGCGGCGATTCATATGGTGAATATAATTTGGGTCATTGCTATGAAAATGGGATTGGCACGCAGGTTAATATGAAAAAAGCTAAGTATTGGTATCGTCTTGCTGCACTAAAAGGGGATCGACAGGCAAAAGATCGAATAAAAGTGATTGAAAAGTTATTGTGAATACTTAACCTAATGACAAATGCCACTGTGATTTTTGAGAGGAGAAGTTTTGATGAGACGATCTAATGAGAACCCGCAAGAAAATCAAACAGTCAAGAAAACAGCATCACAGATCCTATTACTTTCAATTTTTGCGATTATAATTTTGTTAGGCGGCTATATGACTATAAAGTTCCTAGATGTCGATAATAATGAGGGCCGTGAAACAGCTTTAAAAGAGCTACTTACTATCCAGTTTTCAACGGCAGATAAGATGCTGATTCAAGCATTAGAATCACCTGATAGTCATATGATTATTGATGATCATGGAAACATCGAGTTAACAAATGATACGCCACTTAATCAATATTTAGACGAACATTACCACATCCTTCTTGCTGATAGTTATTATGAAGAATATATTACAAAGTATCTTCTTACCTATCCAGTCCTTTCCTATTATAATGAGATTGACTTAAACATCAGTAACATAACGATTGAAAAGCAAGAAGCAGAAGGGGATTACCGTTTTACCGTTCATATAGATGACGGTGTTAATCAACAAGGTGAATTAACAGGTCGGGCACATGTAACAGCTGATAAAAAAATTGATTATCTAGATATAACGACAGATGACACATTCTTCTTGAACGGTTTATATTAATTTTAAAATGATTTTAAGATTAATCATTAGCAATCTCTTTACTTTGCATTATGTTCAATCTCTTATCATAAAATGGGTGCATTGTTTGTTGGCCTCAAGGTATCACATTCGCATTAATTTTAAAAAATATGCACGGAATACAAGATAAGAGAATTGTTAGGTTCAGAGTGAACAAATATAAAGAATTTGTTTCAATAAAGAGTTGATTAATTTTCAAATTCCATTAAAATAAGTAGAGGATGTCTCCAGTCAAGACAACTGTCAAATTGAATGGGACAATGAGTTTTGTTAAAGGGGTGAACAATATGAATATTAAGCAATTTACATTGACCGCTATTTTTCTATCTATTATTTTACTTTTTGCCTTTACACCGATTGGTTTTATTCATTTAGGTGTAATAAAAGCAACCTTGATTCATATTCCAGTCATTATTGGTTCTATTATCCTTGGACCTAAAATCGGAGCATTTTTAGGTTTAGCGTTTGGGACAACAAGTGTGATTAACAATACACTAGCACCGACACTGCTTTCATTTGCTTTCTCACCAGCTATTCCAGTACTAGGAACTGATCGAGGAAGTTTTATGGCACTAGTAGTAGCCATTCTCCCGAGGGTGATTATTGGTATCTTACCGTATTTCTTTGTGAAAGGTTTTAATAAACTTATTACCTTAAAGAAGATCAAAGAAAAAACAAGTTTATTTTTAACAGGACTTGTAACAACAATTATTCATACCTTTTTAGTCATGGGCGCGATTGCGGTTGTCTTTTATGATGCGTATGCACAAGCGATTGATGTCTCATCTGTTAGTGGGGTTATTGTGGCTGTTTTTACTGTCTTTTTGTCTAATGGTATTGGAGAGTCGATTGTTGCTGCTTTTATCGTGATGACGGTCGTGCCACCACTGCTTAAAATTTCAGATCAATCAAAATCAAAATAAACAAGTTAATCATGAAAAAGTGCCCGTTAACTCATTGAACAGTGTCAATGGTTAACGGGCACTTTTATAGTCAGGTGTTTAAATCATTGTTAATTTTTAAACTTCGCCGAAAATGAATTTTCCAACAACGTGAGCGACGCCATCTTCCATATTGGATTTTGTCACGTAGTCACTGATTGCTTTAATGTCCTCAGGTGCATTCCCCATCGCCACACCAAGACCAGCAAATTCAATCATAGATTGGTCGTTATAGCTATCGCCAATCGCAATCACTTCTTCACGTTTAATTCCTAATTGTTTAATTAAGTGATCAATCGTGGTGCCTTTTGTTATACCTTTTTCTGTGAATTCTAAGAAATAAGGTTTTGAACGAAGGACACTGAAACGTTCAGATAGTTCTTGCTGCAGTCTTTTTTCTAATGGTTTTAATTTCTCCGGAGCTTCTACCATCAATACTTTCACCGGAGGTACTGGTACGGCTTTTACAAAATCATCGACTACGGTGATTGGTAGACCTGTAATGTCAGCTTCGATGGTTGTATATTTATTATTTTTTTCCGTAATAATGTTGTCACCAACATATGTATGAATAAAGACTTGCTCTTTTTCACTTAAGTTTTTTAAGAAACGTACATCGTCTAAAGTTAACGTACTAGAGAAGATATCTTCATTTGTTTGACAATTCGTAATCCGTCCACCGTTAAATGATAATAAGTAACTTCCGTAATCAGGCAAATGTAACTCATCACCTAAATCGCGCATCGCATACGTTGGTCGCCCAGACGCAAGGACAACTTTAACGCCAGCATCTTGTGCTTTAAATAACATCTCTTTTGTGTGTGGTGAAATCGTGTGGTCATCTCTTAGTAAGGTGTCATCTAAATCTAATACAATCATTTTATAAGTCATTGTGTTATTCGCCCTAAACAAGCGGCATCCCCCTTTATTGTTGATAGTTCCCATTCTACTAGAAACTCATGACGAATGGTAGAGTCTATCAACAGATTAAAGCCTAATTGTTCACAAAAACACCGTGAATCACAGTGTTAAATCCTTTATAATGAATAAGAACAAAGATGTTAGCGGAAGAATTTAAAACAGATAAGTATGAATACATCATAGAATAGGATGAGTTTATTGCCACGATTTAAAAAGTTTTATCTAGAGATTACCAGTGTGTGTAATTTAGCGTGTACATTTTGTCCGGAAACATTACGTCCTAAAGCGTTTATTTCAACAGATACATTTAAACAACGTCTAGAAGCTATCAGACCTTACACTGATTATTTAAACTTTCATGTGAAGGGCGAGCCGCTTCTACATCCCAAACTCAGTGAGTTATTACAACTTAGTCATCAGTTCGGCTTTAAAGTCAATATTACGACGAATGGAACGTTGATTAAAAAGAAACAGCAACATTTGCTTAATCAGCCAGCACTCAGACAGCTCAATTTTTCATTGCATAGCTTTGAAGGTCAACCATTTAAGATTGATGGAGACAAGTATTTAGAGGATATCTTAACGTTTGTGACAACGTTAAAAGAAACAAGTGAGACAATTGTCTCGTTTCGGCTGTGGAACTTAAAGAAAGATGAAGAAACTGAAGCCATCCGTCAGTCTAACGCAAATATTCTCCGTCGTCTAGAAGAGACATTTAACGTGACAGAGCCTTTAATAGACCGGTTATCACCGACACAAGGGATTAAACTAGCAGAAGGGGTCTATTTAAATCAAGACTATCAATTCACCTGGCCATCACTTGATGAAATAGAAGACGATGGGGTTGGTTTTTGTCACGGTTTACGTAATCAAGTGGGTATTTTAACTGATGGGACCGTCATACCTTGTTGTTTAGACGGAGAAGGTGTGATTAACTTAGGTAATGTGGATGACACAGCCTTTGGTGAGATTATCACCAATGAACGTAGTACCAACATCATTGATGGGTTCTCAAGGCGCGAAGCAATAGAAGAGCTATGTCGTAAGTGCGGGTATCGTAAACGCTTCGGGTGAGGATGTTTTAATCCTTTCTATAACGGTAATAGTACATATTAGACGATGACTTTTAGAAAGGATGATTCGATGAAAGTACTAGTAGTAGGAGCAAACGGTCAAGTTGGTCAACATGTTGTTGATCAGTTACACGCCGCACCAAATGTCACTGTTAGAGCGATGGTGAGAAAAGAAGACCAACAAAAAGCATTATTACAACGTGGTATTGATGCCGTGTGTATTGATTTAGAAGACGATATTGCAAATATTAAACGCGCCTATCAAGATATTGATGCTGTTATCTTTACAGCTGGTTCAGGTCCGAATACTGGCGCAGATAAAACAGTGACAATTGATTTAGATGGGGCGGTTAAAACAATCGAAGCTGCAAGACAAGCAGGCGTTAAACGTTACGTCATGGTCAGCTCATTTGATACGACCCGTAAAGCAATTCAAGCGGCACCTGAAGGTTTTAAACCGTATGTCATTGCAAAGCACTTTGCTGATGATTGGTTGCGCAGAAGCGGCTTAGATTATACTATTGTTCATCCTGGTCGACTCACAAATGATGAAGGAACGAACCAAGTACAAATTGAGGAAACAGTCGATGCAGGTGACATATCAAGAGGAGATGTTGCGACTGTTCTTGTTGAGACGGTTCAAAACGATCATTTAATTGGTCGAGAGTTTCAAGTTATTGGTGGTAAGACAGCGATTAAAGATGCAGTAAAAACGTTTAAATACAGTGTTTAAAAAAGACAGCCATACCTGAATAAAACAGACAAAAAAGCATGCGTTTGTAGCGCATGCTTTTATCTTTTTATAGTAAGCTAATTATTTTAGCAACAAACTTCTTCATCATTCATATCAACAAGAGGTGTTTCAAAGTCACCGGCTTTGATTTGGTCAATCAGCGATGTGACATAACTTTTTATATTTTGAGATTGGTTGTCAATGTCAGATAGATTAAAATAGATAAAACCTTTATCATGATCAAGACAAGCAATCGCAATGTCATCTTCCAGTACTTTTGTTGTTACAATTCGACAAGATTTCCCCTTCGGTGCCAATTCAGTTCCCAAAAGAAATACCCCCTTCATTTTTAGTCGTTATTAGTGTAGCACAAACACGTGTGGATGTTTAGTACCTCAGTCATACTTTCTTTGTATGGCTTTTATTCATTTTTGCGATGAAGAGGTATGTTAGTGTTTTAAGTGACAGGTTAAGAGCGTATCCGCTATACTAGGTTATGTGTAAAAATTAAAAAGTATCCAATATAAAATGACACTATTTTAACAGTGAGGAAAGGGATTTTAGCATGATAACTATTCTTGTGGCCGATGATGATCAACACATTAGACAATTGATTCGCTTATATTTAGAAAAAGAAAATTTTCATGTGCTTGAAGCGATAGATGGTGAAGAAGCGCTTAACAAGTTTGAACAAAACCGTATTGACCTAGCAGTCATCGATGTGATGATGCCACGTGTGAACGGGATAGAACTCATTGAATCGATTCGTCTATTTAGCGATTTGCCGATTTTATTAGTAACGGCCAAAGGAGAATCGGATGATAAAGTGATTGGTTTTGAAGTTGGGACAGATGATTATTTAGTGAAACCGTTTGATCCAATAGAACTTGTCTTACGTGTAAAAGCTTTGCTTAAACGCCATCATGTTCTACATGATAAAAAATTAGAAGTGAATAAGACATCACTCGATTTAGAACAACTGACCGTGACGACAGAACAATCTGTCATTCAACTGAAGAAAAAAGAAATGGCCCTACTTTTTACTTTAGCAGAAGAAAAAGGGCGCATTTTAACCCGACAACAACTGCTTGATAAAGTCTGGGGATATGATTATGACGGGGATGAGCGTACTGTAGATGTTCATATTAAACGTTTAAGAGAAAAGCTCCACAACCTTCAATCCTTTAAAATTGTAACTGTTAGAGGACTCGGTTATCAGCTAAAGGATGGTTTTTAATGCGCGAACATCTTTATTGGAAATTTGTTTTAACGTTTCTTATCGGTGTCTTGGGTAGTTTAATCTTGTCCTACTATATCACAACAAGAATTGCAGGAGATGTGGCTGATTATGAGGATGAGTTATCGGAAATAAAGCAAGGGGTCATTCATGTGTATCAATTAGCTGGTGATGAGGATAAGGAAAAAATCATTCCAATATTAACTGATTTAGGAATCGATGCCACCGTGCAAAGTGTAGATGGCTTATCACACGCTTTAACAGCATCAGAAATTAACCAATTGCTTACGGAAACAACCGACGATCATTTCGTCATAAAGGATATTCAAAGGTTAACGAAAGATATGTACATGATGATTGATCCTGAAATAGGGGAAGTACTACACGTCCATATCGATCTATCAGATGATTTAGCGAACCGGCGTCAACTTATGATCCGAACGCTTATGTTTGTATTAGTAAGCGGTAGTATTTTTATCTTATTTGCTTCGCGCTACTTTGTGAAGAGCATCAAAAAGTTAACAGTTGCCGCAAAAGAAGTGACCCGAGGAAATTTTGATGTTGACTTAAAAACAGAAAGAGAAGATGAGATTGGTCAATTAATGGTATCTTTTGATGAGATGATTCAGACATTGAAATCAACTGATGAGTCAAGAAAAGCTTTTGTTTCTAATGTCTCTCATGAAATCCAATCACCTCTAACATCAATTAAAGGCAACACAAAAGCAATTCAAGATGGGGTTATTCACCCAGAAGATGAGGCGAAATATTTGGCGATCATATATCAAGAAACAGATCGTCTCTCGCGCTTATCAACGCATTTGTTAAAGTTACAAAGTTTAGATGATGACCACTTTACATTAAATAAACAAACGTATCGCCTGGATGAACAAATTAGGTCAATTATTTTAACAACCGCACCACTGTGGCAAGCCAAAGATTTGATGGTTAATGTTGATTTAGAGCCGCTCAGTTTAGAATTAGATGAAGACCTTATGGAGCTGGTTTGGATTAACTTAATAACCAATGCAATTAAGTTTACTGATGTAGGTGGTACGATTGATATCAACTATTATTTAGAACATGACCGCCGCGTGATTCGTATTCATGATACTGGGCGCGGGATCCCTGAAGACAAGCTCCCGTATATTTTTGACCGCTTCTACAAAGTTGATGATGCCCGTTCAGAAAAAAATGCAGGCAGTGGACTCGGTCTATCGATTGTCAAAAAAATTATTCATTTACATGACGGTGACATTCACGTTGTTAGTGATCACCATCAAGGCACAACCTTTTTTGTACGACTTAAAAAATATTAATGGGTTCATATTCAGTTCACATTGTTGAGGTATACTATCCTTAGTAACGATGAAAGGAAGATGCCAGATGTGTGACGAGACGATTCAACAAACACAATTATTAAGAGGCTTTACGATTCAGCCATCAAAATTAGAACGTTTGATGCATCAATTAAAGACATTAGGTGTAAAAGCAGAGATTGTAACATATAAAAATAAAGCAAAAGGACGTGACAAATAATGTTTTTCTTCCACCCCATGGATTTCTTAATATTCATCGCTTTTGGTATTGCGATGTGGGCACAATCAAAAGTGAAAGGAAACTTTTATAAATACAGTCGGGTGCAAGCATCGGCACAATTAACTGGTGTTCAAGTCGCTCGACGTATTTTAGATAAGCACGGTTTATATGATGTCACAATTGAACGATCAAATCGAGGTGATTTATCCGACCATTACGACCCACGTTCAAAAACAGTGAGGTTATCGGGTCCAATTTATAGTGGTGCTTCTGTTTCATCATTAGCTATTGCGGCACACGAGGTTGGCCATGCGATTCAGCATGCGGAGAGTTATAGTATGTTGAAGTTTCGTTCAGCTTTGTTTCCGGCGGCAAATATCGGTTCAAGAATGGCACCGTGGCTATTGATCCTTGGTTTCTTTACATTTGAGCCATTGATTGGTGTTGGGATTGGCTTATTCTCAGCCGCTGTGTTATTTCAACTGGTGACGCTACCGGTCGAGTATGATGCCTCTCACCGGGCGAAAGTGGAGTTAGAAGAATTGAACTTCGTTTCACCACAAGAAAAAGTAGGCGTTGGTAAAGTATTAAATGCCGCAGCTCTAACGTATGTGGCATCAGCCGCCATTGCTGTGTTACAATTACTTAAATTTATTATGATTTTTGCAGGTAGTGATGATTAATTTTTAAAGACACTCCAGATGATAGTATTAAATTATCGGGAGTGTTTTTTTATATACATTTTTACATGTTGAGGCAGTTCGTTTTAGTCGAACTAAAAGAGGGAATAGACTTAAGTAATATGACATATTAACTATGAGGGTTGAAATGTTGTTTTTTGTTATATAATAGAAATAAAGTGGTGAAGAAGATGAAAGCCATGTCCGCGTTAGAAGTAGTCAGAGAAAAATACACAAATGCGTTATTGAATGGTCATACGCGGGAAGCTTATGACATTATTAAAGAAGCTTTAAGTAATCAATATTCCCTAATCGATGTCTACACAGTGATTACAGATGCGATGTACAGCACTGGTGACTTGTGGGAGACAAATGATATTTCAATTGTGCAAGAACATGTGGCAACAGCTATTACCCAATTTGTTCTGACCCAAATTAGTGCTGAGTCAGTAAAATCGTTTCAAATGGACAGTAAGAAAGCGGCTGTCTTTTCGGTTGAATCAAATACACATTATCTCGGAATACAAATGATTAAAAATCTCTTTAATATTTATCAAATGCAAACGTTTGAGTTTGGACCGAATGTTCCTAACAGTGATCTCATTGAACGTATTCAAGCGCTTAATATTGATGTTGTCGCTTATTCAGTCACAATGACAGAACATATTGATAAAGCAGTAGAATTAAGTGAAACACTAAAAATGTTAGACCCAGAAACACGTCCAATCGTTATAGTAGGTGGGTATGCGTTTCACTGTGATGAAACGTTACTCAAACAAGTGTTTTACGACCATTATTTTAAAACGATTAAAGACTTGAGTGGTTGGTTAGAAGAAGGAAAAGAATTTATAAAGCATACAACAGCATAAATTTCGATTTATGTTTAGAATGATTCAATAGTAAATGAATGAAGTAAACGCAAGGCGTTTTAATGATTGTTTAGGTGGTGCAACCAATGGGGGGAAGAGAAGCGGAGAGCTTTTTACAAGCGATTAGTGCAGTGGACGTGACAGGGGTCTGTGTCAATACGAATGGAGAGATTCTTTATGCGTTTGGTAAGGACATTAAAGTGTCACCAGACCAAACGTTGATATTTGATAGTGTTGATAATTACTCTAAGAAGCGGCTTAATAACATTCTTGATGAAAATAAATCATTAGGTACAACTGATATCTATTTGAAAGTACCAGGTGAAAAAGCGCGTGCCTATTTTTTAAAGTATGTAAAAAATGACGACGGTTATTGGCTTATTTTTATCCCATATCCAGATCAATATAGAAAAATGGTAGAAAACATGTTTAATGCCAATTCAGAATTAACCCGATTATTCGAAGAAAAACTGAGTTTAGAGATGGAATTGAAAATAAAAGTAAATGAACTGAAAGCCATGAGTATTACCGATCCTTTAACAAAACTCTATAACAGACAATTTTTTTATGAATATCTTGAAGAATTAGTTAAAGAAGCATCATGGCAGGCTGTGACCTTAATTATGGTGGATTTTAACGATTTTAAACAAGTCAACGATAAGTTTGGACATAAGGCAGGTGATACACTTCTGATTAACTTCGCGGATATGATAAGAAAATATTGTCATAAAGGCTTTCGCTTCGGTGGAGATGAGTTTGTGATTGTCTCATTAGATAAAGATGAAGCAGCCATCCATCAACATTTAGATTCCATAAATGAAGCGTTCAAACATAAGACAAAGATTGTGACACTCTCGTATGGGATGGCCCGAATTAGTCAAGATCAAAAGCAGCAACTAACTGATAAAATTTTTGTGGATGAGTTATTAAAAGAGGCAGATAAGAGGATGTATCAATATAAACGGGAAATTAAAAAGAGTCGAGAGAGTTATAGATGAAAAGACATCACACGTAAATACAAACGAATCCGAACATGACGAAAAAATAGTCATGTTCGGATTTTTTAATCTTTAAACTAAGAATTCGTTCCATTTAGACATATACAAAGATACTGATGGAGAGTAAATCAGTATCTAAAACAGTTCTAATGACTTATTGGTCAATATAAATGACAAAAGTATAAGTGATTGAGGTTTTATAATTGCACTTTAAAAACTAAAAGGTTAAAATATTATACATAAAGATATTGCTCAATAACACACAAACGGGTTTTAAGGGAGGAAGATTTTATGTTTCACTTAGCGATAAAAGATATGCGTTTTTCTAAAGTAAAATACGGCTTGATCGCTTTAATTTTATTTTTGATCGCGTCACTTGTCTTAATTGTCAGTGGATTAGCCAGAGGTCTATCTGATGATAATATTTCCATGCTAGCTGAATCTGAAGCAACGGAATTTTATGTAAGTACAGACAGTGAAAATCAGTTAGACCAGTCCGGTTTTTTAATTGAAGATTTAGTTAATGACGTGCCGACAGAAGAAGGCTGGCAACCACTTATTACTCATCCGGTTCGCTTTGTGCACGAGGGAAAAGCGGATGAAAAGTTAGCGGCTACAATGATTCCAGTAGATAGAGACGCTAAATTATATCCAGGTGTGACCGGTGGAGAAGATTTAACAAACGACGCCTCACTTAACATTATTGTCGATCAAACGATGAAGGCCGATGGGGTGTCATTACAAGATACCCTTTATGATGAAGCAACAGATTTAACGTTTACCGTGGTAGGTTTTACTGAAGGACAAACATACCGACATACGCCTGTTGTTTACGTATCAGAAACAGTATTTTACGCTGAGGAGATCAGTCCGAATCAAGTAGCCAATACAGTCGTCATATTTGAAGGAAATGACACGTTAAAAGCTTCAATTGATAGCATATTAGAAGAAGGGGAATGGGTTGATAAAAGTGCGGTGATTGATGCGGTGCCAGGACATTCTTCAGAACAAATGTCACTGAATATGATGATTTTCTTCTTAATTGTTATTTCGGTCTTTGTGTTAGCTGCCTTCTTCTACATCATTACGATTCAGAAATTAAAACAGTTCGGAATTTTAAAAGCTATTGGTGCGAAGAACCGTTTCCTTATCGGTTCAACTTTAATGCAAGTGGTGATTCTTTCTGTATTTAGTCTCGGTATCTCGGTATTGTTTACCTACTCGATGACCTTTATCTTACCAGAAGGCATGCCATTTCATTTCAATTTAGGGACCATTAGTATGTATAGTGGTTTGATGTTTTTAGTTTCGATTTTAGGTGCGTTACTATCGAGTCGCCGAATCGTAAAAGTTGATCCACAACAAGCGATGGGAGGGGCTGAATAATGACATTACCATTAGAAGTTAAGCAAATAAATAAACGTTTTAAAGACGGTGAGACATATATTGATGTACTAAAAACCATTGATTTCAAAATCAAGAAAGGTGAATTTGTCGCCATTGTTGGTCCATCGGGTTCAGGTAAAAGTACGCTTCTTTCCATTATTGGTGCCCTTCTATCAACGGATGAGGGAAATGTATTGATTAATGGAAAAAGCGTTAAAAACTTAGATGAAAGCCAGCGGAGTGAAGTTAGATTGAATGATATCGGTTTTATTTTTCAAACAGCTGAACTTTTACCATACCTTCATGCGGAAGATCAATTAGATTTGGTCGCAAAGCTTAATAACATGGATAAAAAAGAACGAAAAGAGCGAGCAAAAGCATTGCTTACGGATGTAGGATTAGAAAAAAGACGCAAGCATTATCCGCATCAGTTGTCTGGTGGGGAAAAACAGCGAGTAGCTGTTGCGAGAGCCTTTATGAATGATCCGGCCCTTATCCTTGCCGATGAACCAACCGCGAGTCTAGATGAAGACAGGAGTCATGAGATTGTTTCGCTTATTAAGCAAGAAGTAAAAGCAAAAGATAAGGCCGCTATTATGGTGACGCACGATGAAAGTTTACTCACTTATTGTGACCGGGTCTTTCGCATGAAAGACCATCACCTAATTGAAGATAAGTAAGACAAATGGATGAGGGCTATGCTCTCATCTTTTCTTTTAAGAACTTTTTGCATAGCCGTGATTTAATATTTGACTGATGCTGCCGATATAATGGGTGAGAAGCGTTCGTGTAATTAAATGAGTTAAGGATGTTTAAAAAAATCTGCATACATATGTATGACAGCTAATAAAAAAGGAGTTGACATATCAATGGAAGTCAGTCGATTACAGTCGAGTCCTCCACGTACTGTTCAACCTAACGAAAATCATCAAACACGTCATGTTGAACAATCATTCGTGATTGAGACAGATACACATCAAGATGCAACTAAACATATGAAAGATAGAAAAGAGCAACCACTTGCAAGAGTTGAAATGGAAAGTATGGTTGATGGGATGAATAAGTTTTTAGAACCTTCAAAAACATCCATTAAATTTGAACTGCATGATAAGCTCGATCGGTATTATGTTAAAGTAGTTGATAGTGAAACAAAAGAACTTGTACGAGAAATTCCACCAGAAAAAATGCTGGATATGTACGCACAAATGGCAGAGTTTATGGGCTTTCTCGTCGATGAAAAAATATAAAAGAAGGTGATGTTATGCGTATTTCAGGATTCGCATCAGGTATGGATATAGACCAAATGGTCAAAGACTTAATGACAGCAGAACGGATGCCACTAAATCGTGTTGAAGCAGATAAAACACGTCTTGAGTGGACACGTGATGCTTACCGTGACTATAATGTCAAATTAAAAGAGTTAGATGACTCACTACTCGACATGCGTTTATCGAGTTCGTTAATGACGAAAGAGACGTCATCATCAAACAATGCGGTAACCGCAACAGCAACGTCTAGAGCCTCTAACGGTAGCTATAAAATGGAGGTAACAGAGCTTGCAACGTCAGCGATTAATGTAAGTCAGAATGTGTTAACTGCTACAGGTAAAGAGAAAATAAACCCTTTTCAAACAATTAAATCTCAAATAGAAGACCCTGATGGCAGTCGCTTAAATGGGGTTAGTACATTTGATGAAGTGAATGAACTAACATTCACAACTTCTAAAGGTGACTTCACTTATAATCTTACCGAAGATGATACCTTAGATACTATTTTGACTAAGATTACAAATGAAGATAATGGCGTTCGAGCATTCTATGATACCACTCAAGATAAGGTTATCATGGAGAGTGATATAGCAGGTGATAATCGTCCTGGTGAGAAAGAAATTGATTTTGCGGATGGTTCTGGGTTGTCTAAATTATTTGGGATGTCTTCTGCAGGTGAGATAGGTGGCACCGATGCAACCTTCAAATACAATGGTGTTGAATTAACCTCAAAAACAAACCAAACAACATTAAATGGTATTACCTTTACTTTTAATAATGTAACCGCAGATACACCAGCGTATGTCAATATTAGTGATGACACAGATGCTGCAGTTGATAAAATTGTGAAGTTTGTTGATCAATATAACTCGCTTGTAGATGAAGTAACAAGTAAGACAAGAGAAGAACGCTACAGTGATTATGATCCTTTAACATCTGAAGAAATGGAGTCAATGAGTGAGCGTGAAATAGAACTTTGGGAAGAAAAAGCCCGCAGTGGTTTGCTGAAAAACGACTCAATTTTGATGGATGGACTCTCAAAAATGCGCCAAGCATGGATGGGTTCTGTTGAATCTGATGGTAATTTTAAACACTTATCATCTATTGGTATTAGTACGACGAGTGACTACATGGATGGTGGAAAGCTTGTTATTGATGAAGATAAATTACGTGAGGCATTAAGAGATGATCCGACATCTGTGGATTCGCTCTTTACCAACAGTAGTGATGGTGCTGATCGTGGTATCTTTAATAAGTTAAACGATGCGATTGATCAAACGACGACTAGAATCAATGACAAAGCAGGACGTTCAACAAGCCAAATTCAACAGTATTCACTTGGTCGTGAATTACAAAACATGAATACACGGATTGATAACTTCAATCGTCGTCTTGTTCAAGTAGAAGATCGTTATTGGAGCCAGTTTACCGCGATGGAATCAGCAATTCAAAAAATGAATGAACAATCTAATTATATGTCTCAACAAATGATGGGCGGACAATAAGAAAGTTAAAGGTTTTAAATAGAGAGGATGTCATACTTATATGATGCAGCAACACCAAGCCTACAAAACAAACTCGGTAAATACCGCAACACCACAAGAATTAACCCTTATGTTGTATAATGGGTGTTTAAAGTTTATGAAACAGGCAAAAAAGGCGATGGAAGAAAAAGATATTCCATCGAAAAATAATAATATTCAACGTGCGCAAGACATTATTAGTGAGTTGATTATTACGCTTGATCATGATGCACCAATCGCCAAAGATATCTTGCCACTATATGAATTTATTAACCGTCGGTTAATTGATGCAAATATTAAAAATGATCCAGAAATTTTAATGGAAGCTTATACTTTGGTGGAAGATTTTAGAAACACTTGGAAAGAAGTTATGAAACAAGCGAAGACGATGCAATATTCACAGGGTGCGAAGGCCTAATGTCTAGATTGAATGAACTGGAACAGTTTACGACGACGTTCAAGGCGAAGTTAGAAGTACAATCTCAAAAAAAGAATAAAGAAGATTTGATTTATCTTGTGAATAAACATTTAGACGACCGTCAGAAATTATTAGATCAGTTAGCTGGTCCTTATTCTGATGAAGAAAAGCAGCAGTTAGAACGCATTTTAAAGGACGATCAAGCTATGCAAAATCTATTAGCTCAAGTGCTCGAGTCGATTCAAAATAATATGCGGCAAGCAAAAAAACAAAAAACATCTAATCAACAATATTTAAATCCTTATCAACAAGTGGCTACGAATGATGGCACGTATTGGGATAAGAAAAAATAGCATCAAATAGTACTCGATAGAGCCTTGTCTAGTTTTAAATAGACAAGGTTTTTGGGTTTTGATAATTATGGATGAAAATGTAATGTCAAGAAAGTCAGGGTATTAAAGGTTTTTTGAAAGAATATTAAAAACTTTAAAAAACTTTTACATTTCATGTTTATAAAATTTCACCCAGGGGTAATTATGAAGTATAGATATAGAAAGGAGGACACTTACATGAAATACAACATTCGAGGAGAAAATATTGAGGTGACTGGCGCAATAAAAAGCTATATCGAGAAAAAGGTGAGCAAATTAGAACGCTATTTTGAAACACCTCCCACATCAGATGTGAATGTGAATTTAAGTGTCTATAATGACGAACAAGAGATTGAGGTTACCATTCCGATGCCAAACCTTTTACTAAGAGCAGAGGAAAAGAACACTGACTTATATGCGGGGATAGATCTAGTCGTAGATAAGTTAGAGCGTCAAATCCGTAAATACAAAACTAAAATTAACAGAAAAACGCGTGCTAAGGGTGCGCCTAAACATATCTTTGCTGAGATGGAAAAAGATTTGTTAGCGAATGAACCTGAAGATGATGATGAAGGTATTGAAATCGTCCGTACGAAGCGATTTAATCTTAAACCGATGGACTCTGAAGAAGCCGTTTTACAAATGGATATGTTAGGACACAGTTTCTACGTATTCACTAACGCTGAATCAGGAGATACAAACGTTGTGTATCGTCGTCATGATGGTCGATACGGCTTAATTGAACCAAATTAAAATGAAACGAGCAATCTATATAAAGAAAAAAGACAGCCATGAGTGGGCTGTCTTTTTTCTTGTGCACATGACATAAGTGGAAAGTGACTACTCTAACCGAGGAGGCCTCTGTTTTAAATCAAAAACTTGTAGTGATATTAACCGAAAACGCTTTAGGAACGCTGAAAACGGGGAAGAAGCACATATATAATTGTAATATCTGATGATAAAATACTTAAATTAGCTGCGAGTAGGAAAGGGGATCGGATTAGCTCAAAAACACTCGCCCTTCAACGAGCACTATAAAATGAGCAATTTATTGAAGTGGGTATTAGAAATTTAACCCTTCGTTTAAAAACAAGTCAATGTAGCTTTGTATATAAATTAAAACGATATTATGGATCCGTTTTATACGGTGATGTGAGAGGTTGGTAGGTGATCGAATCACCTACCTCCTACTCAATTGTGGGTGAAAAAACGATAGAATGAAATTCCTTTATTTTAATTTAATTAAAAAACCACCGTTGATACAGCATTTTTAAGAATCGTAACTACGCTCCAACCTGCAATACTATAATCTTGCGACATAATGCTTAAATCTAGTTGAATATCATCGCCTGTGACTTCAATTCTATAATCATCGCCTGAGAAGTCCGGAGTTGCATCGATATGAAACGTCGTATTTTCAAGACCTGCACTGGCATTTGCTGTTGAAAAAATCACGTTAAATACATAGGGATACGCTTCTATAATATCTTTGGCTGATCCTGAGAAAACTCTTTCTTTTTTTGTAATCCCCATTAAATTTTCTTTGTAAAATGGAGTATTTTTTATGAAATTTGGTGATTTCTTAGAAGTTATCGTAACTTCTATAGGTGTTTTACTCATTAATGAGGCTGTTTGTAAAAGGCTATATGCTCCAGTTGCACCACCTGGTAAATATATTTTTACATCATTTTCTTCAGCTGTTATTTTAAGTTTTTCAAAGAATTTAGTATCCGCTAAAGGAGCAGCTGAAAGAATAATAATATTAGAACTACGACTTAATATGGTTTCGGCATAATCCACAACGGCTTGTCCCGCTGCCGCTTCTGGTACAAAGTCAGGTTTAAGATCCATTAGTTGATCGATAGTTGAACAAGCAGTTGCACCATACTGATGGGCAAACATTTTTGCACTTTCTGAATTTTTTGCTAAAACACCAACTAATTCATATTCTGGCAAAACACCATTGATTACAGCATCTGCTACAATTTTATTTAAATAGCCACATCCTAATAACGCTAAACGTTTTTTCTTCATTATATACTTCCTTTTTTATGTTTTATTATAATATTTTACTTAAATTGATAAACGATATCTGATGTAAATAATCAATTGCATGGGACATGAATAATATTTTAAGTTATTTATTGAAAATTATTCGCTTAGTTTTCCTTGTTCAATTGATTTTTTATAAACTGCCTGCATAGATTGGATAATGGCTGTTCTGAATCCAGTTTCTTCTAATTTCAGGATAGCTTGTATTGTTCCTCCACCTGGTGAAGTAACTGAATCTTTTAAAACCGCGGGGTGATCGCCAGTTTCTAATACCATTTGTGCTGCACCTTTTAATGCTTGTGCGGCGAGCTTATAGGAGACATCTCGGTTAAGACCAAAAGAAACGGCTGCATCTGCCATAGCTTCCATATAAACATAGGCATACGCTGGTGAGCTACCGGCAATGGTGATAAAGGCTTCGATATCTGTTTCATTTATCTTAATATATTTTCCAAATGAAGAGAATATATTTTTGACTTCCTCATGATTTTCTTCTGTAATTTCTCCTTCTCTAAAACTATAGGCTGTCATGCCTTCATTTACTAAAGCAGGTGTATTTGGCATCGTTCTCACTACTTTAGTGTCTTGTCCTAGAAAACCTTTAATTGACTGAATTGAAAATCCAGGAGCAATCGTCACAATGATGTGTTCATCCGTAATGAATGGTTTGATCTCTTTAAATACTTGTTTATAAACTTCAGGTTTAACGGCCAATATAACATATTTACCAAGATCAAAAATTTCTTTGACTGAGTCTACAACCTGAACTTTTTCCTGATCGATGTTCGCTATTTTTTTCTTATCAATATCATAAGCGTATACATCAGCATTTTCAGCTTTGACTAACCCATTGATCATGGCACTTCCCATATTTCCAATTCCTATAAATCCTATTTTCATTGTATATTCTCCTCGTATAATAAATTTATGGTTAAGATCTTGTTTTTGATCTTAACTCTCCAATCACTCATAAGTGATTGAGAATCTTCCTCATGGATAAAAAATTAGAAATTAATTCTTTTTAACGATTTCATAATAGTACTGTTACTCCGGGTTCTCCTTGTATAAAGAAGAAGTATATGGAAGCAAGTTGTAAATAATAAAAGACTTAATCTCATTGTAGCTAAACTACTTTTAAAACATGCTTACCCTCATAAAGTTGAAAATACAACCTCACAAGCCGAATAGCGTTGACCTGTCGTCTAATTAGATGTATGAATCTAATAGTGCTTAGCAGCTACAACAGTTACACGTTAAATTCAATAGTGTACAATCTTTTGTGTGAACAATCCTTTTTCTCAAAATAAACTAACATACTTTCTTGATTACGAATATTATGAGGTAAAAAGCATCAACTCGGGTAATTATCGTAACGGTGTCTTTGAACAACAGGCGGATGGTCGAGATAATGGTTCTTCTAGTACCATTCGCTTACGGATTGGTATAATGATAAGTTCTCAGGGGCGGCGGGGGGGACCCGCATCCCTGAGAACTTAGAAACAATCCCACGAGGTTGAGTGGCTACACTGTGGATGAGCGCTTAAATATAATTCTAATTTTATAGAGTAACTCTGGAACTACAATGGAAGGGTTTACAAAAAATCCATGACATAACAAAAATAACACTATTTTATATTAATGTCAATATTTAATAATTGGAATGTATACACGTACGTTTTTTAGCTGAATACTTCCAAATTAAACACATACAAAAAAGAAATCCCTCTTGTAAAATGTAAGCACTAAGCTAACATTTACGGAATGAAGCACCTCTCATAAATAATAATACCATGCTTAGAACATTAATTCAAAATTTTCATACAGAAGGACTTTAAACTATTCTAGAAGAATTCTAGTATAAAGAAAAAGTACGTAAGTACCCTGTCAATGTTATTCTAACTTATCTCATTTATCGCATTAAGGCGAGAAGACACCTTCCTCAAGTGCGTCAGCACTAGGTGGGTGATGAATCGTTTGTTTTGAATATTTTTGAAGTGACAAACATATATTCCGCATGGTATAATTAAATCGCTAACAATGACCGTCACAAAAAAAGAGAGGGTGTGTATCATGGGCATGAAGGCCATTTTTTCAAATCGCTTATATAA
>NZ_FOXC01000078.1 GCF_900115605.1 Halolactibacillus halophilus
GTAAGCGCCAATCCATAAGGTAGGTCGGCACGACAAATAGCCTTTGCTACAATGTTAAGTGTAGTAAAGGCTATTGACATTTCGCCTGAACATCAGGATTCCAAGGATAAAAAGTTTCCATAACTGATTCATCCGTGAAGTTTTCCGTATTAGGCATTTGTTCAAATAGATATGTCAGGTACTTGAAGGCATCAAGACCATTAGCTTTAGCTGTCTGTATAATGCTATAGGTGATGGCACTTGATAGAGCACCGTCGGTGCTCGTTGAAAAGTACCAAGCTTTCCTTCCCATAACGAGAGGGCGTATACTGCGTTCCGCTAAATTATTAGATAGATGTAAGTCGCCATCTAATAGAACATTCATCAGATACTCTTTCTGATTTTTAGCGTACGTAATGGCTTTACCTAATAAAGAGGATGGCAGTACATGTACGCCTTCTATCCACGTGAAAAATGCTTCGAAGACAGGGCGTAACTTTGTTTGTCTTTTCTTATAGCGTTCTTCGGTGGAAAGACTGTGCCATTTTTTCTCTAAATTAAATAACTTATCACAATAGTTACGACCTTCTTTAGCCTTAGATGCTGTAACCGGAGCGTCTCCTTTTGGGATGGCTTCATGAAATTTCCGTCGTAAGTGTGCTAAGCACCCAACACGAGTAATGTTAGGTAGGTCATTATAAGCATCATACCCATCGCTATGAAGAAAACCTTTAAAATCGGCCAAGAAAGTTTTAGGATGGATCGATCCGCGAGTGGCTTGATAATCATATAAGACAATTTCACGATCGATATAATCTCTTGTTCGATAGAGCCACATATAAGATTTAGATGTTGGCTTTCGATCTTTCTCTTTTAATACCTGCACCGTCGTTTCGTCAGCGAATAAGATATGATTTTTAAGTAGCTCCTTACGGAGCGATTCATACAATGGCGCTAAATAATCCTTGGAAACCTTAATGGCCCAATTTGCCATCGTCGTTCGACTTAATTCGATACCCGCGCGTTTCCATTCTGATTTCTGACGGTTGAATGGCATATATTGTTCATATTTTTGATGAAGCAACCAAGCAACAGCGCTAGGTGAGGCAATGCTTTTTGGAATAACAGGTTTAGGCGTCTTTGATTTGACTATGACATCTTCTCCATCTGCTTTGCACGTTGGACATTCATAGGCGTGGCGAATATATACTTTCACTTGAAGTGTTGCTGGTATGTATTCTATTTCCCGTCTGACTTCTTCTCGTCCGATAGGACGAAGCTCACTGTTGCACCATTCGCATTGACAGTCCTCACCTTCAAGAAAGCATTCCACTTCTTTGATTGGAACGGTATTATTGATATTATCATGTTTTGATTTTCTCTTCTTTTTGATAACCTCAACCATCTCTGGTTCTTCACTATTAGGATCGCTAGCTATTTCAGGTTCGTTAAAGATATTTAAATCTTCATCGTTAAATAAAGCGAGTTGGTTCTCATCTAAATAAGATCCTTTTTCTCTTGAACGACCATATATTTTGTTCAATAATAAATCCACTTGTGCTTTTAGTGATTCATTCTCCATCATCAGTTTATCTACTTTACCGGTTAACTCTGCCTCTAACTTTGTTATCTTGATCACCTCTTTTCATTATTTATTTACTCTACCATTATACCATAAGCAAGCTAAACAATAAAGAAAAAAGAGTAAAATAAGGACAAAAATTCATCCTTGTTTTACTCTAATAAAAAGCCGCTGGCGCAACGTTTTGTATGGCTTTTGGTTGGTCTATCTGTAGACCTTCTAGTAACCATCTCAACTCGCGTTGACTAATATTACGAACCTCTCGGTTCGATCGTGGCCATTGAATTTTACCACCTTCAATGCGTTTGTATAATAACATAAATCCATCACCATCCCAGAATAGCGCTTTGTATTTATTACGACTACCTCCGCAGAAAAGAAAGATACAGTTATCAAATACATTGAGATTAAACTGACCTTGTACAATGGCCGCAAGGCCATCAATTGATTTACGCATGTCAGTTTTTCCGCAGACGATGTAAATATGATCAACCTTCGTGTAATCAACAATCATTCACTCAACCCCTTTAATAGGGTATACAAAATGTATTTATCAATACCATTATATACACGATAAGTGGTTGATTCTGTCGTTACTTGAAAAGCAACGGTTGATTTCGTCTGTGTTTTTTTATTGTTCATTTGGTTCTGCGATTCACTCTTTAAAGTGACGGGTACAATATCTTGTTTATTGGTCATAAAATTATCCTCCATTTCAATAAAGTTAACTTTATTGTAAATGGAGGATGGCACGTAAGGTATATACTCGTTCTATTGGCGCTTAC
>NZ_FOXC01000027.1 GCF_900115605.1 Halolactibacillus halophilus
ACTATTATCTTAACCCTTTTCCTCAATAAATTTCAACTCTTCATAACGTTCCAACCCTTGGTATATCAACGAAAATTTTATACTTTCCTATACTACAAAAAGAGCCCGGCCCTCTCTTAATAGAGAGGGCCGGGCTTGACTCAAGCAGACGGAATATCTTGTGCTGAATATTTATGATCTAAATCAACGAACTTGTTATACTCCTTCACAAAAGCGAGTTCAACCGTCCCTACTGGACCGTTACGTTGCTTAGAGATAATAATTTCAATGATGTTTTGTTTTTCTGATTCTTTATCGTAATAATCATCACGGTATAAGAAACCAACAATATCCGCATCCTGCTCAATTGAACCTGATTCACGTAAATCGGACATCATCGGACGTTTATCTTGTCGTTGTTCTACCCCACGTGATAATTGAGATAAAGCAATGACAGGAATTTCTAATTCACGAGCTAAACCTTTTAAAGACCGAGAGATTTCCGATACTTCTTGTTGACGGTTTTCTTTGGCATTAGCACCACTACCTTGGATGAGCTGTAAGTAGTCAATTAAAATCATACCGAGGCCATGCTCTTGCTTGAGTCGTCGACACTTGGAGCGGATTTCATTCACGCGTATACCTGGTGAGTCATCAATAAAGATCCCGGCATTCGATAAACTCCCCATTGCCATCGTGAGTTTTGTCCAGTCTTCAGCTTCTAAGTTACCGGTTCTAAGCCGCTGGGCATCGATATTACCTTCAGCGCACAACATACGACTAACAAGCTGGTCGGCCCCCATCTCTAAACTAAAGATAGCGACATTTTCATCCGTTTTAATCGCCACGTTCTGGGCCACATTTAAAGCAAAGGCTGTCTTACCAACTGATGGACGAGCAGCCACGATAATAAGGTCATTACGCTGGAAGCCTGAGGTGATGTGATCTAAATCTTTAAATCCGGTTGGAATCCCGGTCACATCACCCGTGTTTTGGTGCAGCTGTTCAATATTATCATAGACATCGATTAGGACGTCTTTAATATTTTTAAACGCATTGGCATTTTGACGGTTACTGACATCAAGAATATTTTTTTCCGCTTCACTTAAAACATCTTCAATCTCATCTTCACGGTTAAAGCTTTCGGTCACAATATCCGTTGCCGTTCTAATCAACCGGCGTAATACAGACTTTTCTTCGACAATCTTTGTGTAATAACTAATATTTGCAGCCGTTGGGACGGCATCGGCCAGTTCGGTTAAATAACTGACACCACCAACTTCTTCGAGTAATTTACTACTGTTTAATGCATTGGTCACCGTCAGTAAATCAATCGGTTCACCACGGTCACTCAGCTGCATCATTACTTGAAAAATGCGTTGATGACTGGGACGATAAAAGTCTTGTGGAATAAGAAATTCCGAGGCTGTAGACATCGCCTCTGGCTCAAGAAAGATAGCACCAATGACGGCTTGTTCGGCTTCAATACTATGGGGCGGGGTTCTCGTATCTACATATTCTTCACTCATCGCGTTCACTCCCTTGATCTGTTTTTACCCTCATCTTACTCAGGTAAAAATAAAGAGAGGAATAGCTCCCCCTCTTTTTTACATCGTTATTGTTCTAGTACATGTACTTTAATTTCACCTGTCACATCGTTATGAAGTTTCACTGGGACGTTGGTATAACCAAGAGAACGAATTGGTTGATCCAGTTCAATTTTACGCTTATCAATTTTAATCTTATGTGTTTTTTGTAGTTCTTCTGCGATTTGTTTACTTGTAATAGAGCCGAATAAACGTCCGCCCTCACCCGCTTTTGTTTTCAACGTCACTTCTAGTTTCTTTAACGTGTCTCTCAATTTTTCTGCTTCTTTTACTTCTTCTTGTTCTTTTTGTTTCTCTTTATTTTTTTGTGCTTCTAATCCTTTTAAGTTACCCGCCGTTGCTTCAATCGCTATATTATTTTTCAGTAAGTAGTTCCGCGCGTAACCCTCTGATACATTTTTCACTTCACCTTTTTTACCTTTACCTTTTACGTCTTGTGTAAATATAACCTTCATTCGTCATTTCCTCCTTCAAATAATTCATCTAATATGCCAAGCAGCTGAGCGTACGCTTCATCGATTGACGTATCTGCGAGTTGGGTAGCTGCGTTCGTTAAGTGGCCGCCACCTTCCATCTGTTCCATCACCCGTTGAACATTCACATCACCTAATGACCGGGCACTAATCCCAATTCTTCCATCACTTCTCTCTGATAGAACAAATGCCGCTTCTATCCCGCTCATTGTCAGCAGCGTATCCGCTGCTTGAGCAATCACGACGGGACCAAAGCTTTCACCTTTTCGTGCGCGGGCAATCGCAATCTGGCCATGATGGATCATTGCTTGTTCAATGATGTGGGCACGTTTAATATAAATATCTAAATCTTCTTCTAAGAAGCGTTGGACTAAGATTGTATCTGCACCTTTAGAGCGTAAGTACGAAGCAGCATCAAAGGTTCTTGACCCTGTTCTAAGCGTAAAGCTCTTCGTATCGACAATAATCCCCGCCAGTAGCGCGGTTGCTTCTAAACTTGTCAGTCTTAAACGCTTCGGCTGATATTCTAGTAACTCTGTGATTAATTCAGCTGCTGAAGAAGCATACGGCTCCATATAGACTAAGATTGGTTGATCGATAAAGTCTTCACCGCGGCGATGGTGGTCAATCACAACGACATGTTCTGTCTTATTGAGCAGTTTTTCCTCTTGAACAAGCGCCGGTTTATGGGTATCAACGACAACGAGTAACGTTTGTTTGGTGACCATTTCTAACGCTTCTTCACGTGTAATAAAGTACTCACCAAGCGACGTTGCCTCTACTTCACTCATCAAACGATCAACACCTGAATCGAACTCTGCTTCATCAATCACTACATACGCTTCAACATCATTACTGAGGGCCATTTTTAAGACTCCAATCGATGAACCGATCGAATCCATATCGGGATTCTTATGTCCCATAATCATGACTTGTTCACTTTGAATGACTAAGTCTTGTAAGGCATGTGAGATGACCCGGGCTCTAACGCGGGTACGTTTTTCCATTGGGTTTGTCTTCCCGCCGAAGAAACGGACCTTTCCTTCATGATCTTTTAAGACCACTTGATCCCCACCTCGTCCTAAGGCAAGATCTAAACTTGACTGAGCTAACTCGCCAAGCTGCGGCAGTGAAAGTTCCCCGTACCCGACACCAAAGCTTAACGTGAGCGGGACATTTTTATTATCGGAGATCAGTTCACGCACTTCATCTAAAACATCAAACTTCGTCTGTTCGAGTTCATGAAGGATTTCTTTATTGAAAATCGCTAAGAAGCGTTCTTGTGAAATGCGTTTTAAATAAATACCATAACGAGATGACCATGCGTTAAGCAAGGACGTCACGTCAGAGTTGACATGACTTTTTGCGGTATCATCCATACCTGAAGTGATTTCCTCATAGTTATCTAAAAAGATAATCCCTAACACCGTTTTCTCATTGGAATAACGCGTTTGAATATCAATTTGTTTTGTTCGATCTGAGAAATACAGTAACCGTTCTTCTTTTCTGATTGAGACGAGAAAGCTTTTGTCTTCGACATCAATCGTAATATGGTCTTTTTCTTCTTTAATAGCTTGTAGTAATTGTTGGTCGAACACATCAAGCGATTCCCCGACAAGGGTATCACTGTCACTAAAGCCATTCATAAAGCGATTGACCCATTCAATTTGGTAGTTCTCACTATAGAGCACAATACCAATCGGCATCTCAAGGAGAGCTTCTTCGCCGACTTTCTTCACCCGGTGTGAGAGGGTGGAGATATACTCTTCTTGTTCTTCTGTAATTTGATGTTCTTGCTTAATGGTATAGTAAAGCGCAAGACCTAAAAGAATGGTCATCAGTAAACCAAGTGGCCATGCGATAAACCATGTAAACCCTAAAAGTAAAAAGGATAGCACATAATTAATAATGATGTGCTTTTTTAGTTCTGGTTTCCTCCACCATTTTTGCATCGTCTTCAACTCCTACTAATCTGAGGATGGTAGCATTATTTTAATCGTTTTCGTAACATAAAGCCTATATCAATTATACCTAAGATTCGGGTGACGTACAGACCTACGGGTAAAATCACTAAGCTAATGACGAAAAGGACAATCCCCAATACTTTTGACTGTTTCTTATACTGTAAGTAATAGAACATAAAGGATAATCCTTGAATCGAGAATAATAACCCAAAGACTAATAAGACATTCATTAATATAATTGTCATGAGTGCGTCTGGACCAAATTCAATCAAGTTAATCACCATCACGACTAAAAACAACCAAATTGTTGCTTTTGGTAGTTGCAAACGATAAAACGGTGGGAAGCGGAAGTTTGCTTCTTGATGAATATTATTCACCAGTTTGTAACTAAGCCACTGTAAGATGAGCGCAAAAATAAATGAGCCAATCAGTAAGATCGCAGGTAAGAGATCTAAGACAATTAACATCTGTTGCTCTATCGTGTTTAGCATCTCCTCGGTTACTTCAATCCCCGTCCCCTGAATCAATTGTTCTGACTGCATGAGTGATTCTTGAATAATGACCCGATATTCTGTCATCAAACTAACACCCATCACATTCTCAATCATAAAGACAAGAATAATAAAACCAACCATATAACCGAGCGTGCCTTGCGCTAGCATTTCATAAGGATGTTTCTGTTTACGCATTGCTTCTCCTACAAATAGTCCGACAATAATCGACAGACCAGCTAATGGTAAGGAAATTAAAAATAACGTAAAAGCAAACAGCAAAGTGCTCACTAAAACAATGCCGCTCATCAATAATCCGCGCTTATAACCATACTTGTACGTGAAAATTGTAAGTGGTACAGGCATTAATACGACAATGAATAAGGTAGCTGCTGGTAAGATCGATGCGACGACAAGTAAAACAATAAATAACGCCCCATAGATGACCAAGTCCTTGATCCATTGATTGTGTTGTTCTTTCATACATACACCTCAATATATTCATAGATTTACGACCGTTCTTTTATCCGGAAAACTCACTGATTTATGAGTAAGTCCAGCTATTTAAGTATAGCAAATAACCGCTCGTTAAAACAGGTGATTGAGTGATTCCTCTAATTAAACGCGTCGTTTCATGCTTAAATAATTATAACGATTCCATGTTCAAAGCACAAATCAAAGGAATTTATGGCTTATTGTCAAACTTTTTCGAAAAAACGCTGTCGTTTTAATTGTTCCTTGTTATAATAAACAAAAAGACAATAGCGACTGGAAACGGGGGATAAATCATGTTAAAGACCATTTGTTTTGATTTAGATGACACATTACTTTGGGATAAAAAAAGTATTCAGACAGCCTTTGATAAGACATGCGAATCAGTAGAAGGTATCGATAGTAAAGCGTTAGAAGAAGCAGTAAGAACGGCAGCCCATCGCCTTTATCAAACCTACCCAACGTATGAACATACTCAAATGATTGGGATTAATCCATTCGAAGGGCTATGGGGCACATTTGATGACCCTGGCGAGGCGTTTCAAAGTATGAAAGAAACAATACCAGGTTATCAATTAAACGCCTGGAAGGAAGGTTTACTGGCCATTGGGATTGATAATGAGACACTTGCGATTGAATTGCGTGAAAAATTCATCTTTGAGCGTAAACAACACCCCTTCACTTATGAAGAAACTTACGCGGTGCTTGATGCATTAAAGGATGACTACACCCTGCTTCTTTTAACGAATGGTGCGTCGTCATTACAACGTACGAAATTAAAAATCACACCGGAGATTGCCGAACGCTTTGATCATATTGTTATTTCTGGAGAGTTTGGTCGCGGTAAGCCGGACCCAGCGATTTTTGAACACGCCCTTACGCAAGCGAACACAGATAAAGAAGATGCGATCATGATTGGTGATAATTTAAATACGGATATTTTAGGTTCCAATCGGTTAGGCATGAAAAACATTTGGATTAACCACCATAACCAAACAGCAACCGAGATTCAACCGACTTATGAAGTCAAACGTTTAAAAGACGTGTTACCGATTATTAAGCGCCTATAGCTTAAAGATTGTCATTTCCGAGGTTCTTTGATAGGATAATCTAAACGGACAGACTTTTCCCTCACGCCTGTGAGGGATTTTCTTATGGGTTAACCGACCTCGGTTAATCTACACATTCAAAACACTAAAAGAGATAAAGAGATGTATGTGTTTTTTGGGGGTATTATATGTATCATGCAGAAACAGTGAAAGAAAAGTTTCAATTATTTTTAAGAATTATGTGGCCAATTATGGTGACACAAATCAGCCTTTCAATGATGAACTTAGTTGATACCGTCATGGCTGGGCGAGTCGGCACGACTGACTTAGCTGGTGTGGCAATTGGTGCCAGTGTTTGGTCACCTGTATTCACCGGGATGAACGGGGTTACCTTAGCCGTCACACCCATCATTGCTCATCATTTAGGGCGAAATGAAGAACATAAAATTCACAACACAGTCATGCAGGCGATTTATTTAGCCTTTATGATTGCGGTCACGATTATTATCGCGGGTTTCTTCCTTGTCTCACCGATTCTAAACATTATGGATTTAGAACCTGGTGTCCAACACATTGCGAAAAACTACTTAGGTGGGTTGGCCTTTGGGGTTATTCCACTGTTTGTTTCAAATGTTTTAAGAAACTTTTATGATGGACAAGGTCTCACCCGAATTTCAATGTTTATCACTATTCTTGCCGTTCCTTTTAATATTTTCTTTAACTATAGTTTAATCTTCGGTAAGTTTGGTCTGCCTGCCCTCGGTGGTATTGGGGCTGGTTATGCGACAGGGTTAACTTTTTGGGTGATCCTTATAGCAAGTATCTTTATGCTGTTTAAGATTGATATGATTAGACGGTTCCGAATTTTTGTTGATTGGGTCAAGCCTTCCCTTTCCTCTTTTAAAGAACAATTAAAAATTGGGGTGCCGATTGGCTTATCCATCTTCTTTGAAGCGAGTATCTTTTCGGTTGTGACCCTACTCATTGGGGCGATGTTCTCAACCGTGATCATTGCCGCAAATCAAGTCGTCATCAGTTTTACAACGCTGATCTTTATGATCCCTTTGAGTTTATCAATGGCCTTAACGATTGTCGTTGGTTTCTCTGTTGGTGGTGAACGATTAGATAACGCGAAACAATACGGTTTTCTCGGGGTATTAAGTGGTATTGGCGTTCTTGGCCTTGCGGCCATCTTTATGTTTTTTAACCGTGAATGGATTGCCAGCTGGTACTCGACTGATCCTGAAGTGATTCGTTATGCCGGTAATCTTTTCCTAATTGCGATTCTTTATCAGCTCTCTGACGGAGCGCAAGCTGGTTTACAAGGCGTTTTACGCGGTTATAAAGATGTAAAAGTACCGTTTTTCATCGCCTTTGTGTCTTACTGGTTACTCGGCATTCCGATTGGCTACTCACTGGCCCGGTTTACAGACTTAGGACCGTTTGGTTTATGGATTGGGATTTCGATTGGCTTAACCGGTGCAGCGATTGGCTTTTTAACGCGGTTACGGATTATCTATCGCAAACAGAAAGAACTTGTAGCAAGTCATTAATAACATAACATCATGCATACAAAAACCGGTACAGATCTGTACCGGTTTTTGTTGTCTCATTATGTATTCGTAACTTAATTAAACAATCTCTCATATGATGAGATTTCTGCATACTAAGCATTGACGCGCCATTTTAATCGTCAAACCCCTAAATCATACGTGTATAACAAACAGATAAACAGGGCTTCATTTAAATGATCTACGAAAAAATCAATCCGGTAACTGCGAGGCGGTAATGCTTTATCATACGACATTATAATGATGACTTCATCATTTAACCATACCTTTGTTTTTTTACTGCCAAAGTCTTTCTCAATTTTATATTCCAATCCATCGCTTGAAACACTCGCTCGTGGATGAGATTTCACCATACTTTGGTCTTTTAAGAGATAGGTTGACTGCTTTTTCAAATCAAATAATGTCCACCGAGGACGACCAAAAATCTTTACTGTATCAATTGTCTTTGCAATCACCTCTTCTTTACGACGCACCTGTATATTGGTGATGAACCCTGGCATGATACCGGTTAAAATTTTTTGCCAAGTGTTTATAAAAAACTTTTCAAGGACAAAGACATTAACACCATTTACTTTTACAGGAACGCTCTTCATTGAATTCGTAAGTGCAGGCATATCAAAATAGTATGTCGTCATATTCTCTCCTCTCTTTGATTAAGTCATCTTAAATGTTTTCAAATGGACCCTTACAATATAATTCAATAGCTACTCTAATCCCTTAAATCAATACTCATATTTTTTTATGAGTTGGTTGTTTGAATCTTTTAACATTAAAACAATACGATCCGCCAAATTATAGTCACCATAAAATTCAATTAGAAAAACATTGTTATTAACTTTGGCTGTTTGTGAGTAAATAAGCTTATCATCTTTCGTATAATATTGAATGGCCACTTCAGAAACATCCTTGATGTTAACGAGTCCCCATATAAATCGCTTATTTGAATCTGGGTGCACATATTGATCGCCATAAATAAAGTCCAATGGCTCAGTGCCAGTCGCTGTCTTTATCTCTGGTATGATAGAATTTTCTCCATTACCGTTATACTTATATGTTGAATCCTTTGTTAAACTACCAATCACAAGTTGGTCGTCGATTTTAAATATGACAACACCTTCTTCCTCTAAGTAATAGAGTATTTCTTCAGTAGAGTTACTATAATCCTTAAGAGCTTCAGAAGGTATATTTGCACCTTTGCCAGAGTTCGAGCAACCAGAAAGAACAAAGATTAAAACAATGATTAAATACAATTTTTTCATTTTCATCTTCCTTCCTCTATAAATTAATTGATTCTTAAGCACTTCTTGGTTGAGTTTTAAGAATAACTATTTTATAAAATATCTCATAACAAAAACTATATCTATATATTAACATATTATTCATAAAATACAAATAATCCCTTTAATTTTGCGTACGATAACGATTATATTGAAGGTATTAATAATAAAATCAAAGTCTTGAATCGCGTCGCATACGGCTATCGTAATTTCAAAAATTATAAGAATCGAATTCTTTTACATTTTGTGTACAAACCAGTTGAACCAAAGAATAAAAAAACACAAAATAAAACACATGTTTCAGCAGTATAAAAAAGCCGAAACATGTGAAATATAAGCTTAAAATTATTGGTTAAAACTTCTCACCAACACTATTGACAAAGAACCAAAAAACCTATGATTCTATCCCACTTATGTAAGTGAGAGTAGAAAACATAGGTTTTATTGTTGGTAATTATTCTGCAACGTATGGTAATAAAGCCATTTGACGTGCGCGCTTGATAGCTGCTGTCAATTTACGTTGATATTTAGCTGAAGTGCCTGTAACACGACGTGGAAGAATCTTACCACGCTCTGATACGAAACGCTTTAGTAATTCAACATCTTTGTAATCGATGTGTGTAATTCCGTTTGCTGTGAAATAACAAACCTTACGACGTTTTGAACGTCCACCGCGACGAGGTGCCATGTGAAATCCCCCTTTACTTATTTAGAATGGTAAATCATCGTCTGATATATCAATAGGTTCCATATTATCGTTAGGAGAACCTGTTGGTTGACTGTTTTGATTATAATTTGGCGCTTGCTGTTGATTCTGGTTCTGGTACTGATTGTTTTGATAACCTCCAGACCCTTGTCCGCCACCTTGTGATTGACCGCCTTTAGAATTTTTAGATTCTAAAAACTGTACAGAATCAGCCACAACTTCTGTAACATATACGCGTTTTCCGTCTTGGTTGTCATATGAACGTGTTTGGATACGACCATCTACACCGACAAGAGAACCCTTACCCATGTAGTTTGCTAAATTTTCAGCTGGTTTTCTCCAAATAACACAGTTAATAAAATCTGCTTCACGCTCGCCTTGTTGATTGGAAAAAGGTCTATTTACAGCAATAGTGAAATTAGCAACTGCTACTCCACTTGCAGTATAGCGTAAGTCTGGATCCTTCGTTAATCTGCCGACAAGTACGACACGATTTAACATGAGAACCCCTCCTTATTAGTCTTCTAAGCGAATAGCCATGTGACGAATAATATCGTCAGAGAACTTAGCTAGACGATCAAATTCTTTTGTAGCTGCTTCTTCACCTGTATAATTTACAAGTACGTAGTAGCCATCACGGAAATCGTTGATTTCATAAGCAAGACGCTTCTTGCCCATTTCTTCAGCTTTAACATCTTCCGCTCCATTATCAGCAAGGATTGTGTTGAAACGCTCAACTACAGCTTTTTTAGCTTCGTCCTCAATGTTTGGGCGGATGATGTACATGATTTCATATTTTCTCATCCGTATACACCTCCTTTTGGTCTTAACGGCTCTTTAGTTTGCTAAAGAGCAAGGAGTAATAATTTTTCATTACTCACAATCAAATATTATACCAAATAACCTTTAAAGTTTCAAGGGATTCGTGAAACTTCTCCCGATTATTCTATTATACGTTAAATCGGAAATGAATAACGTCGCCATCTTTCACGATATATTCTTTACCTTCCAAACGTACTTTCCCACGTTCTTTTGCTACGCCCATTGACCCAGCATCGACAAGATCATCGTACGACACCGTTTCGGCGCGAATAAAGCCGCGTTCAAAGTCCGTATGGATAATACCTGCTGCTTGTGGGGCTTTAATGCCCTTCACAAACGTCCAGGCGCGCACTTCTTGTTCACCGGCGGTGAAATAAGTAGCTAAACCAAGTAATGAATAGGTCGCTTTAATCAATTGGTCTAAACCAGACTCTGGAATACCTAATTCTTCAAGGAACATCTCTTTTTCCTCGCCGTCTAATTCGGCGATTTCTGATTCTACTTTTGCACTAATAATAATAACTTCAGCAGCATCTGTTGCCGCAAATGCTTTTACTTTTTTCACATACGGATTCTCATCCGCTTCAAGTAATTCATCTTCACCTACGTTAGCCACATAGAGGATCGGCTTTTGCGTTAATAAATGAAGGCCTTTAACGGTTTTTAGTTGCTCTTCAGTAAATTCTACTGAACGGGCAGGTTTTTCGTCTTCAAATGCGTCTTTTAGCTTAGTCAGAATATCAAATTCAATTAAGGCATCCTTATCTTTTTGACGAGCTAATTTTTCAACGCGTTGGAAACGTTTTGTCACCGTTTCTAAATCCGCAAGGATTAATTCGAGGTTAATTGTCTCAATATCTGAGATCGGATCAACGGTACCCGATACGTGGGTAATGTTTTCATCTTCAAAACAACGTACAACGTGACAAATAGCGTCAACTTGACGAATATGTGAAAGGAACTGGTTACCTAGCCCTTCCCCTTTACTCGCTCCTTTTACAATTCCAGCAATATCTGTGAATTCAAAGGCTGTTGGGACTGTTTTTTTCGGTTTGACGAGTTCTGTTAATTTGTTTAAACGTTCATCGGGTACTTCTACAATCCCAACGTTGGGATCGATGGTACAGAAAGGATAGTTTGCTGATTCTGCACCTGCTTGTGTAATTGCGTTAAATAATGTTGATTTACCCACGTTAGGTAAACCGACAATACCTGCTGTTAATGCCATATTTCTTTTCCACTCCTTAAGGGTTTGCCACTACAAGTAACGTTACTGCCCTCATTATAGTGAGGGCATGATTAAAACGCAAGTTAGTGTAATCAATAAAACTTGCGTTTTAACGGTCTATATCGTCATTTCATTTCACTTTTCAGCTGAAATATAGGGCCTATTTTGTCTGTTTTTTAAAAACAGGATTGAATTGTTTGAATTTGATGCTTTATGCTGAAGTTTCATTGTTACATTCTCAAATGTTTCACGTGAAACATTTAGTCTGCTGTTTCTTCTGGTACGTGAGCAATCAATACTTTCTTTAGCTTTGATTCGAACTTTTTTCGTGGAATCATGACGCTGTGATCACAACCCGTACACTTAATTCGAATATCCATCCCTAAACGAATGATTTCCCAGCGGTTTTCTCCGCATGGATGTGGCTTTTTCATTTCGACAATGTCATGTAAATGATATGTTGGTTTACTCACTACAACGCCTCCTTTTCACTTTTACCATTCTACCATTAGACGGGTTGTTTAGGCTAGTTATATTATTTAATTAACTAATGAATTGATAGCCAACAAGCAGAACAGTAACAATAAGAAGTGCAGGGATTAAGTTCGCAATTCGAATCTTGGTCATCCCCAACATATTAAACCCAATCGCTGCTATCATTAACCCACCTGTCGCTGTCATATCGACAATCCATAAATCTAAAAACGCTTCTGGCACGTAACGGTAAATAACAACAGCCAGTAAGGCGATTGCTCCTTGATAGATGACGACCGGAAATACCGATAAACCAACCCCAATTCCTAGTGTTGTTGTTAAAATCATTGAGGTAAAGCCATCAAGAATTGATTTCGTATATAAAATACTGTGATCATATCTAAGACCACTATCAAGTGCTCCGACAATGCCCATCGCCCCAATCACAAAGATTAAACTTGCAGTAATAAATCCTTGTGATATCCGTTGATCAACAGATTTTTTACTAATAAGCTGTCCAACACGATCACCAAATTGATTGAGTCGGTCTTCTAACTTAAATACTTCACCTAAAATACCACCAAACATTAAACTGAGAATCACAATGATTATCTGATTGACCTCAAAGGCCATCTGAAAACCAATAAGAATGACAGCTAAACCTACGGCATTTAGTGCTGTTTCTTTATATTTTTCATCAATGTTTTGTAGAAACAAACCAATTACGGTACCAATAATAATCATCATTCCATTGACAATTGTCCCTGTTAAAGCCATGAGCCACCTGCTTTCCTATGCTAATGTTTCACGTGAAACATTAGCTAATCTGTTGATTGTTAGCTTTTTTTCTGTTGTTCCACGTGAAACAATCGTAAAGAAAATGCCTCGCCACCCTGAATGGGAAAGCCAGACATTATTCATTAATCATTTAATAATTCAATGATCCGTTCTAAATCTTTATTGTTATAGTATTCAATTTCAATCTTGCCTTTTTTCTTACCTTGATTGATCTTAACGCTTGTTCCGAAGCGTTGTCGCAATAGTCGTTCTTGCTCGGCAACAAAAATATCTTTTTTAGGCTTTGTTTTTTTCTTTGTTTCCTTCACTTCATTAAGTGACTGAATCAACTGCTCCACCTGACGAACATTGAGTTTTTCAGTAGTAATCTTTTTAACGATGTTATCCAAGGCTTCTTTGTCTTTCAGTCCAAGTAAAGCCCGACCATGTCCCATAGATAACTCACCATTATTAATCATTGCTGTCACTTGTGCTGGTAATTGCAACAAACGGACCAAGTTCGCAATATGAGGACGACTTTTCCCTAGTTTTTGAGCTAAATCTTCTTGAGTTAAGCTATATGACTTCATTAAGTTTACATACGCTTGCGCTTCTTCAATTGGCGTTAAGTTTTCACGTTGTAAATTCTCTAACAACGCCAGTTCCATCATTCGCTGGTCATCCATATCTTTAATGATGACAGGTACTGTCTCAAGTCCAGCCTCTTTAGCTGCTCGGTAACGGCGTTCACCGGCAATGATTTCAAAGCCTTTAACGGCCTCTCTCACTAACAATGGCTGAATGATGCCATAAGTTAAAATCGATTGCTTCAGTTCTTCGATTGCTTCAACTTGAAACGTTTTACGCGGTTGATAAGGGTTGGGACGGCACTTTGTTAGTTCAACTTCAACAACTTGCCCTTCTTTTACTGTTTCATTCTCATTTAATTCTGGAAAGAACGCATTAATGCCTTTACCTAGACCTCTAGCCATTTGACATCACTTCCTTCGCTAATTCAAGATAAACCTCAGCACCACGTGACTTTGGATCATATGTAATAATCGGCTGGCCATGACTAGGTGCTTCTCCTAACCGAACATTCCGTGGAATGATGGTTTGATAGACTCTGTCCTGGAAATACTTCTTTACTTCCTCAATGACTTGTAACCCCAAATTCGTCCGAGCATCAAGCATGGTAAGGAGCACGCCTTCAATTTCAAGTGATTTATTTAAATGCTTTTGCACTAATCGGACCGTGTTTAATAATTGACTGAGTCCCTCAAGTGCATAATATTCACACTGAACAGGGATAATCACACTATCTGATGCTGTTAAGGCGTTTAGCGTCAACAGACCGAGCGACGGTGGGCAATCAATAATAATATAGTCATAGTGAGGAACGGAAGAAGCTAACGCTTTTTTTAGTCTTGCTTCTCGTGAGATCGTTGGTACGAGTTCAATTTCAGCCCCTGCAAGTTGAATTGTGGCAGGCACAACATCTAAGTTTTCTACATTTGTAGGTATCACAACATCTTTTGCGTCTAAGTCTTCGACAAGCACATCGTAAATGCATTGGTCGACGTCTGCTTTATTTACACCTAACCCACTTGTAGCGTTACCTTGTGGGTCAATATCGACAAGGAGTGTCTTGTGGCCAAAATAAGCTAAACATGCGCTTAGATTCACTGATGATGTAGTTTTCCCTACGCCGCCTTTTTGATTGGCTACGGCGATTACTTTTCCCATGGTAACACTCACCTCTAATTTTAGAACTTCCTTTCTATTCTATCACTATTTTAAAAATTATACAGCGCAAAAAAACAGATTCAAACACATTTAACCGAAATTTTTATAAAAATTGACAGTCACTGGCCTATTTTTTGATTTTCCTCCTTGTTTTTTGCTCTTTTTACTGTTTGCCAAAGGAGAAATTATAGTTTTCACGCACACAAACAGACTTCCGAGTATATCAGGAAGTCTGTTTGTGTTTATATTTCTATTATTTGTTGAGCCATGACTTTGCCGCTCGTGTCGGTGTAGCTGATGTTTCATAATAGAACGGACTTAACAAGATGCTTACTATCCCTAGGGCAATAGTCGTAAAAAATACCTCTTCAGCTGATATGAAACCAACTATACCTAACAGAGCTGGTGAAAAACTTATTACCAATAACTTCTGATTTATTCTTGCGGTCCGTTCATGCCAGTACTGTTCATGTTGACAATACGGACAAATTATAGCTGGTGTGAGTTTAACTGTTCGCTTGAGGACATGGTGCCATTTCCACTGTTGCTGGCACTTTTGACATTGAGTCATAGCCAATTTCTCCTTCTATTATATAGCTTAATAGAAACTGATTGCATCCTAGATGAACAATAACAACGACAACCATGAAGCCATAGTTGCCGTTATCTTGGCGGAAATAATAATAAGATTAGTGTTTCTTTGGTATCTTAATTGTAATTTGATAGTAGTCATCTAAATCTTGTTCATCTGTTTCCAGATTGACACCTGTATCGGATACCATTGTGAGTGATTGACGAATCGTATTCATCGCAATCCGCACATCTTTACTAACGCCTTTAAATCGTGGTTTTTTAGCTTTTTCTTTCGGTTCTAGTTGCTTTTTGATCTGTTCCTCTGTCTGTTTCACATTCAGACCTTTTTCGATGATTTCTGCTAGTAACTTTACTTTTTTTTCATCATCTTTTAAACGAATGAGTGCTCGCGCATGACGCTCGGTAATCAGTTTATCTGTAATGGCTTGATGCACCGCTTCTGGCAATTTCAGTAACCGTAATTTATTCGCAATCGTCGATTGACTCTTCCCTAATCGCTGCGCCAAGGCTTCTTGCGTAAGCTGATGCAAGTCGAGTAAACGTTGATACGCATAAGCTTCCTCAATCACGGTTAACTCTTCACGCTGTAAGTTTTCAATCAATGCAACTGATGCTGTTTCTTTATCATTCATTTCTCGAATAATCGCTGGAATGGTCTCCCATGCTAAAGAGCTAACCGCTCTAAAACGGCGCTCACCTGCGATGATTTCATATTTTTTCTCGTGATCAGCGATTTCTCTTACAACAATCGGTTGAATCATACCGTGGGTATGAATCGTTTGAGCTAACTCTGCAATTTTTTCTTCGTTGAATATGGAACGCGGTTGATAGCGGTTCGGAGTAATTTCTGCTAGTGGAAGTTGCATCACTTCATCCGGATTAATTGTCTCCTCAATCGTTTCTTCAATTGTGTCGACGTGTTCTTCCTTTGTTTGCTCTTTTTCACCCATACCAAATATGCGACCAAATGGAGGTAACATAATATACACCACCTTTTCTTCCGTCTTACCGATTCTACTATTTTTAATGAATGTTTCACGTGAAACATTCTCTATCTCTACTATTTGAATTCCTGTTACTTATCCATCCATACTTCTACTATTCTATCATATAATCAAATAAAAATATGCGATAATCCTTGAAAAAATATCGAATATCTTTTCTGGTCATGACAAAATCCCCATTAAGCTAATGGGGATTTGTTTGGTGTTCCTGGTTTTCTTGGGTATTGCTTCGGTGTTTGACGACGTTTAATGATTCTAACAATATTGCGTTCGCCTTGGTCTTCTGGTAAATCAAAAGTGAAAATACTATCTAACTCACCGCCGAGTAACTCAATCGCATTTTTAGCTTCTTTCAGTTCTGTTTCAGCATTTGGACCTTTCATCGCAATAAATTGGCCCCCCGTTTTTACGAGTGGTAAACATAACTCACTTAAAACAGACGTTTTTGCTACTGCTCGGGCAAGCACTAAATCAAACTGATGTCTGAATTGTTTATTGCGCCCGAATAATTCTGCTCGGTCATGATAAAACGCGACATCTGAGAGCTCTAAAGCCGCTGCTAAATGATTAAGGAATGTGATTCGCTTTTTAAGTGAGTCAACAATCGTAATTTTTAACTGCGGGAAACAAATTTTTAATGGAATACTAGGAAACCCTGCGCCCGCACCGACATCACAAATAGTTAAATCTTGGGTAAAGTCAACATAAAAACTAGCAGTAATCGAATCATAGAAATGTTTTAAATACACTTCCGTTTCTTCTGTAATTGCCGTTAAATTAATCTTTTCATTCCATTCAACGAGCGTGTTAAAATAAATATTAAATTGTTCGATTTGGCGTTCAGACAAGGTGATCCCTTCTGCCTGCAACCGTTCAACAAATTCTGTAATAGTCATAAAACGTTCCTTTCCTCCTGCCCATACGGCAGTTATTTCACTTACCGTTTTTCATCAGACAGACGCTTGATCTGACCTTGTTCGATATAGACGAGTAAAATCGAAATATCCGCTGGATTAACACCAGAAATACGTGACGCTTGTCCCATCGATAATGGACGAACTGTCTCAAGTTTTTGACGCGCTTCTGTTGCTAGACCGCTGATGGCACTATAATCAATATCTTCAGGAATCACCTTGTTCTCCATCTTCTTCATGCGATCCACTTGTTGATGTGATTTGGTAATGTACCCCTCGTATTTAACTTGGATTTCTACTTGTTCTTTAACATCAATATCAAGCGGGTTGTCTTCTTCAAGAATTCTCTCGATGACATCATACGTCACTTTTGGCCGCTTCATTAACTCTAATGCTTTTAACGGTTCTTTTAAGTCTGTTTCACCAAGCTCTTGAAGAATCGCATTGAGTTCTTCATTTGGTTTAAGCACAATTTTACTTAGACGTTTTTTCTCTGTTTCAATCGCCGCTAATTTTTGTTCAAAGGCGCTAAAACGCGCTTCGCTAATTAACCCTAAATCATGCCCTAGCTTCGTAAGACGCAGATCCGCATTATCATGACGCAACAACAGGCGGTATTCTGCACGTGAGGTTAGTAAACGATACGGTTCATTCGTCCCTTTAGTCACTAAGTCATCAATTAAAACGCCAATATACGCTTGTGAGCGATCTAAAATCAACGTGTCTAATGATAACGCATTGGCAGCTGCGTTAAGACCGGCCATTAACCCCTGACCAGCCGCTTCTTCATAACCAGATGTCCCATTAATTTGGCCTGCCGTATATAAACCAGAAATGTTTTTAACTTCTAAAGTTGGCCATAGTTGGGTTGGAACAACCGCGTCATACTCAATCGCATAGCCTGAACGCATAATTTCCGCTTCTTCTAAGCCGGGAATAGAGCGCAACATTTTATGTTGGACAAACTCTGGAAGTGATGTTGAAAAGCCTTGGACATAAACCTCTTCTGTATCACGTCCTTCAGGTTCTAAGAAGATTTGGTGACGCGGCTTATCATGGAAGCGAACGACTTTATCTTCAATTGATGGACAGTACCGTGGGCCAGTCCCTTTAATCATTCCTGAATACATTGCTGATAAACCTAGGTTATCATTAATGATTTCATGCGTTTCTTCTGTCGTATATGTGAGCCAACAGGGAATTTGATCGACGATCGCTTCCGTTGTCTCATAAGAGAAGTGGCGGGGATTATCATCCCCTGGTTGAATTTCAGTTTTACTATAATCAATCGAGCGTGAATTCACCCGTGGTGGTGTCCCTGTTTTAAACCGGACAATATCAAAGCCGAGTGCTTCTAAGTTTTCCGCAAGCTTAATCGAAGCACGTTGATTATTCGGGCCTGATTCATATGACAGATCCCCAATAATCACTTTCCCGCGCATAAACGTCCCAGTCGTAATAATGACCGATTTCGCGTAATAAGCTGCTTTTGTCTCGGTTAAAACACCCTTTACTTCACCGTCTTCTACAATCAACTCTTCTACCATCGCTTGGCGCAAGGTTAAATTATCTAACTGTTCGAGTTGATATTTCATCTCTTGAATATACAGTGGTTTATCCGCTTGTGCTCTTAAAGCGCGTACAGCGGGACCCTTCCCTGTATTGAGCATGCGCATTTGAATATATGTTTTATCAATCACTTTCCCCATTAATCCACCTAACGCATCAATTTCCCGGACAACCACACCTTTAGCTGGTCCGCCGATTGATGGATTACATGGCATAAAAGCAATCATATCTAAGTTGAGTGACAACATTAAAGTTTTAGCCCCGCGCTTGGCGGCCGCATGAGCCGCTTCTACTCCCGCATGTCCGGCACCAACTACAATAACGTCATAATGACCTGCATCATACATGTTTATCTTTATCCCCTTTGTTTTGTTACTTTCCTAAACAGAATTGTGAAAACAACTGATCAATTAAACTATCTTGAACCGTATCCCCAATTATTTCACCGAGTAATTCCCACGCTCTTGTCACATCAATTTGAATTAAATCAAGTGGCATCTCGCTATCAATCGCGAGATTAGCGTCGTTTAAACTTTGTTTCGCTTGATTAAGTAGCTGAATATGACGCGCATTTGATACGTAAGATAAATCACTCGCCTCAATGCCACCAGTAAAGAACGTATCCGCAATCGCTTGTTCTAACTGATCAACCCCTGCTTCTTCAATCAATGACGTCGAAACAACTGCTTTACCACCAATCAGACGTTTTACTTCCTCCTGGTCAAGCGTAGCCTCTAAATCCGTTTTATTAATAAGCACAATGACTTCCATATCCCGAACAATTTCGAGTAACTGACGATCCTCATCAGTTAAGACATCATTATTATTTAATACAAGCAAAATTAAGTCTGCTTCATTCAATACTTGACGTGAACGCTCGACCCCGATCTTTTCAACTAAATCTTCTGTTTCACGGATACCTGCCGTATCGACTAATTTAAGCGGCACACCGCGTACATTGACATACTCTTCAATAATATCACGTGTCGTCCCCGGAATATCGGTCACAATCGCTTTATTTTCCTGCACGAGCGCATTCATCAGTGATGATTTACCAACATTCGGACGACCAATAATCGCCGTTGAGATACCTTCACGTAAAATCTTCCCTTGTCTTGCCATCGCTAATAACTTCGTAATCTCATCAGAAACAATCGCAATCCGCTCTTTTAGTAAGTTTAACGTCATTTCTTCCACGTCATCATACTCTGGATAATCAATATTCACCTCAACATGAGCAACCGTCTCAATCAATTGTTGACGCAGACGCGTAATGAGTTTTGATAACTTCCCATCTAACTGTCTCACCGCTACATGCATCGCTTTATCTGTTTTGGCACGAATTAAATCCATCACCGCTTCCGCTTGTGATAAATCAATCCGGCCGTTAAGGAAGGCACGCTTAGTGAATTCACCAGGTTCAGCGAGTCTTGCTCCGTGGTAGAGGGCTAACTCTAATAACCGGTTGACCGATGCTAAGCCACCGTGACAGTTGATCTCAACCACATCTTCTCGGGTGAATGTTTTAGGGCCTTTCATGACACTGATCATCACTTCTTCAATCATTTCCTCGGTATCCGGTTCAACAATCCTACCGTAATGAATCGTATGGGAATCAACCGCCGTTAAATCTTTTCCGCGGTACATTTTATTCGCAATCTGAAGGGCCCGATCCCCACTTAAGCGCACAATCGCAATCGCTCCCTCACCAAGCGGTGTCGAAATCGCCGCAATCGTATCTAATTCCATCATCTTAACAACACCTCACTTTTATCTTTTTTCTAACCTTTTCTCTTACTTATTCATCTATTGAAAACTTACCCTTACAGTCTTTTTCAACACGTATCACTAACTAATTAGAATATCATAAATAACATAAAAATAATAGCCATACACTTATCCACTGTGGACAAGTGTATGGCTAGCTGATCATTCTCTAAATTCAAGTTATACACAAGCAAACTAACGTTACACATGACGCGTGTTATCCACATTTTTGGTGGCTAATTGAAGTGCTCTTTTTTCATTGATGATGAGTCCGGTTAAATGTCTATGCTATTGGAAGTCTGTAAGTTTACTATGCGTCATGATCACACCGTTATGCTGTCATCGTTAATGAGTTCGTCTAACAGAGCGGTAAACGCATCCCATGCTTCAGGAAACTTTTGATGACCACTTTTCTTCTGTTTGTATGTTTCAAATGTTAACTCAACTTTCCAAATCGTCCCGTCAAGAATATTGGGCTCAATGTATTTACTGTCCCAGCGTTTGATTCGAACCTTATCTAATCCTTCTCGCAGCTGTGCCATCTCCTGTTCATCTAACGTGCGCACACAAGGTGCTACCATTTTGCGTTGCTGATAATACGATAGTACATGTGTATCCATATCAACCGTTAACTCTAAAAATCCTTGATGAAAACCACCAATGGAAACAACTAAATGTGTGAGACGTTGTGACTGTTTCATCTTTTCACCTCTTCTGTTTAGTTTCATCGTACAAGTCATTTAAATAACTAACTTCTTTAACTTCATTATACGCGAATACGGGGTCAGTACGGAAATTTTTTACAAAACTTTCTCGTATCGCAGTCAAAAAGTCTATATCTCACGTTGTTAAATGAGGCTGATTGATAGCTCGAGATTTTTACCTTATAATGTTAATAGAAAGGATGTGTGATTGTTTGAAAAAAAGAAAAAACCATATTATATGGCTATCCGTTCTAGTCTTAGGTCTTTCCACTTATCATCTTATTGACCATGTTTCAAAACAAACAACTTATGAAGAAGTCATATCAGAGACAATTGAAGAAGAGTCCATTCAAAGCATCAGTATAACATCATATGAAACGGGCGAACGTATCACGGTAACAGATCCTAAAATGATCAATACCTTTATAAATGGCGCGTCTGATTCGAAATTAACGAAATCCAAGAACTCTGATGGCAATCCTCTAAAATATTTAGTATATTTCCACACCGATACAGAGCATTCCTATGATATTTATACAAGTTTAAGATTAAATGATTCTATGATCCAATACGACGGTGACTTTTATGCAGTTAATGATGATCATTTTGTTTACCAATTAACAGAAGATATTTTTTTAAAAAATAGTCAACAAGAAAACGAACAGTGATGAGTCGCTCCTTGTTGACTGTTTTTCTATCCTCCAAAGTAACCTCTAACGCCTTCTCAGATAACATTCTTAAGAAAACTGAACAATTTCTATCACTCTGATGCACAACAAGACAAAATAACCGCGCATTAATGCCTCTCTTTAATGACGTTAACATCATTAAAGAGATTTTTTAAAAGAAACATGTCCAAAAGCTATCAATTTCGGGTATACAGAAGATAGACAACTAAAGGGGGAACTTTATATGAAGCAAGCAAAAATAATTACCTGGTTAAGCTTACTTGTGATGACTGCTGGTTTATTCAATGGTTTTATTAATGGCGACTTTTTTGTCGATGGCGCCGCTCTTTTTGATAATCCTTGGGGTGTGATGTCATTGATTGATTTATATGTCGGATTTGTCTTATTTTCATTATGGATTGTTTACCGGGAAACATCAAAACTAGGCACCCTCTTATGGGTTGTTGCGATGATGATCCTAGGCTTTTTCGCCGGCTGCATTTACATCTTAAAAGCACTCTACGAGTCTCATGGTGACTGGAATATTGTCTTCCATGGACAAAAGGATAAATTAGTATGAACCGGCTACAAGAATGGCAAGAACAACTTAAGCTTGTATTTGAGAAAAAGACAAGTGATGCCCTTATTCCACCAGTCTTATTCTTTCTGATTAACCAATGGTTATCATTAGAGATTGCGAGCCTTGTCACGTCTATTTATCTGGTTGGATTAATTATTTATCGCAAGGTAAAAAAAGACCCGGGAAAGTATGCGTATGTTGGGGTATTAGGGGTACTCTTATCAATTGGTCTGAGCTTATTATCAGGTGAGGCGATTGATTTTTATTTACCTGACTTAATTACGACCGGTGGAATTGTGCTGATTTGTTTTGGATCACTCATGATTCAGCGACCAATTGCTGCACTCCTTAGTCACTTAACCCGGGGCTGGCCACTGGATTGGTATAAACGATCAGATATTTCTCCAGCTTATAAGTATGCGACCATCATTTGGGGGAGTTATTTCTTATTTCGCCTGGTCGTTCAAAGTTATTTCTACTTTACCGATCAATTCTCAAGTTACTTTTTCTTTAATACACTGCTCGGACTACCGATGACAATCGTCATGTTGATTGGCAGTTATGTCGTTGGCGTGAAGACATTAAAAAAATTAAACGGACCAAGTGTCGAAGAGTTTAATAACGGCGACACACCGCCTTATGAAGGACAACAACACGGTTTTTAATTTACTACTTACAGATAAGCAAACTGAAAATATTGACTAAAAATGACGGATAGACCATAGAAACATAAAAAAAGAAGCCAAGTTGGCTTCTTTTTTTATGTTTATCTCTCTTACTTTTTTTAGCTTGCTGTTTTAGCTTACTTTTTTAATGGTTTGATCACAACGTGACGATTAGGTTCTTGACCATCTGAGAATGTTTCAACACCTGATTGGTGTTGCAGCGCACTATGAATGACTTTACGTTCATAAGATGGCATTGGTTCTAATGTCACAAGCTTTTTCGTTTTTAACGCTTTATCAGCTAAACGATTGGCTAATTGTTCAAGTGTGGCCGCTCGACGTGAGCGATAATCTTCCGCATCAACAACGACACGAAAACGTGTCTCTGACCGACGATTCAACATGACTTGGACAATGTGTTGCAAAGCATTAAGTGTTTGACCGCGTTTACCGATAATCATCGCAATTTTCTCCCCTGATAAATCAAAGGTGACAGCATGATTATCAACTTTCGTTGACACGACAACATCACTAGAAAAAGCTTCAGCAATCTCTTTTAAATACATCGCCGCTTGTTCGACAGGATCTTCTTTAACGGTGACTTTAACAATCGCCCGTTTTGATCCAAACAAGCCTAACATCCCTTTTTTACCTTCTTCAATAACTTCAATATCAACGTGGTCCTCTGTGGTGTTAAGTTGCACTAACGCTGATTGGACCGCATCTTTGACTGTTTGTCCAGAAGCAGTTACCTGTTTCACTAGTTATTTCCTCCCGAAGTTTGCTGGAATTTGAATGGCTTACGAATAAAGATTGTTTGCAGTACCATAAAGACGTTACCTACAACCCAGTATAACGCAAGGGCAGCTGGGAAGAACATTGACATCACACCAATCATGATTGGCATCATGTAAAGCATCATCGTCATTTGTGGATTCCCTGCATTTTGTGTCATATTTGTGCCAGACATCGTTAACTTCTGTTGTAAGAACGTTGCACCGGCAGCGACAATTGGTAAGATATAAAATGGATCCGGATTTGATAATTCAAACCATAGGAAACTTCCATCTTGTAATCCTGGTGTCCGCATAATCGCGTGGTATAACCCAATTAAAATAGGCATTTGAACAATCATAGGTAAACACCCTGCCATTGGATTCACATTATGCTCTTTAAATAACTTCATTGTTTCTTCTTGTAATTTTTGTTGTGTTTGCGCATCTTTTGAGCTGTATTTTTCTTTTAATTTATTTAACTCAGGTTGTACTTCTTGCATCGCTTTTGAACTCTTTAACTGTTTCACGTTAAGTGGAACAAGAACTGAACGAATCACAAGGGTCACAACAACAATGGCCCAACCAAAACTACCTCCAAATAAATCTGCTGCTGATGTGATCAGCCAAGATAATGGGTAGACAAAGTATTCATCCCAAATCCCACTACTTTCTGCGGTAATTGGTGCGTTAATATCTCCACACCCTGACAATAATAAAACTAAACCAACTAAGGCCACTAACAATAAGACCTTTTTGCGCATAATCTTCCTCCTTAACATATATTTATCCATATATGTGAAACTCATAAGTTATTTTATCATTATCTTAACGGGAATACTAGAAAAAGCCCCAGCTTTTACGAAACTTCCTAAAACCATGATAGAAACATCATTCACAAGTAGGAAGCTCATATAGATCAAAACGAAATGTTCTATTCACTTAAGTCTTCTTTTTCTGGTTTTGTTTTAAGAGTTTTGACTTAAATAACACATGAGTCAGGCTTTTCTTTATCTCATAAAAATCTAAATCTTTCGTTGGAACACGCGCAATGATCACAAAATCATGTGCTTGTTTTATCTCAGCATCAAGCTCATGAAACGCTTGTCTTAGATAGCGTTTGATTCGATTTCTTACGACAGCGTTCCCTACTTTTTTCGAGACAGATAATCCCATACGGAAATGTGTTTGATCTTGTTTTGGTAAGTAATAGAGAACGAGTTGACGATTGGCAAACGACGTCCCTCGTTTAAATACTTGTTGAAAATCATCATTTGATTTCAGTCGATATGCTTTCTTCATCTTTTTCTCCCCCTACTTGCTTACCTGCAGTATCTCTTCTTAGATACACGCCTTTTATTATAACTAAAGGATGTTAACCGCTTTAATTTCTAGCTATTAAAAATGGGATGATTCACTCATGATTCTGTTTGACAGAAGTCACGCGAGCGCTCATCCCAACATCTTTTTCTCACTTAACGTGAAAAAAAAGACCACTGTCGTTAGTCAGTGGCCTATGCTGATAATACTTTTCTACCTTTGCTACGACGACGCTTAAGTACAAGACGTCCATTTTTCGTGCTCATACGCTTACGGAAGCCGTGAACTTTTTTACGCTTACGATTGTTTGGTTGAAATGTGCGTTTCATTTATACTACACCTCCCTGAGGAATTTCTAACATTCATCTATTAGACAGCCTTATATATTATAAATAATACGAGACATGTCTGTCAATTATTATTCCTAGTGTTTACTCTACAATGTACTATAATAGCTTAATTTTTTCTCATTGTCACGTATTTTTTTAAAAGAAATTAAAAAATTATCGCTTTTTTGTTAAAACTTCGCCCGGACGCCTCTACTAAATATCTATTTTAAATCTTTCCAAACGCAATATGATCTCACTTTGTTAATGACACTGATCGATCATCTTCTTTTATCACCTAGTTAAAAATGTTCCAAATCACAACTTTCTTTTAAAAATTTCATTCATCTAAATTCTTTTCTTATTTCTATCGTAAAATACTTCCCCTCACTTTTAACATATATAATTTCTTACTCACGAGACATTACCCTGTATTTATTCAAAGCTCCCTCTTCTGTTTGTTTTGACATTATCCACAAGCTTTCCTCAACCCCGTTTTTCAAACTTTTATTATCCACAACAATTATCGACAAGTTAAACACACTTTCACAGCTTGTGGATGAAAATCTCCCACATGTCTGTCGTTATGTGGATAACCATCGAAATACCTTGCAAAATCGCTCGTTTTTTGATATTATAACTGTGTTTAACTGAAGAAAAACTTTTATCAACAAAATAATTATCCACAGTCGGTGGATAACCTGTGGACATTTATTCACATCTTCTGAATAAACTTATCAACAAAAGTGTGTATAAAATGAACAACTGGTCTAACATACCTTGATATTAGTCTTTTATTATCCACAGGTCTGTTTCTAAAACCTTTCGATCTTTATATAAGATGGCGAGAGGTTTTTTATACTGAAAGACACATTTTAATATCTTTAAAACCGTATTATCACAGGGTTTAAGTAGAAATCAATGAAAGAAAGGAGCGTTTAAATGGAGAATATTGAAGAACTTTGGGACAACACGTTAGAAGCGATTAAAGAAAAGGTTAGTAAGCCAAGTTTTGATACGTGGCTCAAAAATACTAAAGCCGATCAATTAACTGATGACACCTTAATTGTTTCAGCACCAAATGAATTTGCCCGTGACTGGCTTGAAAATCGGTACACAAACCTCGTATCAGAAGCTATTTTTGAAGTGACCGGTGCAAAGTTAAACACCAAATTTGTCATCCCAGAACATGAAGCAGCAATTGAAGAACAAATGAAAGCACCTATTAAACAACCAAAACCAGCATCAGATCATCAAGAACACCCAAAAACCATGTTAAATGATAAATATACATTTGATACGTTTGTCATTGGTTCTGGTAACCGATTTGCTCACGCCGCTTCACTCGCCGTTGCTGAAGCGCCCGCAAAAGCGTATAACCCATTATTTATATATGGAGGGGTTGGTTTAGGCAAAACCCACTTAATGCATGCGATTGGCCATTACGTCCTTGACCATAATCCAGATGCCAAAGTCGTTTATCTCTCAAGTGAAAAATTCACGAATGAATTTATTAACTCGATTCGGGATAATAAAGCCGAAAACTTTAGAAGTAAATACCGAAATGTTGATGTCTTACTGATTGATGATATTCAATTTTTAGCGGGGAAAGAACAGACACAAGAGGAGTTTTTCCATACATTTAATACGCTACATGAAGAAAGTAAACAAATTATTATCTCAAGTGACCGACCACCAAAAGAGATCCCAACGCTTGAAGACCGCTTGCGTTCACGGTTTGAGTGGGGACTCATCACCGATATTACCCCGCCTGACTTGGAAACGCGGATTGCGATTTTACGTAAAAAAGCAAAAGCCGAAGGCTTAGAAATTTCTAATGATGTTATGCTTTATATTGCCAATCAAATCGATACAAATATTCGAGAACTTGAAGGTGCTCTGATTCGTGTGGTCGCTTATTCATCACTCACCAATCAAGACATCGACCCGTCCCTTGCAGCCGAAGCACTTAAAGATATTATTCCCAATACAAGACCAAAAGTCGTGACAATCCAACAAATTAAAGAAATTGTTGGTGAACGTTATCAAATTAAATTATCCGAATTCGCTGCCAAAAAACGGACCAAATCAATTGCTTTTCCGCGCCAAATCGCGATGTACTTATCGCGTGAATTAACGGATTTCTCCTTACCTAAAATAGGTGAAGAATTTGGCGGACGTGATCATACAACCGTGATCCATGCCCATGAGAAAATTTCTAAAATGATTGATGCCGATCAATTACTACAACGCGATATCGAAGAAATAAAAGAAAAGTTAAAGAGTTTTTAATTTTTAAGGTTGTGAACAGTGTGGAAAACAAATCAAAGTTATAAACAAACTGTCCACACGTGGATAACTATACGCTTATGCAGGTTAACGTGAGTTATCCACATATCAACAGCCCCTATTACTATTACTACTATTTTTTTATAATAATAATTAATATATAGACTTCCACTAGGAGGAATTTTTCATTATGAAATTCATAATTCAACGTGACTTATTATTAGAAAGTTTGCAACATGTAATGAAAGCTATTTCACCACGTGTTGCGGTTCCTATTTTAACGGGGATAAAAATCGAAGCTTTACCAACAGGAATTAAATTAACCGGGAGTGATTCAGATATCTCAATTGAATCATTCATTCCAAAAGAAGAAGATGGTCTGGTTCATGTTGAAGCGATTGAAACAGGCAGCATCGTTGTTCAAGCTAAATATTTTCCTGAAATCATTCGTAAATTACCACTAAAAACGGTTGAAATATCAACCGATGAACAATATCAAATGACGATTGTCTCTGGTGGATCTGAATTCCACCTAAATGGGCAAGATGCGATGGAATATCCTCAACTCCCTATCCTACATACGGATAATAGTTTTGAAGTCAAACATGATATTTTTAAAGAAATGATCAAACAAACGGTGTTTGCTGTTTCAACTGTTGAAACACGTCCGATTTTAACTGGTGTCAACATGAAGATTGATAACGGCGACATGACCTTTGTCGCGACAGACTCTCACCGCTTAGCTTCACGCTCAATTAAACTCGACCAAGACTTTGTTCATATTCAATTTGACAACATCGTTATTCCTGGTAAGAGTTTAGCTGAGTTAAATAAGATTATTGATGACACAGATGACACAATCACAATTAGTGTGGCTGATAATCAAATCTTATTCCAAACAAAAAATCTATACTTTTTATCACGTTTACTCGATGGGAAATATCCTGAGACAGATCGGTTAATTCCAGCTGAAAGTAAAACGTCTGTAAAAGTAAAGACCAAGACATTACTACAAGCAATTGATCGTGCGTCATTACTCGCAAAAGAAAATCGAAACAATGTCGTCAAACTAGAAACGAAAGAAAACTTCTTACAAATTAGCTCAAACACACCTGAAGTTGGTCAAGTGACAGAAGAGGTCGTCATAGAGACAATTGATGGGGAAAGTTTAAAAATTTCTTTTAGTGCGAAATATATGATTGATGCCTTACGCATTGTTGAAGATGAGTATGTGATGGTTCACTTTACTGGTGCAATGCGTCCATTTGTTCTTTATCCGGAAAATAATCATGATATCTTACAGCTCATTCTCCCTGTCCGCACTTATTAACATGTTGATAAAGGTAATGAGTGGAAAACAAGTTAATGCATAACTACTCCTTTACTGGATCATTTTTTAAATATGTCTGAAAAAGAAGTGTGAAAATAAGGTTTCATGCTTCTTTTTCATGTTTTTAAGTGTTTTTCCCCCCTTTTGGTCGGATTTGAGGTAAAATAGATAATAAGCAAAATAAAAGCGAATAGAGACGAATTTGCATCAAGCGTACTTTTTAGTAAAATAGAAAGAAGAATAAATAGTGAGCCGTTTATGGCTTAAATACGTTAAGGGAGGTAAAATTTAATGGCGTCAGAAGAAATACAAATTAAAACAGACTATATTACCCTCGGACAATTTTTAAAATTAACCAATGTGGTTGAGTCTGGCGGTATGGTTAAACTTTTTCTAAGTGAGTATCCAGTCTTTGTGAATGACTCACAAGATCAACGTCGTGGAAAAAAACTTTATCCAGGAGATTCTATCTCGATACCAGAGGTTGGTACATATACTGTGACAAGAGAGAACGCGTAAAACGCTATGATGAAAGTTAGGAATTCAGATGTATATTGAAACAATCACACTTACCAATTATCGCAATTATTCCAAGCTTGCGCTGACCTTTGATGAAAAAGTAAATGTGATTATTGGTCAGAATGCACAAGGGAAAACGAATCTTATGGAGGCTATTTATGTCTTAGCCTTCACAAAGTCTTATCGAACATCAAAAGATAAAGAACTTATGATGTGGGATGAATCTTATGCTAGAATAGAAGGTACGGTTTTTAAACGGAATTATCATGTGCCGATTGAAATGCAGTTTCAAGCTAAAGGTAAAATAGCGAAACTAAATCATTTAGAACAAAAGCGTCTGAGTCATTATATTGGAGCTTTAAATGTGGTGATGTTTGCACCTGAAGACTTAAACTTAGTTAAAGGCAGTCCACAAGTGCGCCGCCGGTTTATTGATATGGAAATTGGTCAGGTCAAGCCCATTTATATGCACCACCTTGGGCAATACCAAAAGATACTAAAACAACGCAATCACTTATTAAAAGATCTCCAGCGCCGGAAAACGACGGATACAACGATGCTTGACGTCTTAACGGAACAACTGATTACGCACGCCAGTGAGATTTTGCGGCGGCGCTTTTCATTTTTAGCGTTGCTATTAACATGGGCACAACCGATTCATTCAGGTATCACCCAAGCGAAAGAAATATTAACGATTGATTATGATGCGACAATTGCTATCGATAAAACAGCATCGCTTGCTGACATCAAACAACAGTATGATGAAACATTTAATCGCCATAGACAACAAGAGATTGACCGTGGGACCACGCTCTACGGTCCGCATCGTGATGACCTCATTTTCTATGTGAACGACCGCAATGTGCAAACCTACGGGTCACAAGGGCAGCAACGTACGACAGCGTTGTCCTTAAAATTAGCGGAAATAGAGCTCATTAAACATGAAGTCGGCGAGTATCCCGTCTTATTACTGGATGATGTGTTAAGTGAACTTGATAGACACCGACAAAGTCATTTGCTGAATACGATTAAAGACAAAGTTCAAACCTTTGTCACAACGACAAGTGTGAACGATATTGAACATGAAACAATGCAGTCCGCAACCATTTTTCACGTGGAAGATGGTGAAATTGTGCGCGAAGAAAGAGGGGACACGTAATGTTTATGCATATTGGGAACGATCAAGTCATTCAAACGAGTGATATTATCGTGATGATTAATCAACAAGATATAGAAGTCTCCTCGATTAACGAAGAGATGATTGATTATGCTGAACAAGAAGACGATGACCTTGACTATGATGAAGATGTCGTAAAGACGATTATTTTCACTAATGATGGGGTGTATTACAGTCCGCTTGCCATTCCAACCCTTAAGAAGCGGACAAGTATTAAAGCGATTCTCTCCCAACAAGAATCGTATTAATTTTTAGAATATTAAACAAGTCAGTGTCATAGAAGTGCTATGAAATTAAAGAAATGTAGGTGAATGTAGTGACAATGGAAGAAAATTTCGAACAAGTTTATGATGAAAGCCAAATACAAGTTTTAGAAGGTCTTGAAGCTGTAAGAAAACGTCCTGGTATGTATATCGGTTCAACCGGTGAAAGAGGCTTACATCACCTCGTATGGGAGATTGTCGACAACAGTATTGATGAGGCCCTTGCAGGACACTGTGACCATATTCAAGTCATTATTGAAAAAGATAATAGTATTACCGTTATTGATAACGGTCGGGGTATTCCTGTTGGGATTCATGAAAAATCAAATCGCCCAGCGGTTGAAGTCATTATGACTGTCCTCCACGCTGGTGGTAAATTTGGTGGTGGCGGTTATAAAGTATCAGGTGGCTTGCATGGTGTAGGGGCATCGGTTGTTAATGCTTTATCTACTTCACTGGAAGTGTACGTGCATCGCGATGGTAAAATTTATTACCTTGATTTTAGTCGTGGAAAATTAACAACAGAACTCAAAGTAATTGGTGAAACAGAGATTACTGGAACAAAAATTCACTTCATGCCAGATAAAGAGGTATTTGAGGAAACAACGATTTATAATTATGAAACGTTACAAATTCGCCTCCGTGAATTAGCGTTTTTGAATAAAGGACTTAAAATCTCGATCGAAGATAAGCGTGTTGAAGGTGATGAGTCTATTTACGAAGAATACTATTATGAAGGTGGGATTAAATCCTACGTCGAGTATTTAAATGGCTCAAAAGAAGTGTTACATGAACCTTTCTATGCAGAAAAAGAAGAACAAGGCATTTCGGTTGAAGTTGCGATTCAATACAACGATGGCTTTGCGAGTAATATTTATTCGTTTGCCAACAATATCCACACGTATGAAGGTGGGATGCATGAGTCTGGCTTTAAAACTGGTTTAACCCGTGTGATCAATGATTATGCGCGGAAAAATAATATGTTTAAAGAAAGTGATCCAAACTTAACTGGGGATGATGTACGTGAAGGGTTAACAGCCATCGTATCAATTAAACACCCAGATCCTCAATTTGAAGGACAAACAAAAACAAAATTAGGTAACAGTGAAGTAAGAACAATCACCGACTCAACGTTCAGTGATTTATTCTCAACGTTTTTATTTGAAAACCCGAATTCTGCTCGGATAATCGTTGATAAAGGTCTGATGGCCTCGCGCGCGCGCATGGCTGCGAAAAAAGCCCGTGAATTAACACGTCGTAAAGGGGCATTAGAAATTTCTAACTTACCTGGTAAACTAGCTGATTGTTCAAGTCGGGATGCGTCGAAAAGTGAAATATATATTGTTGAGGGTGACTCAGCTGGTGGGTCAGCTAAGCAAGGGCGTGATCGTCACTTCCAAGCGATTTTACCACTACGTGGGAAAATTCTAAACGTTGAAAAAGCGCGTCTTGACCGGATTCTATCAAACAATGAAATCCGTTCTATGGTAACGGCGATGGGAACAGGGATTGGTGAGGAGTTTGATATTTCAAAAGCGCGTTACCATAAAGTTGTCATTATGACCGATGCTGATGTCGATGGCGCTCATATCAGAACATTATTACTGACGTTCCTCTATCGCTATATGCGTCCGCTGATTGATCATGGTTATATTTATATTGCACAACCACCGCTATACAAAGTCCAACAAGGTAAAGCGGTCTACTATGCTTATAACGAAAAAGAACTTGATCGGATTCTAGCAGAAATTCCAAAGGCACCTCGCCCAGGTTTACAACGCTACAAAGGTCTTGGTGAAATGAATGCCACCCAACTATGGGAGACAACGATGGACCCTGATAATCGTACGTTACTTCAAGTCAATCTTGATGATGCGATTGAGGCCGACCAAATCTTTGATATGTTGATGGGAGATAAAGTTGAACCGCGTCGTAATTTTATTCAAGAGAATGCGGTCTACGTGAAAAACTTAGACGTTTGATGCGTAGTTAAAACGTCGGTACAAACAAGTAAGAAAAATGTGTCCTCAGTTGGATAGGAGGTAATTAAATGGTGGAGCAAAAGCGTCCCCAGGTTCAAGAAATAAATATTGGTAAAGAAATGCGTACGTCATTTTTAGACTACGCGATGAGTGTGATTGTCTCACGTGCCTTACCCGATGTACGTGATGGCTTAAAACCGGTGCACCGCCGGATTCTTTATGCGATGAATGATTTAGGTATGCACGCAGATAAAGCCTATAAAAAATCCGCGCGTATTGTTGGTGATGTGATTGGTAAGTATCACCCACACGGTGATTCAGCTGTATACGAAGCGATGGTAAGAATGGCGCAAGATTTTAGCTACCGTTACCCACTGGTGGATGGTCACGGTAACTTCGGTTCTGTCGATGGTGACCCAGCGGCAGCGATGCGTTATACTGAAGCGAAAATGTCGAAAATCTCAATGGAATTACTGCGAGATATTAATAAAAATACGATTGATTATGCCGATAACTATGATGGTTCAGAACGTGAACCGGTCGTATTACCGTCACGGTTTCCTAACTTACTCGTTAACGGTGCTTCTGGTATTGCGGTTGGGATGGCAACTAATATTCCGCCACACCAATTAGGCGAAACGATTGATGCAATTTTAGCTGTAAGTGAGAACCCAGATATTTCTATTGAAGAATTGATGGAAGATTATATTCACGGGCCTGACTTTCCGACGGGTGCGACAATTCTTGGTCGCTCAGGTATTCGAAAAGCATTTGAGACAGGCAAAGGTTCGATTACGATTCGGGCTAAAGCTGAAATTGAAGAACAAGCCAATGGCAAGTCACGGATTCTTGTATCTGAGCTTCCTTATCAAGTCAATAAAGCGAAATTGGTAGAAAAAATCGCTGAACTGGCTCGTGATAAGAAGATTGAAGGGATCACCGATTTACGTGATGAGTCTGACCGTAACGGGATGCGAATTGTGATTGAACTCCGTCGTGATGCCAATCCAAACGTGTTACTTAATAATTTATATAAACAAACGTCCCTACAGACGTCATTTGGTATCAATATGTTGGCACTTGTCGATGGCCAGCCAAAAGTGCTGACTTTAAAACAAGCGCTTGAATATTATTTAGAACACCAAAAAGTCATTGTTCGCAGACGGACAGAATATGAATTAGAAAAAGCAGAAGCCAGAGCGCACGTTTTAGAAGGGTTACGAATTGCACTTGACCATATTGATGAAATTATTGCGCTCATTCGTGGATCAAAAACGGCAGATGAGGCTCGTACCAATCTGATTGAAAAGTTCAGTCTATCTGAAAAACAAGCCCAAGCGATTCTTGATATGCGTCTCCAGCGTTTAACTGGCTTAGAACGTGATAAGATTGAGGGTGAGTACGAAGAACTTCAGGTCTTAATTAAAGAACTAAAAGCGATTTTAAGTGATGAGTCGAAACTGATTGAAATAATCCGTGAAGAGTTGCTTGAAATTAAAGCGAAATTTAATGATACCCGTATGACCGAGATTGCTTCTGGTGGGTTTGACTTCTTCGAAGATGAAGATTTAATTCCTGAAGAAGATATCGTGATTACGCTCACGCATAAAGGCTATATTAAGCGTCTACCAGCTTCGACTTACCGGACGCAGCGCCGAGGTGGTCGCGGGGTTCAGGGGATGGAAACAAGTGAAGATGATTTTGTTGAACACTTAATTTCAACATCAACGCACGATACCATTCTTTTCTTTAGTAATAAAGGGAAAGTCTATCGCCTGAAAGGGTATGAAATTCCTGAGTTTGGTCGGACGGCTAAAGGGTTACCGATTATTAACTTATTGGAAATTGAAAATGGTGAATGGATCAATGCGGTCATTTCAGTCAAAGAATTCGCCGATGACCATTACCTATTCTTTACGACAAAGCAAGGGATTTCAAAACGAACCGAGTTATCACAATTTGCGAATATTCGTCGGAGTGGCTTGATTGCCTTAAACTTACGCGAGGAAGATGAACTGATTTCTGTTCGTCTCACTGATGGTAAGAAAAATATGGTAATTGCGACGCATAACGGGTCATTGATTCACTTTAAAGAAGACGCTGTTCGTTCGATGGGGCGTACCGCGGCTGGTGTGAAAGGTATTTCTTTACGAGACGGTGATTATGTTGTGTCGATGGAAATTCTAGATGAAGATCAGTACGTGTTAAATGTCACTGAAAATGGTTACGGTAAACAAACACCACAAACTGAGTACCGCATGATTAATCGCGGGGGTAAAGGTGTATCAACATGTAATATTACCGATAAAACCGGCAAGGTTGTGGCGGTGAAGACGGTTCGTGGTGATGAAGACTTAATGATTATCACTGAGAGTGGAATTCTTATCCGAATGCCTGTTGAGACGATTTCACAAACAGGGCGTAACACTCAAGGGGTTAAATTGATTCGTCTTGGTGAAGAGGAAACAGTCGCAACGGTTGCGGTTGTTGAAAAAACAGAAGATGAAGCTGAAACTGAAGAACAAACAGAAACAACAGATGCTGCTCCAACAGAAGCGGCATCAGATGACGAGACACCATCTGAAAATTAATCTATAAGGCATAAGCGAAAGACTTGAGTCTTTCGCTTATTCTGTACAAAAGAGGTGACGATATGCGAGTTCATCCTAAACAATTGGTGCCCCATTGTGTCATTACTGAGGATGTTTATAGTAAAGGCCTGCAACCTATTATTCAAAAAAACACTGTGGTCACACCACTAATTCAAGAAGTATTGGACCGATTTAAGATTGAAGACGTCGCAGTAGAAGATTGCTTAGAAGACGGTATGACCTATTTTCCGTTACCAATTGAAGCGACCGAAGAACAACAGGAACAAGTCGTGTCTACACCCTTTCTGGAACATTACCGGAAAGTTGTTAAACAGTATGAAAAAATGTATCAGCTATGGCAAAGCGGTGTACCGTTAGATATTCATAAAGTAAGAGAAACGATTATTCCACTCGCCAAGCGAATTGATCAACATAAACACGAGGTTTTACTGTTATTTAAAGAAGTGACAAAAGACCGCTACTTAGCGCATCATAGCGTGGCTACGGCCTTAATTACGTCGCTCCTTGCGAAGCAGTCAGGTCTCGATAAAGACTGGATTCAGGTCTGTTTAGCAGGCTTTTTAGCTGACAGTGGCATGTCAAAAATAAGTCAACGACTATTAAAAAAGCCACAAGCCCTAGTCCCACCAGAACTTGATGAAATTAAAAAACATCCGACTTATTCATATCGATACGTGGATAATTGTGCGTCACTTTCACGACAAGCGAAACTAGGTGTTCTTCAACATCATGAAAAGCTTGATGGTTCCGGTTATCCAATGGGGGTCAAGCGTGATAAAATTCATCCGTATGCAAAAATGATTGCGATTAGTGACAGTTATCATGCGATGATGTCTGAACGTTACTATCAAAAAGAGAAACCGCTATTTGATACGATCATTGATATGCATAAGCGAATCAATCATCAATTTGATGATCAATACTTGTATCAATTCTTTCATCTGTTGGAAGAAGCATTAAAAAATCAACAAGTCACATTATCAACCGGTGAAAAAGCTGATATCGTTGAATTACACTTAAACAAAGACCCAGAAGCGATCGTGAGGGTGCGAGGTACTCATGATATTTATACCCTTACGCAGGATGCATCCCAAAAAATAACCGCTTTTGTTTAAAATTAATCATATTACGCTCATCACAGTTAGTCATCATAGACTGATAGTGGTGAGTATTTTTTTATAAGACACAATCGCTATTTTTTATCTTTTTAGGGCGAGCAGACACCATCTTCAAACATTCGCGAGAATATTAGGGGGGATCGTTCACTTTCGTTTTCCGTATTGTTGGGATCGTCTTGTTCATTACGGCGATTATTTAACACATTAATCGAATCGGCATCATATGAAAACGAAGCGAACTTTCTTTTAATTATCAAACGAACCATTATACAATTAATCTGAATTTTTTGTCAATTAATATAACCGTTTTTCTAAAAAAAAGTTTTAGATTCCTAATAAAAAAGCTTGAAAAACAGTTGCCGTTGTCGTATTCTCGAGTTTGACACTTAATTAAAACAAAAACTCTCTAACCCCTTATTTTACAGGGGTTTAGAGAGTTTTTTCGCTTTTGAAAAAGTGAGTACTATTTTGCTTTTCTGGATAGCTTTAAATTATTTTTCATTTTTTTAATGGTATT
>NZ_FOXC01000055.1 GCF_900115605.1 Halolactibacillus halophilus
TTAGATTATAATCAAAAATTTGCGATGCGTTGCCATCGCGGCTTTAAAAAAGCTAAACCAGAAATTATAGAGATGTTCGAAGAACAGCTAGCGAAACAACAAAGTACGCCATCCTTGACTGTGTGACGTGTGTCGTTATGAAGAACAATAGGCGGATGGGCGAAATAATGCTTTATCTAGCACCATCCGCTTACGGGATGGTATAACGACACAAGTGTTTCTAAGTTCTCATGGGGCGGGACCCCGAACCCACCTCATAAATCACTAAGAAACAGCCCCACAATCAAGGACAAGCAGCTTCGCTGTGGCTGAGCGTTTAAATATATTTCTAATTTTATACAGTAACTCTGGAACTACAATGGAGAGGTTTACACAAAATTCTTGACACTACCTAACTCTCAGAAACACTCTGGCTATTTAAAGTTCTATATTTCAGCTATTAGATAATTTTCAATATATCATAATGTTAGTCAATCCACAATAAAATTGAGCTTAGGAGTTCGATACTTTGACTCTTTAAAAATACTCATTACCCCTAATCAAAGCTACTAAAAAAGCCCCGAAAATATGGACCACCTAATTTAATCATAGGCATGTAGTCTTTTTCTTCGATAAAATAGAAGTATCAATAATAGGTGGCAGCTAAAGTGATTCTTCAACAAACAGAAATGATGTTAAGTACGTATTTAGAAATTTATGATAATGTTGTGTCTAATGTTTCAGATATTGATATTGTTGAACGCTCTAAATACGATACGTTATTTAATTTTTTTGTATGGCTCTTTAGGAGTCAGTTATCGAGTCAAGTCCTTTAACCAAATTTCGTAAATTACGACTAAAAGATATCAATTTACTCGACTTATTAATCAATAGAATCGTAAGAATTGTGATTGAAATCGACATTTTAGTCATATGATTATTGTTGATGCCACACATGCAAAGACACGATATAACCAAAAACACCCTAAAGATATATTGATAGAACACTCTAAGAAATGACGTAAAGCTGTTTATACATTTTACTTTATAATCCAGGGATTGTTTTGAAAATATTAAACACATGCTATATGAAAAAGCAAATCCCCCTCTCTTATGTCTAATAATGTTCTATCAAGTGTATTTTCAAAAAAATTCATGTACATTCGTTAGGTACATGAATTATTCCTAAAAATCACTAATAATCGCATTTCAATTTAAAAATACACACAGTCTCACTTTATTGATTTTAATAGTGGGGATATACCTTTTCTATTAATACTTACAATAGAAAAGAAACCGACATGTTTCAGCTCTTTATATCAGCTGAAACATATCGGTTTTAATTTTAATATCGATGGTTGATCTTTATAATAATATACTCAATTAACCGCCGCTATTGATTTTCTTTACCACTCACTGTTTATTCTTTTTGAATCGCAAGCCAATCCAAATCATTGCACTCATACCTATCAGAACTAAACCAATCAACACTAAATTAAAAGTCTGTGTTGCCGTATCCGGTAGCGTATCTCCTTGACTTAGTGATTCATTTTTACGGTTAATTATATTAAAGCCATCAATTTTTGTAGTATATCCTTCCACTGGTTGTTCATCTATCGTATACACATATGGAATCCCAGCTTCATCAAATTGAGGAACATCATTGATTTGATATGACCAATTATTAGATGCATCAACAATGAGTGTTTGGTATAGCTTATCATTCTGATACACTTCAACCGTAATCGTCTCTGGACGATCACTGCTTTGGTCACTTTCCCACATTTTTCGTCCCTCTAAAGTTACTATTCCTACTCTTACATTAGTAATGGTAAAGCCTGTTTCGGCTTTGCCTGTAATAGAATGTACACGATATCCTTCCGGTACATTAGACTCTTCGACCGTATATTGATACGCCACACCTTCTGAATCAAATTTCTCTAAAGAATTAAAGGTATGTGTCCAATCGCCCTCTTCATTTAAAGTTATTGTTTGATGTGGTTCTTCTGGATTATCATTTCTATATAAATCAATACTTATCTCATTCGGTCTACTTGCTGACGCGTCATCATCAAGCCATGCTTTTGTGACCGTGATATCGCCCAATTCTTGTCTTACATTTGTGATATTAAAGCCATCGATTATGGACTCGTAACCATCGACCGGTTCCTCTTCTATTCGGTAAGCAATGGCTTGTCCGTTTTCATCATAAGCCGCTAAATCACGAACAAGATACGTCCAATTCTCTTCTGCTTTCATCGTTACTATTTTTACAGGTTCATCGTTCGCATAAAGCGTTACAGAAATTTCAGCTGGTCGATTTAGGTTTTCGTCATCAAGCCAACCTTTTGTTATTTCAATATCACGTAATGCCGTTCTTGTATTTGTAATATTGAAGCCCGACACATCTGATGCATAGCCAGGTACATCCTGCTCTGTGACGCTATATTGATAAGCTTTACCTACTTCATTAAATACTGGTAATGACTCAAAAACATATGCCCAATCACTTTCTTCAGTGACATCAACCGTATCGTACACGACTGTGTTACCATCTACTGTTTGTAACAGATTAACAGTGATTGTTTCTGGCCGGTTATCTTCATTATCATCTTGCCATGTTTTTGTGCCTGATACAGATGTCTTATCGTCTCGTAAGTTGGTAATAACAAACCCACTCGACGCATCTCCCGTGATTTCCTTAAGCACATAGCCCTCAGGTACCTCGCGTTCTTCAATGGTGTACTCATATTCAACACCCTCTTGATCAAAACGCTCTAACCCGGTAAATGCGTGGGTCCACGTGTTAAAGTTTTCTTCTAGTGTTGCCGTACGTAACGGCTCTTTTAGATTATCATTACGGTATAAGTCAACCGTAATCGAGTCCGGTCGCGCTGACGTGTCTTGGTCATCTAACCATGTTTTTGTCACATCAATCGCAATTTCTTCAGTTATCGTATTGGTAATCTCATAAGTTTCTGAATCAATTTCTTCAATAGACGTTGAATATCCTTCTACAGAAACTTCTTCAACAGTATAACTGAGCACTTTACCTTGTGCATCATATGTTGGTAGGTTACTAAAGGTATGCGACCAATTATCTTCTTGCCCGATGGTAGCCGTACGATAAGCATCTGTCTCGTTGTCACTTCTAAATACGTTTAGCGTAATCGTATCTGGGCGATTACCTGTTGCGTCAGAATCATCTTGCCATATTTTATTTACCGTAACGTCTGTCGTACCTGTTCTAACATTTGTAATATTAAAGCCATCGATCATGGACTCGTAACCATCGACTGGTTCCTCTTCTATTCGGTAAGCAATGGCTTGACCGTTTTCATCATAGGACGCTAAACCTTCAAACACATAGGTCCAGTCCTTACTTGATAGAAGCTTAGCCGTCTGAAATGCTTCGTCATTTTTAAACAATGTAACCGATACTTCATCAGGACGACCTGGGTTGTTATCATCCAACCAACCTTTGGTTACTTCGATATTTCGTTGTTCACTTCTTGTATTGATAATATCAAATCCGTCAGTCTCAACGGCATAACCCGGTACATCTTGTTCGGTTACTTGATAACTAAATGCTGCTCCGACATCATTAAACGCTGGTAATGCATCAAACGTATATACCCAACCCATTTCTTCTGTGACCTCGACAGTATCATACACGATTTCGTTGCCATCTAATGTTTGCACTAGATTAATGGTAATTGATTCTGGTCGGTCATCTACATCATCATCTCGCCATATTTTTTCACCAGATACTGTAGTTTCTTCACTTCTTGTGTTCGTGATAACGACATTTCCATCTGATTCAATCACATCGGTACTGTAGCCTGACACTGGAACTTCAACAACTTGATAAACGAACTCTCGACCTTGGTCATCGTATTTTGGTAAATCAGTAAATTCACCTGTGTTCCCTGACCCTATCTCAATTTCAGCAAATGAGCTGTCTGGGTATTCCACAGCATCATATACCTTTTGGTATACCTCAACAGTAATGGTATCTGGACGTTTAGCAGTCATTGTAGTATCGTTCCATACTTTTGATACCGGAATACCAACCGTGTCAACCAATCGATTAACTAACTGATAACCGTCTGCCTGATTACCGTTTACTTCTACAAACTCATAATTCGTAGGTACTTCTACTTCTTCGACCGTGTACTGATATTCTGTACCATCTGGTGCATACCGTAGTAAGTTTTCAAATTGATATGTCCAATCTGCTGAACCGGTTAAGGTAACAGGTGTACCAATCGGTGTTTCCCCTCTCATTAGCTGTACATCAATTTCCGTCGGACGAAAACCTAAACGATTTTCATCATCTAACCACACTTTTTCAACTTCTACACTACGCGTTTCAACATTGGTAATTGTAAAACCATCTACTTGATTACCCGTCGTACTCTCTTGTTGATAACCCGTTCCTGGCGCTACTTCACGAAGTGTGTAAGTATAGGACGCTTCTTCAGCATCTACCACATCTAAGGATTCAAACGTCGCCTTCCAATCGTTATCTGAAGTTAATTGTTTGGTTTCTCCCGTTGCGCACCGTTTCTGAGTAGTTCTATCGTGACAGACTCTGGTCGATTATCCACATTCGACTGATCGTTCCATACTTTCTCAACATCGATTGAAATACGTTGATAGTTTCTTACCTCTACCTCTACCTGGTCTTCATCATGTGGGAAATTTAGCGTAAATGAACTTGTTCCCCAATAGGGTTGATAACCAGACAGTGGTCCTGTTTCAACAAAACGATATGTTCCTGGACGAAGGTCATCGATAATAATTTCTCCATTTGCATCTGTCGAATGCGTCGTTGTTTCATAAGTGCCACCATTAACCAGACTGATCGCTTCTAACTGAAACTCAACATTCTCGAGATTATCAGTGGTGTCACCATCTACTTTAACTAATTTTACCGAACCTTTGATAATGTCGTTACCAACATTCCCTAATGAAATCCCTTCAGTTTCAGTCACGCCAGCATCTACCGTAAACGGATCAGATAGATAACCACCGGTTTGAATGGTGTAACCGTCAGGTGCCTGTGTTTCTCTTAGTTGATAAGTACCTGCGGGCAACCCGGTGATACTAATATTCCCATTCTCATCTGTCGTTATATTTTCATAACCTGTAATTTTTCCACCACTCGTATCTTCAACATCAAAAATTGCCCCAGCAAGTGCCGTGCTTGTTTCAGCGTCAACCTTTTTCAGTGTGACATTCGCATAAGGCGCATTCTCTACCGTTTCCCGGATCACGCGTGCGTTATGAACATCCCCTAAGGTCACTGTTATCTCAATCGGTGTACTAGATGAAATATAGCCATCTGGCGTCTTTGTTTCTTTTAATTGATAGGTGCCTGGTTTTAAATCATCAAAAGTCACTTTCCCACTTTCATCTGTCACACCTGTTCGTGGAGATGAATCAAGATCATAGTCACCGTTTGAATAGGTCAGTTCAAATTCTGCACCTGGTAACAACTGACCATTAATTGAATCTTGCTTTGTTACTTCAATGGCCGTTGTTTTTACATTATTTTCGAACGGATCAGAAGAAATGGTTACAGTATCCGCTGACACCGTATTTAATGGAATCGTAAATGCGATGGGGTCACGCTCGCTTAAAGTAAAACCATTTGGAGCGCTGGTTTCTTCAATTGTATAGTTACCTGGACGTAAGTCACCTGTTTCAATCAAGCCATTTTCACCTGAGGTCACTGTCCGACCAAAGCTAATCCCGTCATCGGTAGATTCTATTCTAAATCTTGCACCGGCTAAACCATTATTAGCCGTATCTAGTTTATCTGCATCAATCTTTCTCATTTCACCCCTGCCAGGAATTAGTTCATTTTCTACAGTCAACGCATCCGCATCAATGTCTAAAATGATATGGTCTTCCTTAATGGTAAAGGAATATTCATTGGTATTCGCTTGATAGTTAGCTATAGGCGTCTTTTCTTTAAAGTAATAATCGCCTGGAGCTAAATCTTCGAGATAAATTTCTCCTGATGCATTTGTTGTTAAGTCAGTTTCAGTAAAGCTTGTCACTTGTGTATCATCAGCTTGAAACAGTTCAAATTCAACACCTGCAAGTTTATCATTTGTTGTACCATCTACTTTTGTTAGACGAACGTCACGTTTTATTTTATAGTTTTCAACGGTGACGTCGGGATTATCGACCGTTCCCGCATTGCTATCTACCGTCACTACTCGCGTATCCCCTACGGTTCGGTCAATCACATAACCATCTGGTGGTGTCACTTCTTTTAACTGATAGTTACCATACAGTAAGTTGACAAAGGTTAGATTGCCTGCTGAATCCGTCGTGCCTGTTCTTAACAGCACCTCACCAGACTCGTCATACAATTGGAACTCAGCGCCTTCCAGTAAAGTAATATCTTCCGCATCAACTTTTTTAATCACTAATGAACCAACCTCACCCGTGATTGAACCAGAAATGCTATTAAAACTAATGGCTCGGTTTACTGAAGAACCACCTGTATTTTCAACGACTTGATCGCCACTAATGGATAAATCATTACCGATATTTCCGTCACCTTTATAGAGAATGTAGGTATCATATGTTAGTACATAGGCTTCTTCAATCTCTTGTTTGTCACCTTTAAAGGTGATGGTAAATGATTCTTGGCCATTTTCCGCTGCAGAAAACTCAAGATCATAATCAGTACCTTCCTCTAAAGTTGCGCCTTCATTTTTCACAATATTATCTGCGGTTGCAGTCGTCTCATAAATCACAAATGAATCTTGGACAAGTGATTGATTAATGCTCGGTGTATCTTTAATTACCAAATCATTTAATAACGATTGGCTACGATTGATATTGACAGTCCAATTAACAATCCGACCATTATCAGTGTTTTGTTGCCCTTCTTTCGTGGTATATTCCCCGCCAAACCTCGGACTTACTGATGCCTCAAGGGTTGCCGGTTCACGGTTAGTACTCGATACTGTTGCTGTATTTTCATAAGTTTCGGCTACTTGTTGATCTTTAAAATCCGTCGTAAAAATAATCACGTAACCGGTTGTAATATCACCAAAATCAACTTCAAAACCCGGTTCTGTTAAATCAGATATAGTGAACTCACTTGTTACCTCTGTTCCAAGTTCAAACTCATTGGCGCCTGGCGTTAAGTTCATTTGATAAACTTTAACATCTTCCTTAGTGAAGTTTTGATCACCAATAAGCGAGTCGGTAACCTTCACTCCTTGAAGATCTTCTTCATTGTAGTTGACCCCAATTGTCCAAGTCATTTCTTTCGATGCCACATTATAACTCCCATACTTAAAACCGTTATTTCTTGTGAAATCATCTGGGTTAAAAGCAGCGGTTGCTTTCTTTTTCACGCTTGTCTCTTGATTTTCAGGAATCCAATCGACTGATGCATCGTTTAGATAGCTCGCTTTAACCAAACCTTCAGCATCTCTCTCAACAGCGTTATAGTCAATATCAGTTCGGTAAGAAAGCGTTACTCTCTCCGTAATATCACCATTAAAATGAATGGTGATGTATTGATTATTCGTATCATTCGTATCATAAGTGACATCATAGTCGCCATCGTATCCTTCTACAGACAATGTGTCTGGTTGAAATGTGAAACCGACAGGCAGGGTGTCTTTAAAGATTGTCTCCTGCATTAATTCCTCATCGCGGTTAATCGTGATGGACCAGTCCGTTGTTTTATCCTGATAATTAGCGCCGGTATTGTTTTTTATTAAGATACCTTGGCCTATGCCTTGATTTCCTCCGGCCGTATTTTCAAAATCATCTGAGATCGTGTTCGTTACTTCTGCATCATTCTCAACACGATCAATCGTATTGGTACGATACTTCAATTTAAAAGCACCGTCAATGGATTCATTAAATTGAACAGTGTAACCATTCTCATTCTCTGTTAGTGTGTAATTCTCATAGAGGGTCTCGCCCGTTTCCTCACCTGTATCTGGGTTGATCGATACCTGGTATATTTCAAATGAGTCGACATCTAACGTTTGATTCACGTTTCCAAATTCATCGATAAGTGTGGCTCGTCCTTGTGGAATCGTTTTTTCATCGTAATTATATTTGACTTCCCAATCAATCGTTTGGGCAACATCATCATAGTTACTTGACGTTTTCGCAAGTGGGTTCCCCCTTGTTACGGCCACCGTTGCATCCGTTGTCAGATTTAAATCATCTGCACCTGTTAAAATCGCTCCATTTTTATATTCTTCCCCAACACGGTCATTTACTTCTGTACGATATTCAATCCGATAAGCTGAATCAATTTCTCCCATATCTAAATTAAAGCTTTTAGCATCAGTTGCTACATCGAGTTGAAAGTTATCATTAAGAACCGCATCAGTTACGTCGTTCAGCGGCTCTTGCACCGAACCATCTGCATTTACTGACAGGGCGTAAACCTTAAACGAATCTGCGATAAACGTATGATCCCCTTTGGGAATTACATCCGTTAACTGGGTATCTGTGATTGTTTGTAAATTTTTATTTACATCGACAGTCCACGTGATAAATTCTGTATTGTACCCTCGATTCCCAATGCCTTTTTTATCAAGGCCGTTCTCATCTGGTTTAAATGAGATTGGAAATTCTAAAGTTGCTTCTTCACCAAAAGGGAAAACAAGTGTATCTCCTTCAGCTGGACCATTATAATTATCATCTATGTTTGCTTCTAGTTGAATCTGGCCAGTAATATTTGATTCGGTCGTAATTATTTCATTAAAGGTAATGACGATGTCGTTGCCTTCTGTATAGAATGAACCAAAAACTGTCCCGTCACCACGCTTTAACTCCGCTGCATTCGTTTCTGATATATTCGGAATCTCAAACATTGATGGCACTGTCAGTTTATAGAAGGCACCGGTGCCATAACCATGCTCATTGACGAGTTCAAAGTCATATCTTAGTTCTAATACGGTATTACTATATGGCGGTTCAATGTTAAGTTCTGTACCATTTTCAAGGACGCTACCATCTTTTTTTACTGTTGTGTTCACAATAAAATCAGTCGTGATTTCCGTATTCATCGCTGCAGCCGTTGTTGAGAAAGCTGCTGTTTCTTCTGATACTTCTTCAGAAGGCGGTTCTTGAGCTAATCCCGCAGCATTAAATATGATCGTTCCTGTTTGACCGCTTGCCTGTTCGTTTGTTGTCATCCTTAATGTTCTATCTGTTTTAACTATGTATTGCCCGACACTTTCTCCCCCGTTTCCTGGCAACATGTCACCTGTTTGATCAACTGCTACTTCAATATTTTCTGGGAGCGTTAACGTTTCTTCATAAGGCACTGTTGTATCAACATCACCAAGCCCAAAAGTCAGTTTAATCTGACCTTCTCCTTCTGCTTGCTCAATTGGGATTTCCTCTTCTTGCGCATTGATAAATACCATTTTCTCAACAATTGTCTCACTGTTTGCTGACTCCGCCAATACTTGCGGGAGCATCAAGCTACTTGATAATGTGTTGATAAGTAACACAAACAACATAAATGTACTGATTGTTCTCTTCATTTTAAATCCCTCCATTTTTAAATTTAAGTATTATCCCTCTCATTAATCCTGACCATTTTCAATCTTAAATTAAAGATACAAAACACTATTCACAATTTATATACCCGAAAACAATATGGAATATTTTTTGCGATTATTTTCCATATATTAAACCCACACCCATCACTTTTTATAAAAAACGATAAAAAAAACCGACCAAAATTAATAGATCTGTTGCGCTACTCGCTCATTGTTTATAAAGCGCCCAAATTAAATAAACAAGTCAATGCTTCTTATTAGCTACTATATTTTGTTAATTATATTATAATAGCTAAAGTGAAAAAATTCAATACTTATCAGAATATTGAACCATAAAAAACTCATAATTTAAGAATGAGTATTAGCTTTAAAGAGTCACTTCGGATGAGAATTGCTATCGATAACACAAATGTATTTTTAATTATAAATTATAAACTCAACTTTCGCAGTTCAAAAATGACTGCTAAACTTAGTGATTCTAAGAACATTAGTTAATTAAATACTCATGTTGCTTTTAAAAAAATATAAAAAAACACCACTCCTGTTTGGTATAATTGAGTTAACCAAAACACAATAACATACAGAAGAGGTGTCTCCTATATGATAA
>NZ_FOXC01000028.1 GCF_900115605.1 Halolactibacillus halophilus
CAGTAAAATAAGCGTGTGGAATACTTATATGTCACAACAAAAAAGGCCCCTTTTTGTTGTTCACGTGATGTTTTATTGAACATCGGTGTTCCTTTAACAAAAGAGCCTTTTATTTTTTGAAGTGTCGTCAAGCGCGCCTTCGTCGCTTTTATTTTTCTTTTAACAGCGCTGATTTGTTCTTTTTTATTACGCATGTACACGTTCTTTAATTCTTTTTGTGCGGATAGAAGCGCGCGTCCTTCTTGAACAGCGCTGTTCGCATAATAATCATTTAATCCGTAACGTTGCTTTAAACGTTGATGGATGGAGACGGAACTTTTCGCTTTCGAGCCCCTAAGCTCGCGGACCTCCGCTTGATAGCGAAAATGTTTGGCTTGATTAAACACCCGAAGGGTGTGATCCATGGACATCACAAAATCAGGGTCGATTTTATGCTTATATAAGCGATTTGAAAAAATGGCCTTCATGCCCATGATATACACCCTCTCTTTTTTTTGTGACGGTCATTGTTAGTGCTTTAATTATACCATGAGGAATATATGTTTGTCACTTCAAAAATATTCAAAAAAAAACGATTCATCACCCACCTCGTGCTGACGCACTTGAGGAAGGTGTCTTCTCGCCTTAATGCGATAAATGAAGAAATTAAATAAGCTTAATTTCTTGGTGTTGATCTGTCGATATCTGGATGACTTATGTTAAAATAGGAACAAATGCTCGTAATAAATAATGAGGTGATGACATGACTGTGCGATTTATTTTAGGTTCAAATACAACCCCAACAAGTGAGGTTGTAAGAGAAGAAATTAAAACAATGTTAAAACAGGAACCTTACGGCAAACCAATTATATTTATCGTGCCAGAACAGATGACGTTCCAACAAGAATATGCTTTATTAGAAAATGAAATAAAAGGTAGTATTAGAGCACAAGTGCTTAGTTTCTCCCGTCTTGCTTTTAGAGTGATGGAAGAGACCGGTGGGGCAACGAAAGCAATGATTACATCGACAGGCATACAAATGATGCTTCGGAAAATCATTGAAGAGAGACAAACGGATTGGCATATGTTTCAACAGTCAGTTGATAAGAAAGGTTTTATTGAACAACTAGAAGTGTTAATCACAGAGTTTAAACGCTATAAAATCACCCCGGAACAAATTGATCAAGCCTACCATGACAGTAATCAAAGTGACGGATTAAAAGATAAACTTGGCGATCTTCATTACATATACAGTCATTTAACAGAGGCTCTGGCTAAGCGTTTTATTGACGGAGAAGACCAGCTGCGTTTGTTAGAGGAAAAAGTGTTAGAATCTCAGTATTTAAAAGATGCGACCATTTATATTGACGGTTTCCATCGCTTTACACCGCTCGAACAAGCAGTATTAACTAAATTAATGGAGCATGCGAAAGATATCACACTGACATTGACATTACCAGAGACAAAAACGCATCAAATCGAACCGTTTGATATCTATACGCAAACAAAAGAAACTTTTGATGATGTAATGGCACTTGCGAAAGAAAGTGGACAACAAGTGGCACTGAAGCATGTATCACAATCAAAAGAAGTTGCTCCTTTTATTAAGCATTTAGACAACGCTTTTGATACCCGCCCGATTCCACTACTTCAAGGACCTGTTGATTTAAAAGTTGCTTATGGTGTGCATCCACGCGCAGAAATAGAAGGGGTGGCTCAAGAAATTTTAGCACTCATTCGAGAAGAAAACTATCGTTATCGAGATATTGCTTTGATGGTAAGGGATGAAGGGTTATACCATGATTTAATTCGTACTATTTTCGAAGATTATGAGATTCCAGTGTTTATTGATGAAAAAGAGCCGATGATTAATCATCCTCTCATTGAGCTTATTCGTTCGCTTTTTGACGTTGTACAAACAGAGTGGCGTTACGATAGTATTTTCAGACTGCTTAAAACAGGCTTTTTTCCAGTTGGTGATGAGACAGTTCAGTTTGATGACGATGCGATTGATACGTTAGAAAATTATGTATTAGAATATGGCATTAAAGGACGAAAACGCTGGTTAAGTGAAGAAGCTTTTTATTATCAACGGTTTAAAGGCTTTGATAAGAGAGTTAAAACAGATGAAGAGCTCGAAATGGAAGAAAAAATTAATCGTTATCGTGAACATGTCGTTCGCTTTCTTCAACCCATTGATAAAAAGTTAAGGCAAACATCAGCTGTGAAAGACAAAATTATCGCCTTATACGAATTCCTTGAAAGCATCGGAGTGGATGTCACGCTTGAACAGTGGCAAGAAACGTTGGAACAACAAGGTGAAATCAAAAAAGCACGTGACCAAGAACAAGTCTGGCAAGAAGTTATGCGTTTGTTTGATGAAATTGTTGAGATTATTGGTGATGAAACCATTAAAATAGGGACGCTAAAAGAAGTGGTAGAAACAGGCTTAGACAGCCTCACCTTTCAACACGTCCCACCTACCCTTGATCATGTGATTATCGGTTCGATTGATCATTCGCGGATGCCAGATGTTGCCGTTAGCTTTTTAGTTGGTGTCAATGAAGGTACATGGCCTAAGCGTCCAAATCAGGATACGGTTTTAACAGAAGAAGAAAGACATACGCTCGAAGCACAAGGATTTAAATTAGCTGATAGTGAAACGGAGCAATTAATTGATGATTGGTTCTATATTTATTTAGCCGTCACGTCAGCTAAAGAGAAGCTATGGCTAAGTTACACGTTAAGTGATACCGAAGGAAAGGCGAAGATGCCAGCAAGCTTAATTAAGCGGATGTATCAAATCTTCCCTGAAACACCAGAACAATTGATTTTACAAGACCCAGAAGAAATGATCAACCCGCTTAGATTTGTTTCAACAGAAACAAAAGCGCGACAAGCGCTCACCGCTCAACTCGCTAAATTCAACCGTTCTTATCCAATTGATGATGTGTGGTGGAGTGTGTTTAATTGGTTTGTGACAACAGATCAAGTCAATGTGTTGGATGCGATGAAAAATAGTTTATATTATAAAAATCTTCCGACAGATTTAAAACAAACAACAGTGGATGAGATTTATCAAAAGAAAATTAAAACCAGTGTTTCACGAATGGAACAGTATTATCAATGTTCATATAAACACTTCGCGCAGTACAGTCTTAAGCTTGAAGAAAGGAAAACCTATAAACTAGATGCGCCGGATATTGGCCAACTATTCCATGAGGCGTTGAAACAAATTACCGAGTGGATTCAGGTTGAAGAAAAACAATTTGCAGATTTAAGTGAACAAGAAGCAGGAGATTACGCTGAGCGTGTGATGGAGCGACTATCACCTGTGTTACAACACCAAATTTTACACAGTTCAAATCGTTATCAATATATGAAACAAAAATTAGAAACCGTCATCTCTCGAGCAACCTTTATTTTAAGTGAACAAGCACGTCGGACGCGCTTTAGTCCGATTGGATTAGAAGTTGGATTTGGACTAGCAGATAGCCCATTAGCGCCTGTTCGAACGACACTGTCGAACGGGTATGAATTAATCTTAAGAGGGCGAATTGATCGCGTTGACCAAGCCAAAGTTGATGATCAACTCTATTTACGTATCATTGATTATAAATCAAGTAAGAAAAGCTTAGATCTCGTTGACGTCTATTACGGCTTATCGCTACAAATGCTTGCTTATTTAGATGTTCTTCTGCAAAATTCTGAGCACTGGCTCGGGTTAAAAGCAACGCCAGCTGGCGTGCTTTATTTCCATGTTCATGACCAACTACTTAGTCAGCCAGATATCATTCCATCAGATAAATTAGAACAAGAGTTATTTAAATTATATAAAATGCAAGGTTTACTTATTGATGATGCCCGTATTGTTGAACTAATGGATACGGCACTTGAATCAGGCAGTAGCCCTGTCGTACCATTTGAAATTAAAAAAGATGGCACACTTGGCAGTCGTTCAAAAACACGCAGTCTCGAAGATTTTGATCAGCTCCAAAAATATGTACGAGAAAAAATAACTGATGCTGGTTTAAGTATTTCATCGGGTGATGTTTCATTAAATCCCTATCAAAAACAAAATCAAACAGCCTGTACGTATTGTCCGTTTAAATCGGTTTGTCAATTTGATCCGTCATTGGATGAACATCATTACCGGACCTTACCTGATGTTGATGAAGACACACTATTTCAAAGTTTAAAAGAACGGGGGAACCGCTAATGCCTAAGTGGACAGAACAACAAGAAGAAGCTATTTATACAAAAGGACGAGATATTTTGGTTGCCGCTGCGGCAGGTTCTGGTAAAACAGCCGTATTAGTTGAGCGTATTATTCAAAAAGTACTTGATACAAAAGCGCCTGTTAATATTGATGAATTGATGGTTGCTACTTTTACAAATGCCGCAGCTCAGGAGATGCGGTCCCGGGTACAACTGGCGCTCGACGTGGCGCTTGAAGAAAATCCAACGTCAGATCATTTAAAAAAGCAAACCACACTCTTACAACAAGCATCGATTTCAACATTGCATTCGTTTTGTCTTGATTTAGTTAAACGCTATAGTTATAAGTTAGATATTGATCCAGGCTTTCGAATTGCGAATGACCTAGAAGCCGATTTATTGCGTCAAGAAGTGTTAGAGGACTTATTTGAGTATTGGTACAGTGAAGAGAATGACGAGCAAGCAGCCTTCTTTAATGTGGTCGACCGATTCAGCAGTGATCGTCACGACCAAGATGTTGAATCAATTATCTTAAAGTTAAATGATTTTGCGATGAAAAACCCATGGCCTAAAGACTGGCTTGATGAGATTGCCGCAAATTATGAACTAGGTGACGGTATAACGAACAGTCCATGGTTTAAAATTATCGTAGATAAACTGACAGATACACTTGAACAAGCAAAAAAAGAAGCGGAGAAATGTCACGCAATTACCCTCTTACCAGATGGGCCCTATCATTACGGAGAAGCTTATGACAGTGATATAGCACTTATCAATAAATTAATCGAAGCAAATAATAAAGGGTGGTCGGCGTTAACTGACGTGATGTCAGAGGTGAAGTTTAAAGCTCTTTCAAGGAAAAAAGTAGAATGTGACCCAGACTTAAAGACACAATTTAAAGACCATCGTGATCGTTTAAAGAAATTACTCACGGACTTAAAAGACGATTACTTCACCCGTTGCCTAGATGATCAGGAACAAGATATTCGATCTATGACTGAGACAGTAAAAACGCTCGTTGACCTTGTTAAAGCCTTTCAATCAGGCTATCAAGATAAAAAGAAAGAACGCGGCCTTGTTGATTTTAATGACTTAGAACATTTTGCTTTAGCTGTTTTAATTGCTAAAACACCGATGGGAATTGAAAAAACAGATGTTGCTCGTCAGCTGGAACAAAAGTTTACAGAAGTATTGATAGATGAATATCAAGATACGAATATGGTTCAAGAAACCATTTTGCGGGCGATTACGAAAGAGAATCCAGGTAACTTATTCATGGTAGGCGATGTGAAACAATCGATTTATCGATTCCGTCACGCTGAACCTAGTTTATTTCTCACTAAGTTTAAAACATTTAAATCAGCACAATCATCAGGTCATCGGATTGATTTAGCGAAAAATTTCCGTAGTCGAAAGCAAGTTCTAGATGCGACAAACTTTATTTTTCGCCAGCTGTTAGATGAAACTGTTGGTGAAATGGACTATGATGAGGATTCACAGTTGATTTATGGAAATAAGAACTATGACTTACAAGAAAAAGCTGATCCTGAAGCGGAACTCATCATTATCGATCGTGCCTCCCAATCGAGTGAGGATGATGATCAAACGGACTTGCAAAAAGCTGAACTTGAAGCGCGAGCTTATGCTGAGAAGATTAAACAATGGATTGGTCATGACAAAACAGAACCGGCATTGGTATTCGATAAGGATACGCTTGAATCACGTCCTTGTCATTACCGAGATATCGTTATCTTACTCCGGTCTTTAACCGATGCACCGGTCATTATGGAAGAACTAAAGAAACAAGGGATTCCCGTATATGCCGAGCTTGATACGGGCTACTTAGAAGCTATTGAAATACAAGTCATGCTGAATGTATTAAAAATCATTGATAACGCGAAACAAGATATTCCGTTCGCTAGTGTGTTAAAGTCACCAATTGTTGGTCTTAATGAAGAGGAGCTTACTCAGATTCGGTTGATGAACCAAAAGGTAAGCTTTTATGAGGCGGCCAAACAATATACGCTCGAGCACAACGATGATCTAAAACAAAAACTACAGCGCTTTTTAGACCAATTAGCTGATTGGCGAAGACAAAATCGGACTCTCGATTTATCAGCTTTAATTTGGTATATTTTCCGCGATACCGGTTATTATGATTTTGTAAGTGGGATGCCAGGTGGTCGGCAACGACAAGCGAACTTACGCGCACTTTATGACCGAGCAAGAGGGTATGAAGATACATCATTCCGTGGGCTTTACCGATTTTTACGTATGATTGAGCGGATGGAAGAACGCGGAGAAGACTTAGGAGCAGCACGTGCACTTGGTGAGAAAGAAGATGTTGTTCGGCTAATGACGATTCATAAGAGTAAGGGATTAGAATATCCAATGGTCATATTAGGAGCAATGGATAAGCAATTCAATAAGCAAGATTTAAATGCGAAATATTTATTGCATAAAGATTTTGGTTTTAGCAGTAAATATATTGATCCAGATAAGCGCTTAATGTATCCTACTCTCATGTACCGAGCAATCCGGGAACAAATGAAAAAAGAACAATGGGCTGAAGAAATGCGCGTCCTCTACGTAGCTTTAACTCGGGCAAAAGAAAAGCTTGTCATGATTGGTGCGGTTCGTGACTTTAGTAAAAAACTTAAAAAATATCAAGAGGTGATTACACACGACCAAGATGTGTTGCCACAAGCGCTAAGGTTAGAAAGTCAGTCTTACTTAGACTGGGTCGCGATGAGCTTAGTTCGTCATGAAAGTGGGGGTGTATTAAGAGGGGATACCCCTATCCAATTCTCACTAGCAGGTGATACGTCACAATTTATTGTTACGCAAAAAAATAGTGATGATTATCAACTGCAAAAACGACAAAATAACGAACAAGCGATTGATCTGTTTGATCATTTAACATCACATACAATTATAGACCAGGTAGATAAACAGTTAGATCACTTAGTGAGCGAGCGATTGACTTATCGTTATCCACACCAGCTGGCAACGACCCAACAAGCGAAACAAAGTGTGACAGAAGTTAAACGCCGACAAACAGAAAAAGATCCTTATGCGAGCGAAGACTTTGTGAGACAACTTCGCCCGTTCAAAAAAGAACGCCCTGTCTTTATGCAAGAAGCGAAAACACTCACAAAAGCAGAAGCAGGAACTGCGATGCATATAGTAATGCAGCATATAAACTTTAGCCGGCAGTGGGATCAAACAAGTTTAACGGCGTATTTAGCTGAACTAGAAGCAAAAGAAATTATGACCAATGAACAAGTTGACGCCATAGATGTGAATAATATTATGCGCTTTTTAGACCAACCGGTTGTGAATCGGATGAAAGGTGCTGAAGTATTAGAACGAGAAACACCGTTTAGTTACATGGTTGACATCAGTAAAGTGGACCCGTCTTGGCAAGGTGAGAAAGAAGCTGTCTTTATCCAAGGTGTGATTGATGTGTTATACAAAACCACTGATGGATGGGAAATATTAGACTACAAAACAGATACCATTACCGGAAATGCGACTAACAAAGTAAGACAAGCGTTAGCCGAACGTTACCGTGTTCAATTAGACTTATACACAGAAGCCATCGAGATGATTTTATCGATTAAAGTACACAAGCGGCAGCTGTATTTCTTTGATAAAGATCTGTTAATTCAGCTATAATTGAACTACCCTCACCTAGTGCTTCCTCAAATATTTGTGAGAATGTTGGATAGGTTACACTAAACTAGACAGTTTCGTTAAGGTCGGTTAAACTTGTGGGACTAATCACTCGAGGGAGAGGCCAATCATGGAAAAAAAGCACGCCAATCATTCTCAAAAGAATTTAAAGAACAAGTTGAATGAATTTCATAATTCTGAGGCCTTGCGGCCCAATGGTTTTGAAGCATAAAAAAGGAAGTACCTCCCCAAGTCTTGTATAATGGTAAGTAACCAAACTAAACCAAAAGACTGAAGGAGAACTCCCTATGCCTATTATACGACAAGAGAGTTTATTTAGCATTAATGAATGATATATAATGGAACCTCCCCAACGATATGACGCTATTATTTCGGTCATTGATATTGACCACATTTACCGTGAGGTAAGTAAAAAATCACGTCTTGGAGCTCCGGAGGAGCTTAACTACGCTGCTATGATTATTTCTGTTTTTATAAGATATGTTGAGCGTATTCCTACAATTAAAGATTTGGTCAAACACCTAAATGAAGATATAGCTTTCAAGATTAACTGTGGATTTCTTGTGTCTGATCATATCCCATCCGAGGCTTCATATTCACGCTTAATTACCAAGCTAAGTGATTCTCATTGTCTTGAAGAGATTCAAGAGCGCATTGTTCTAGCTGCCATTCAAGAAGGTTTTATTGTTGATGAACTGTGGCGATTGATTCTACGCACTTTAATGCGCGAGATCAAGCGAAGATAAACCTAAGCCAGCCCCTAAGAAACGTGGGCGAAAATCAAAAGAAGAACAAGAACAGTGGTTACGAGAGAAAGCTGAAAAAGAAGCGAATCTGTCTCTTTACGAAAAGAAAATTGAAGACTAATTAGACGCTCGATTAGAGGCGCTTCGTTCCGAAGTGCCACAAGAACCTCAATGGGGTGTCAAAAAGAATAGCCAAGGCAAAAATGTCTTCTGGTATGGATTTAAGGGGTACTTAGCCGTTGGAGCCAAAAGTCAGTATATCTTGCAATCTCTCTTTTCATCTGGAAACTTAAATGATGGAAAAGCAGCTATTCCTTTGCTTAAAGGTATTCAAAATCGATTATTTCTACCATCATTACGGTATCAAACACTAGATGCTGGCTATGATTATGCGCCTATTTATGAGCAAATATACCGTATGGGTCAACACGCAAACATTGCCTATAACAAAAAGAATGAAAGGGAGCTCGTAGGGTATGATGAACACTTTGCGCCAACATGTTTCCGTGAACATTCATATCGTTACGACAGCTATGATTCAAAATATGAAACATTAAAGTACACACGACCTAAAGCATCTAGTGAATGTCCCTTAAATACCGAAGGTATTTGTCAAAAAGTGTACAAGGTTAAAATAACAACAGATCTTCGGAAATATTCAGCTCCTGCTCGTGGTTCACAGGCATGGAAAACTATTGCTAAACGTCGCAGTTCTGTCGAAAGAGTAAACGGCTATCTTAGGGAGTTTTTCCAGCTTAATAATGTTCGTTACCGTACAGGAAAACGTGCAAAAGCTCACTTTAATTTAGTGACGCTTATTTATAATGCATCAAAACTAGCAGCAGATCGTTTAGGCTCATTCCTAAAGCAATATCAAATAGCATAAAAAATTTTTAAGACAAATATTGAAATTCTGGTCGTGTTTGATTTTTTTAAAAGAGCAATTATGAAATTGATTTAAATGAAGATAATTTAGTCTCATTCTCGAAAAGTAAAAGTAGTTCTGTTAGGGTTGAATAAAGGGCTATCATAAAATTAATAAAGCTCTTTAGAAAGGAAGTAAATAATGAAAAAAGTAATCTTAACTACTCTGTCAGTTTTGCTTTTAGGGATGGCTAGTCCTGTAGTAGCTTATGCAGAAAGTGTCAACGTTTCAAGTAATACGGTTAGTTCTGTTAATACAGAGTTATTAGAATTAAATGATAACGTTAAAACAAAAGTAACAGCGTTAGAAAATTCTGGTTATCAGGTAGACTCACAACCATTTCAGATTCAGGAAAATAACTTTCTTAGGTTCTATAATGATAGTACATATGGGGTAATAGAACTTAAGAATGACGGTGGTTTTACTGTTTTCCATCTAGAAGACCAAGATGAATATGGTTATTATAAATTAATAGCAGAAACGCAAGATGGAGAGCAATTTTATAAAGAATTTAATGAACAAGGTGAAGAAAGGCCTAGGATAGTTCCGTTTGCAAGTGTTTGTGATTGGGTTGTTGGAGGTTCTGGGGTAGCATTATCTGGTATTTACGGTGCTGCTATTGGTACTGCGTTCGGTGGATTAGCAGGAGGAATAGCTGGTGCCGCTTGTCCATAGTCTGCAAATGAAGTTAGGTTAAAATAAAAAGAACTCTGTTTTCAGAGTTCTTTTTACTTTAAAGATTTCGAAAGAGTTTACTAAAAATGGAAGATAAAAAAATAATGTCTTTTAAGCAATCAATGGGATGGGTCATATACGCGATTATTTTGTTTATTGTTGTTCAATTACTTACAGGAGTAATATATGGCAAAGCAATTGATATTAGTTTTATATTTGCAATGGTGGCAACATGTTCTACTATGGCGCCTTTAGCTTATTATTTAGTAAATAAAAATTTTAAAGAAGCTAAATCCTATAAAGTATTAGGGGTAGTTTATCCTGTATTCTTTTTACTAATACTTCTTGTAGGAGTATTACTATATGCAATAGGATTTTTAAATTAAAATTAAAAAAGCAGTTCTCGTAATTTTACGAGAGCAGCTGTTCTTTTAAAGGGCATGTAGGGCTTGCCCTTCACGAACGATGTCAGCTTTATACAAATATTAACCTTAAAAGATTCTAGATCTTTTTTAAATATACTTTTGTTCCCTCGTTTCTTTTGACGGTACATCTCTTGATTTTATTGAACTACCCCCACCTAACATTCTCACGAATGTTTGAGGAAGGGGATTCCGTAAGGACACCCTAAAGGCGACCCATGCTCGTTCAACTAAGCATAGTTTTTTCTACTTTCCAACCGCCGCAAACCTATTTTCTCAACATCTATTAAAGCATGTTGGGGAAATAGTGCGCTCCAGGAACACAACTTACTTGGGTCGAATCGTTCTGTCTGATAGAACGCGTAGGTTCTGACAAAAGACAGTGTACGCGTCAAATACGCCCATTGCCCGTCGGGCAATGACATAAGCGGCTGCCATGTGAATGGACACACCGAGTCGCTTCATATATTTCATTTTGCCAATTTGACTGGTATAAGCAGGGTTAACAACATAGACAGCCACCCCCATTTTTTCAGCTCTTGATTTAATCGCTAGGATCATTTTTTGATAAGCAAACTGACTCATTTGGCGATTGGCTTTCCTATTTCCATAAGGACGCGACACTTTGGACCGCGTTGTATCCAATTTTTCAATCGCGAGTGGTTTATGATGTTTAACGGCATAGTCAACGAGGGTAATAACCTCTGCTTCGATGATTTTCGCCCTCTGTCCACTGATTTTACCCTCTAAGTTAAACGGAAGGGTGAAGGCATCCACACATTGACCTATGGCGTTGATATTGGCGACGGCGATATGATTCACATTCAAATCAACACCAACCATACCCGTTGATGTTGAGGTATTCAAATAGGGTGTAGCCGGCACATCAATTAAGCATTTAATGATATAGTAGTCACCACGATCTTCAAGCGACCATGCGATTGCCTTCCCAAACTTCAACTTATCTTTCAGATTCATTTGTGTCTGAATGGCACGATTGACATGATCTTGACCATAAAGAAAAACAACGTCAGGATACATGGTTCATTAGGCTATCAAACGCCCGCTGAATATAAGAAAAATAGAGCGGTTCACGCCGCACCATAAAGAGACGCGCACTTTATTTGGAGAAGCGAGCGTGCTAGCCTTTATGGCAGAGCCAGATGTTTTCATCATCTGGTTGCCGGGCTCGATTGCATGCGAGCAGAGCGACAGTCAAGTGACAATAAGCTAACAGTGTTAATGTAAGCATTTAAAATACTAAGAAGCGATAGTCTGAGTTTCACACCTTAAAAAAATTGTACAGTTTTGTGTTGACATACCATGTTAGGAGAGTTCAAATAAGTGTCATAAGAGGAGTTGGATTTTATGGGAAGACCAAAGACAAAAGAGGCATTAATTGAACAAGCATATCAACAGTTTAATCAGATGTTTGATATGTTAGAGGGTTTAAGCTCTGAAGATAAGATGGCAGCCTTTAGTTTTGATAAACCTAAAAGTGATCAAGCTGCACACTGGACCCGTGATAAAAATATACGAGATGTTTTTATACATCTCCATGAATGGCATCAACTGCTTATAAATTGGCTAATCACTAATCTGAATAATCAATCAAGCACCTTTTTGCCACCCCCATACAATTGGAGGACGTATGGGGACATGAACAGGATGTTTTGGGAAAAGCATCAACGAACGTCATATGACGATGCTGAACAGATGGTAAAAGATAGTCACATGGAAGTTATGTCTATAATTATAAATTTAGATGAAAAAGAGTTATTTGAAAAAGGCTATTATGATTGGAGTGGCAAAACGAGTGTCGGTAGCTACTGTATTTCTACTACTTGTAGCCATTATAAATGGGCCAAAAATAAAATGAAACGTCATCGAAAACAAGTACTTAGTTAAGCCATGTAAAAGACAGGCCAACCTTCAACAATACCTTTCTAAAAGCGAGAAAGACTAAGATATCCTCCTTAAATGGGTGTTAGTTGTGATTTTTTTGTGACACACATGATTATCTGTATGTAATTGTGACCTACTTGTGTTAAAAAAGTTCAAGCGATTAAATATCACTTGAACTTTTTTTGCTTCCTTTTTAAACTTTTAACTATTTTAAGTTTAACTATTGACACTCGGTCAATAAATGATAAAATAAGAACAACTAATTGATAATGACTCTCATTATCGAGTACTGAGAAAAGGATTTTTACTGTGAAATATAAAGTGCTCATTCCCGTCTTAATCATATTATCTATTCTATCAATCTTTATCGGTGTTGTTCCGTTATCTTTTACAGATATCTTTAATTTGACGACTCAACAACAACAAATTATTTTAGTCAGCCGGATCCCAAGGCTTATTAGCATTGTTCTTGCGGGTATTGGTTTAAGTGTCTCTGGTCTCATTATGCAACAACTGAGTCGGAATAAGTTCGTTTCACCGACAACAGCAGGTACGATGGACTCTGCACGCTTAGGTATACTAGTGGCAATGATGTTCTTTCATCAAGCGACGCCATTAGAGCGCATGTTTGTTGCTTTTATTTTTTCAATTTCTGGTACGCTTATTTTTATGAAAATCTTAGATAAAGTCAAGTTTAAAGACCCAATTTTCATTCCACTTGTAGGGCTTATGTTTGGTAATATTGTTGGTTCTATTACGACCTTTATTGCTTATCAAAATGACCTTATCCAAAATATGTCAAGCTGGTTACAAGGAAATTTTGCGCTTATTTTAGAAGGGCGCTATGAATTACTTTATATTAGTGTACCACTTGTGGTTCTCAGTTACATATTCGCCCACCGTTTTACGATTGCTGGAATGGGAGAAGACTTTGCGAAGAACTTAGGGCTTCATTATAACCTTGTCGTAAATACAGGTTTAATTATTGTCGCATTGATCACATCGGTTGTCATTTTAACAGCCGGCACGATTCCATTTCTCGGTTTAATTATTCCGAATATCGTCTCGATTTACCGTGGGGATCATTTAAAGAATAGTTTACCGTTTACGGCGCTCTTAGGTGCAGTTTTTCTCCTCGCCAGTGATATTATTGGTCGAGTCATTATTTTCCCTTATGAAGTGGCGATTGGTGTCATTGTGGGCGTCGTTGGAAGTTTCATCTTCCTCTATCTTATTATGAGGAGGTCAGCCTATGAGTCATAAAACGAAAATGACATTGTTAGCCATCGGTAGTGTGGTGGCGATTGGTTTATTCTTATTTATTGGGTTAACAGGTAATTGGCAATACATTCTAGAACGGCGGTTTACGCGGATTGTTGCAATTGCTGTTACTGGTGCCGTTATTGCGATTGCAACCATTATTTTTCAAACGATTACGAATAACCGAATTTTAACCCCAAGTTTAATTGGGTTAGATGCCTTATATCAGTTAATTCAAACCTTCATTATTTTCTTTTACGGCTCAACGAACCTATCAGCAACCAATCAAACAATTAATTTCTTTCTATCAATCGGCTTGATGATTGTATTTGCCTTAATTTTGTTTAAATTACTATTTAAACGCGGGAATAATATTTATTTTCTCTTATTAATTGGACTTATTTTTGGAACCTTCTTTCAAAGCTTATCCACTTTTATGCAAGTCTTGATTGATCCAAATGAATTTCTAATTGTTCAAAATCGTATGTTTGCTAGTTTTAATAATGTTCAAACTGATCTTCTATATATTGCTATTGGTATAATTCTGATCACGCTGCTCTATTTATTGAAGTTCACAAGATATTTGGACGTTTTATCACTTGGAAAAAGTCATGCAGTTAACTTAGGGGTTGATTATAACCGGGTGGTGCAACAATTGATGGTGATTGTTGCAATCTTGATGGCTGTTGCAACAGCGCTGGTTGGACCGATCATGTTCCTTGGTATTCTTGTTGTCAATGTTACGTATGAAATGTTTAAGACGTATAAGCATAGTGTATTGATTTTAGCTACTGTTTTTGTCAGTATCATTGCACTTGTCGGCGGCCAGTTCATTATTGATCGCATGTTTAATTTTTCAACAACACTAAGTGTCGTGATTAACTTAGTCGGTGGTGTATATTTCTTATATCTTATTTTAAAGGAGAATAGAACATGGTGAAAATTAACGATGTAACAAAACTTTACGGTGATACAGCCGTTGTAGACCATGTGTCTATGACGATCCCAAAAGGAAAAATCACTTCATTTATTGGTCCGAATGGCGCTGGAAAGAGTACATTACTTTCAATTGTAAGTCGACTCATCGCCAAAGATGAAGGGGAAGTATTAATCGACGGAGAAGAAGTGTCAATGACAAATAATAAGGATTTGGCGAAAAAACTCTCGATTTTAAAACAAGCAAATGACATCAATGTTAGACTCACGGTTAGACAACTTGTCAGTTTTGGTCGTTTCCCTTATTCCCAAGGACGATTGACAGATATTGATAAGAAGATGATAGATAGTTCGATTCATTATATGGAACTTGAAACGATGGAAAATAAATTTTTAGATCAACTAAGTGGCGGTCAAAAGCAACGAGCCTATATTGCGATGGTGATTGCCCAAGATACCGAGTATATTTTACTTGATGAACCACTCAATAATTTAGATATGAAACATTCCGTCCAAATCATGAAAGTACTAAGGCGTTTAGCGGATGAATTAGGGAAGACAATTGTGATTGTATTACACGATGTGAACTTTGCCTCGGTTTACTCTGATTATATCGTTGCTTTGCGTGATGGCAAAGTTATTAAAAAAGGACCAACCGAAGAAATTATTCGAAATGGTGTCTTAAAAGAAGTGTATGACATGGATATCAAGATTCAAGATATTGATCAATGTCGCATTTGTTTATATTTTTCTTAATGGTTTTGACTCTGATTTTCTTCTATTGCTGGGCCCAGAAATAAGTGATAAGGAAAAATCAACTAAAAACAAAAAACAAAAAAGAAGGGATAGATATTATTATGAAGAAACTCATGTTATTAATGTTTGCGTTAATCGCAAGTCTTGTACTTGTCGCTTGTCAAGAAAATGCAACAGATGAATCATCAAACACTGATTCGAAAAACGAGGAACAGCAAGATAATGAAACAAATGAGGATACGGATGCACCTACTGAAATAACGGTGGCACACGAACTAGGTGAAACAACTGTACCTGTTAATCCGGAAACAGTTGCTGTTTTTGATTTTGGTACACTAGATACATTAGACAATTTAGGTATAGAAGTCGCTGCCTTACCACTCGCAAATGTACCTGATTACTTAGACGCTTATGCAACAGATGATTATACTAATGCCGGAACATTATTTGAGCCGGACTTTGAAGCACTAGCGAATTTAGATCCAGACCTCATTATTATTTCAGGTCGTACTCAAGAAGCATATGATGATTTATCAGAACTTGCACCAACGGTGTATGTGACGATGGATAATGCGGACTACTTAGGTTCATTTGAACAGAATGTAACATTAATGGGAGAAATTTTCTCTAAACAAACAGAAGCAGCTGAAGTAGTTGAAAAAGTTAAGGAAGAAGCAGCGGCTGTTAAAGACATGGCATCAGAAGATAAGTCAGGTTTGATTATTTTAACAAGTGATGGCTCGGTTACCGCTTATGGTCCAGGCTCACGTTTTGGTCTTATTCATGATGTGCTAGGTGTTACAGCGGTTGATGAGACAATTGAATCTGTTACTCACGGACAAAGTATCAGCTTTGAATACATTGCCGAGAAAAATCCAGATCTTCTGTATGTTTTAGACCGTAATGCAGTAACAGGAGGCGATTATACGGCGGAAACGACGCTGGATAATGATTTAGTCAATGTTACAACAGCTGCAACAGAAGGAAACATTACTTATTTAACACCAGATTACTGGTACCTATCAAGTGGTGGTATTACCTCAGTGACACAAATGATTGAAGAAATTAAGCAAAGTTTTGAATAGACGTCTTAAGTAGCCACTATTTTATATGACATACTCTTTTACAAGCTGTTTATCGTAGCATTAGCTATGGCAAACAGCTTGTTTGTATTTGGCGTTTTTTTATAATTATCGCGGCACTGATTACATACAGCCGTATCATTTTTGGTACAAATAAGTAAATTTCTCTTGCACCAAACGCTCTAATACTTTACTATGGTAGAGTATTAGAGTGAAAGAAAAGCGAGGAGGAAGAAACCATGTTAGAATGGGTTGTATTAATTGCTGTATTAAGTTTAGTTACTTTTAGTTTACTGCGCGTACATGTCTTACTTGCTTTAATACTTTCGGGTATTATCGCAGGTTTGGTAGCCGGTTTATCATTTATTGATGCGCTAAGTTTATTTATTGAAGGAATGGGTGGGGACCAAGCCAAAACGGCTTTAAGCTATATTTTATTAGGGGGTTTTGCGGTCGCGATTAATTATAGCGGCATTACGATGAGTCTGGTCAATATATTGACGCGTCATTTATCTAATAAACGCGGAGTGTTACTACTTTCCATTGCTTTTATTTCATCGTTATCACAAAATGTGGTACCGATTCATATTGCTTTTATCCCATTACTTATTCCACCGTTATTAGCCTTATTTGATCGCATGCAGCTTGACCGACGAGCCGTTGCAAGTGCATTAACTTTCGGATTAGAAGCGCCATATATTATGGTTCCTGTCGGATTCGGTCTTATTTTCCAACAGGTTATTCAAGAAAATATGAAACTAAGCGGCCAGGCTATTACGCTAGGTGAGGTCTCATTGGCAATGCTTATACCTGGTTTAGGGATGATTGTCGGTCTTCTTGTGTCAATTTTCATTACATATAGAAAACCACGTGAATTAACTGTCAAAGGTTATGAACCCGCCTTCTATTCTCCAAATGAACAAGACAGTCGTTTTACGATTAAGCATACATTCACCTTGGCAAGTATTGCGTTAGCGCTTATTATCCAAATTTTTTCTGGTGAACTTATTATCGGTGCCCTTACCGGAATCTTAGCCATGTTTGTTTTTGGTGTTGTGCCTTACCGTGAACTTGACCGTGTGATGACGGAGGGGATTAAAATGATGGCAACGATTGGATTTGTGATGATTGTTGCTGGTGGTTTTAGTCACCTATTAAAAGAAGTTGGTGCGGTCGATGCTTTGATTACGCAAACCGAACAGTTCTTTAGTCTTTCTAAAGTTATTCTCATTCTCATTTTACTGCTTGTTGGCCTTGTTATTACGATTGGGATTGGCTCATCGTTTGCGACGATTCCAATTTTAGCTGTACTCTATGTACCATTTGGTCTGCAAATGGGCTTATCATCCATGGCGATTGCTGTCTTAATTGGGACAGCAGGTGCGTTAGGGGATGCTGGTTCACCTGTCAGCGATACAACCTTGGGGCCAACATCTGGTTTAAATGCTGACGGAAAACATGATCACATTTGGGATACCTGTGTACCAACGTTTATGCACTACAACATTCCACTCATTATCTTTGGATTGATCGGGGCATTGATTTTATAGAGAGTGATAAGACTTCTTAAACAAAAAGACGACAAGCACAACAAGGAGTGAGCTTTTGTTCTTTGTTGTGCTTTTTGATTTCTAGATTTAGTGCTTATGAGAGGGGAAACATTCATAAGTCTAAAGTCATAGATTAATAAAAAACAGATTTTTTTAGGTGAATGGCTTCATTGTTTGGGTCATTAGGCCGATATTAACATTAGAAGTTTGTAAAGGATTTGAGATTTTTGGGGGGAAGTATTATGGCAGCGGGAGAAAAAAATATGAATGAAATAATTAAAGAAGTATATAATGGATCGATTGTTTCTGTAAAGAAGATTATCCCCATTGACCCGGAAGTTGGTGCACCGAAAATCATCGAGCCACCACTTAAAGTTCAATTTGGCGTTATGATTGGTTACACAGGTAGTGTAAAGGGTGAACTGGTTTTACAATCAACCGATGCTTTTTTCAGTAGTGTTGGTGAGAAAATGTTTGGTATGCCTGTCGAAGGTGAAATGTTGGACTCATTTGCGGGGGAATTAGGTAATATGATTGCGGGCAGTTTATCGATGCATTTATCAGAACAAGGACTTACAACGGATATTACCCACCCAACGATTTTAAAAGGGGATGCGACGTTGTCAGGTTTTAAACGAGCATTACTTGTAGAAGTAACTTACCCAGAGAATCAGAGCTTATCTATTTATTTACTCTTAAACAATTAATCTGAACTAATAGTTGCATAAAGGGATTTACTTAATGTATCCTTAAACTTGTATGAATGTCTAAATACGTATTGAAGGAGAAGAGATAGATGAGCACAGAAAAATATATCGTTTTCCGCTTAAATGAACAAGAATATGGCGCAAGTATTCAACAAATTGTGTCCATTGAGAAGTTGCTTGATATAACAAAATTACCGCAAGTCTCAGATTTTATTGAAGGCATTACAAAACTACGAGGTGAAGTGATTCCTGTCATTGACTTAAAGCGCCGTATGGATATGGATAAGACTAATAAGACAGAACATTCTCGCATGCTTGTTGCGCTTGTTGATGGCGTATCGGTTGGCTTTATTGTGGATGAAGCATCAGATGTTTTGGATATCGATGAAGAAATTATCGAACCAGCACCAACATCTATTCGTGGTGTTAACGCGAAGTTCTTAAATGGGGTTGCAAAGTTAGAGGATCGTTTGTTGCTCTTAGTTGATTTAGCTTATATCTTGAATCACCAAGAATTGAACGAAGTTAAAGAAGTTGCAGAAGTACAGTAAATACGTTTAAACGAGAAATAAAAGAGTTAGAGGAGAGTATTAAATTATGGCACGTATTTTAGTTACCGATGATGCTGCATTTATGCGTATGCAGCTGAAAAATATTTTTCAATCACTAGGACATGAAGTTGTTGGCGAGGCCGAGAATGGTCAAGTGGCAATTAATATGTACAATGAGTTGAAACCAGATTTAGTGACAATGGACATTACTATGCCCGAGATGAACGGGGTAGAGGCTGTTAAAAATATTAAAGCCAATGACCCGGGTGCCACAATTGTCATGTGCTCAGCGATGGGACAACAACAAATGGTGCTTGAAGCGATCCAAGCAGGTGCGAAAGACTTTATTGTTAAGCCATTTGACCAAGATCGTATTAAACAAGCATTAGAGAAAATATTTTAATGAAATAAAAGGTCACAGATAAGTTTTCTTATCTGTGACCTTTTTTAGCTTAATATTAAGTTTTTTTGATTAAAATATGTGAACATCACTTAATTTCTGGATAGCGATAAGCGACTTCTTCCATCTTCTGATCGTAATCTACGACTAAATTATGACCTTCAAAGAACCAAAGATCATCTTCTTTAATGTAAAAAGTAAGGCCGCTTTTTTCGACCTTTTCACCCACTGGTCCATCAATCGCTTCATCATGCACCTCAAAAGCTAAGGCATAGCCTTCACGAATTGGACTTGAACCGTAAATCTTTACGTAAAAACGAACTGCGCTACCTTCTTCAACTAATACTTCTTCTTTAAACCATTGTATCGCTTTGTCTGTTACTTCTAATTTCATCCTTTGCACCCCTAATCTTTAATGAATACGTCATTGTAATTACTACCACTATTAATTGTAACATGTTCCTATCATTTTGTATGAGATGTTGCTTTCTAGGTTTGTCATTAATAGAAAAGACGTGCTTGTTAAGTGAGTCATTCAGATTCTCATCTCAGAGCGAGAAGACAGCTTCCGCAATTGCGTTAGCACTGTTTAATTTCTTGAATAAGTTGCGACCGATTAAAAAGAACGTTAAAATAAAATTAAATTAATTAACTAAGTCAAATAATAAGGGTGATGGTAACGATGACAATAAAGATTGGGATGGTAGGTACAGGTGGTTTTAGTAAAAAACATGCTGATATTTTGACGGGGATGAATCACGTGAGAGTGGTTGCTGTTTGCGCTACGAGTGAAGAAAAAGCGAAGCAATTTGCAAAACAGTATAACGGCATGAGGGGGTATTGCGATTTTTACGAGATGTTAAACAATGAAACGTTAGATGGTGTCTATTTGTGTGTGCCACCAATGGCGCATGGTGAGATGGAGCTTGCATTAGTGGAACGAGGGATTCCATTCTTTACCGAAAAGCCGCTAGGCATAACAACGGCAGTGCCAAAAAAAGTTGTTGAAGCACTTGGAAAAGTACCCGTAGTCACGGCTGTCGGTTATCATTTTCGGTACTTAGAATCGATTCAGCACCTTAAACGTCTATTAAAAGACCATACCGTAGGTATGGTGACAGGGAGATGGATGGGGACAATGCCTGAGGTGAGCTGGTGGCGTAATCAAGCATTATCAGGGGGACAATTAAATGAACAAGCGACACATATTGCCGATGTTCTACGTTACCTTTTAGGCGAGTGTGAAGAAGTCCAAGCTTATGAAGCCCAACGGGTGATGAATCGGCGGAAAGAAAATGTGACAGTGGCAGATGTCGGTACCGTTAATATCCGGTTTACATCTGGTGTTATCGCAAATATTGTCAATACGTGTGTTTTACCAGAAGAGTTAGCTGACGTAGGGTTTACAATATATACCGATTCAGCTGTAATTAACTGGACGCCTGAAGCGCTAACGATAAAAACGGCAACAACAGATCAAGTTATCGTAGATCAACAAGATCCCTATCAACAAGAAGATGCTATCTTTGTTCGAGCCATTCAGTCCGGTAGTGATAAACAGATTCTTTCCACGTATCAAGATGCTTATAATACACAACGTTTGACGGAAGCAGCACGTGTGTCTGTCGAAGAGAATAATTCTATTTGTTTGAATGATTGATTTATGATACAACAGTGCCCAACAAATGTATAAGTAATTGTCAATATCAAAACTTTTTGTAAAAGAGGTTTACTTATATGTATTAAAGGAAAGAATATACTATAGTTTATTTTATCTATTAGGGAGTGGTCATGCATGTTTAAAAAAATCCTGTTAGCTTCAGACGGCTCAGAATATTCAATCCGTGCTTGTGAGAAAGCAGTTGAGTTAGCTAAATGTCAACCTGATGCCAAAGTAACCATTCTTTACGTCGTCGACGGAACTGCGGCGAAAGCTGATGCAACATATCACTGGAATGCAAGTGATTTAGATCGTAGTCGACGTGAAAAATTAGAAATATCCGAACGAAAATTAACAGAAGCAGAAGTTGATTACAGTATCAAAATTTTACATGGTGATCCAGGCCCAACTATCGTTAAACATGCCAACGATGAACGTCATGATCTTGTCATTATTGGGAGTCGTGGCTTAAATAGCTTACAAGAGATGGTTCTTGGCAGCGTCAGCCATAAAGTGGCTAAGCGCACCGATTGTCCGGTACTTATTGTTAAATAATAGCTAAAACCCCCTAGTCATTTAAAAATGACTAGGGGGTTTGTTAATTTCAGGCGACTTGACAAGCTGGACATAAACCATATACTTCGAATTTATGACCTTCAATCATGTAGCCATTTAAGTCGTCATCGATGAAATCCATTGGACAAACTTGAAGTCGTTTAGTTGCCCCACATTTACGACAGATAAAATGGTGGTGGTGATGATTTGCGCAACGAATTTGATAATGTTTTTCGCCATCTAACTCAGTTGATTCTAGAATTCCTAATTCATGAAACAAGTGAAGGTTGCGGTAAATGGTATCAAAACTGATCCCGTCGTAATGTGGTTCCATAAAAGAGAGCAATTCTTTCGCCGTACGATAACGTCCTTCATTGGCAAAAAACTCTAAAATCATGGCGCGTTTATTCGTATACTTATAACCGGCGTTCTTTAACTGATCTAATGCTTCGTTTAAATTCATACAATCGCCTTCTTTCGTTGAGATTTTAACCACAACTTCTGTACAGTTGTTGTAATAATAAGGAATGAAATGAGGACCATCACAATCGTTCCGCCGGGTGGGATCTCTAAGTAATAACCAGAGACAATACCTAAGATAACACTGGCCTCACCAAATAGAATTGAATAAATAATCGTTTGCTTAAATCCTTTAGCAATGCGAATGCTACTTGCGACAGGGAGTGTCATAAGAGCAGACACGAGTAGCACCCCAACAATACGAATCGAAGCTGAAATAACAAGAGCCGTCAGTAAAATAAACAACAAGTGAATACTTTTTGAATGAATCCCTGATACTTTCGCATGTTCTTCATCAAAAGACAACATAAATAATTCTTTATAAAAGAGAGCGACAAGTGATAAAACAATCAGTGCGATGACCCAAATAGTATTAAAATCTTGTTTAGATACGGCAGAAACAGATCCGAATAAATAAGAATATAAGTCATTGTTTAAACCGTCGGCGAGCGCAATGAAAATCACACTTAAACCAACCCCACCTGATAAAATAATTGGAATAGCCAAATCTTGATAAGCTTTGTATACCGTTCTAAGGCGTTCTATTAGAATAGCGCCAAAAATCGAAAAGATGGTTCCTGATGTAAATGGGGTTAAGACAGCTAAACCGTATTTTTTATCCATAAATAAACCAAAGGCAATTCCAGCTAAGGTGACGTGGCTTAAACCATCAGCAATCAAACTCAAACGTCTGACAACGACAAAAGTACCGAGTAATGGAGCAATTAAACCGATGATAAGACCTGTATATAGTGTCGTACGTAAAAATTCAAATTCGAAAAATTGACTTAACAATGTTACTCACCGTCCTTAATGATTGTGGGTCACAATATTTAAATCATGACCATAAAATGATGAAATCCGTTGTTCTGATAAATTATGAAAGGCTTCTGTGTCTCCGTGAAAGTGGATTTCTTTATTGAGACAAGCCACCCCATTCGCATGACTCGTCATCGTGCCAATATCATGCGAAACAAGAAGGAGAGTGATTTTTTTTTCATGATTAAGTTTACCTAACAACTCATAAAACTTTTGCACATTTTCTGTGTCAATTCCTACTGTAGGTTCATCGAGAATAAGAAACTCAGGTTCACTTACGAGGGCACGAGCGATGAAAATACGCTGTTGTTGTCCGCCTGAAAGGTCACCAATATTTTGATTGATATACTCTGACATACCCACTAGCTCAATCGCTTCTTTGACTTTATCCCGATGCTTTTTACTAAAGAATTTCAAATAGCCAATTTGTGCGGTCAATCCCGTTGCGACAACCTCTTTAACTGTTGCCGGGAACCCGCGATTGAATGTATTTGCCTTTTGTGAGACAAAGCCAATCTTGCTCCAATTTTTAAATTTTCCTACTGAGGTCCCAAATAGCTCAATCGAACCTTGCTGTGGGGTTAAGACACCAAGTAGTAATTTTATTAATGTTGTTTTACCGCCACCATTTGGTCCTACCAGACCTAAAAAGGCTCCTCGTGGGATCGATAGATTAACATCTTTTAATGCGATTTTATCTTCGTAGGCGTAACGAATGTTTTTTAATTCAACAATTGTCTCTGTCATAGCTCGTTTGCTCCTTTTTTGGATCATTTATTCATGCACGCAATTTTTATAATTTTGTCTTTTGATAGTGTAACGGATGAAGACATGAATGTAAATAAGAATTATTACGTTTTATACTTAGTTAATCACAATAATAGAAGCTTTGTCAAAAGATGTGCAAGTTGAACAAGCGAAAAAGTGGAAAAATGAAGTAAGAGACTTTATACTGAATAAGGAGAGAAAAGAGAAAGGTAGGGATAGTATTGGCTATTGATTTTTATTGTTACCCAAAGTGTGGAACGTGTAGAAAAGCGAAGAAATGGTTAGAAACGAACGATGTGAATTATGATGAACATCATATCGTTGAAGATACACCGTCTAAAGTATTAATGATGGAACTGATTGAGCGTAGTGGACTGGATATTAAAAAATTCTTTAACACGAGTGGTCAAAAGTATCGTGAATTGAATTTAAAAGAAAAGCTACCTGAGATGACCACTGAAGAGAAAGTAGATATACTTGTTAGTGACGGGATGTTAATGAAACGCCCGCTTACATTTGATGATAAACATGTAACGGTAGGTTTTAAGGAAGAGCAATTTGAACAGACATGGAAATGAAGCAACAAAGGTAAAATAACTATTTGAAAAGGGGACGATAACATGGCGCTGCCAAAAGATTATTATTACACGGATGAACATGTATGGCTTAATATAGAAGATGATTTAGTACGTGTTGGTGTGACGGATTATGCACAAGATGAGTTAGGAGATGTCGTATTCGCAGAAATTAGCGAAGCGGGTGAAACAGTGAAAGCAAATGAAACGTTTGGTAACGTTGAATCTGTTAAAACAGTATCAGAACTCTATGCACCGATCAACGGGGAGATTGTAAAAGTCAATGACGTGTTAGAAGATAAACCAGAACTCATTAACTTATCTCCCTATGATAAGGGCTGGTTGATTGTGATTAAGCCAGATGATATAGACGATGTGAAAGCACTGATGACAAGTGATGCCTATAATGATTTTTTACGTGGTATTAGTGAAGATCATGTTGCTTTAAATTTGTCACATATCAATGATATTGATTTAACTAAATAATGAAAAAACACGCGAGTCCCCATAATAATGTGGACTCGCGTGTTTTTTCTTACAGATAAGGGCTAATAGCTTCCATTAAACTAAGAAAGTTTAAGTTTTCTCCCCATTGTTTGACGATGTTGCCGTCTTGATCAATTAACACAGTTGTTGGCACACCTAAAGCGTTGTAATTGAGGTAAGTCTCACGGCCATTGTCAACAAGGGTTGGTTGTTTAATAAAGTTCATTTTATAGCGAACGGCATCTTCGTGCTGTCTTTCTCTACCTGCGACATTAATCGTCAACATCATCAATTTGTCTTGATCAACGGTTTGATATAAGCGTTCTTTCATTGGCATGTCTTGGCTGCAATCGGGACACCAAGAAGCCCAAAAAGTGAGTAAGACCATTTTTCCGCGTAAATCACTTAACGTGAGGGAGTCATCTTGATCAATAAAAGGGAGTGTAAAATCTGGTGCAACTGTCATATATATCAATCATCCTTTCGAATAGACGCCTGTTTTCATGAATATTAGTATAACATGGACGAAATATTGTGAAAACTTATTGACAGTATATTTTTAACGTGCTATTATCACCATTAACCAATCAAATATTTAAGACTCTTATAAAGAGAGGTGGAGGGACTGGCCCGACGAAGCCCGGCAACCGTTAAATACTAAACTGTATTTAAAAAGGTGCCAATTCCTGCAAAGCGAGAGCTTTGGATGATAAGAGAACGCTTAAACGTAAGCATATGATGCCAGCGTCTTTTTGTTCTCTTATTAAAGGAGAATAAAGGGGCGCTTTTATATTGATTACAAGTGATAGATTAGAAATATAGGGCTTTAGACGATGATCACACATTCGGTTAAAGAGAAAAGCGAGAGTGCCGTGTTAAAAAGAACGAATATTTAGACATTAGGGGGAAGTCATATGATCGTAATTGATCAGTTATCAAAGATTTTTAAAACGAATGAACATGAACTTAAAGCTGTAGATGATTTAAGTTTATCGATTGAAAAAGGTGAGATATTTGGTGTGATTGGCTATAGTGGGGCGGGTAAAAGTACCTTTATCCGTTTAATCAATCGTTTAGAAGAACCGACAAGTGGGACCGTAGAAATTGAAGGGCAAAACATTACTGGCCTTGCTAGACACGATTTGCGGGTGAAGCGTCAAGAAATCGGAATGATTTTTCAGCACTTTAACTTGCTGTGGTCACGTACTGTTGAAGAAAACATTGCCTTCCCATTAGAAATTGCTGGGACATCAAAAGCTAACATTAAAGTGCGTGTCCAAGAACTAATTGACCTCGTTGGGTTAACAGGTAAGGAAAAGAATTACCCCTCACAACTCAGCGGAGGACAAAAGCAACGGGTAGGGATTGCCCGAGCACTCGCAAATAAGCCGAAAGTGTTGCTCTGTGATGAGGCAACTTCCGCCCTTGACCCAGAGACAACGGATTCAATTTTAGCCCTGCTTGTTGATATTAATGAAAAATTAGGCTTAACCATTATCCTCATTACTCATGAAATGCACGTCATTCAAAAGATTTGTCATAACGTGGCGGTCATGGAAGCTGGACGTATAGTCGAACAAGGCAATGTTCTTGAAGTTTTCACGCACCCTAAAAAACCGGTGACAAAAAAGTTTGTTGAACAAGTCATGGGCAAACCAAATGACGAACTCACCGATGATCTACTGATTGAACATATTTCAGATGGTCATGTGTTAAAGTTAACCTTTGTGAAAGAAACGGCGAATCAAGCGATTATTTCAGAAGTGGCTAAGCACTATGATGTTGATATTAATATTATTCAAGGAAATATAAAACAGACACAAGAAGGAGCTTACGGTTCACTTTATCTACAAATGACAGGGGACTTATCAGCAGTGGAACAAGCGATGCAATTTATTCGATCAACGTCAGTCGATGTGGAGGTGATCGCTCATGGCTAATCTTTTCCCGAACATTGATTGGATGGATTTATTATTGGCAACCGGTGAAACACTTTATATGACGCTTGTAGCCTTAGTCGGCACATTGGTTTTGGGTACCGTATTAGGGTTACTGATTTATTTATCAGCACCGGGCAACCTTTGGGAGAATAAAATTGTTTATTTGATTACCGCAGGTTTCGTGAACATATTTAGAGCGATTCCATTTATTATTTTAATCTTTTTAATATTACCACTTACAGTATTACTATTTGGGACATTCCGAGGACCAACCGCGGCACTACCCGCCCTTATTTTAGGTTCAGCACCGTTTTATGGCCGGCTCGTTGAGATTGCGCTTAGAGAAGTAGATCATGGTGTCATTGAAGCGGCAAAAGCAATGGGAGCAAAAACGTCAACAATTATTTTTAAAGTCTTATTAAAAGAATCGATGCCGGCGCTCGTTTCAGGACTAACAGTAACGGCAATTGCTTTAATCGGTTATACTGCCGTCGCAGGTTCGATTGGTGCTGGTGGTCTTGGCGATTATGCTTACTTCTACGGCTTTACTCGGCGAGATATGGATATCGTTTATGTCTGTACACTCTTGATTGTGTTCATTGTGTTTATCTTTCAATTTATTGGTGATGTTATTACGAAGAAAATCGATAAGCGCTAATGCGCCTATTCATATAACAAAAAAGAAAAGGGGATTTAATGATGAAAAAAATTGTAACCTTGTTTTTACTTGTCTTATCACTCGGATTTTTAGCTGCTTGCGGAGAAGAGTCAGCAGAGAATGAAATTAAAGTTGGAGCAACTTCTGTTCCTCACGCAGAAATCTTAGAAGAAGCCCGTCCATTATTAGAAGAAGAAGGTATTGAGTTAACGATTGAAACGTATACAGATTATGCCTTACCAAACGAAGATTTATCACGCGGAGAATTGGATGCTAACTACTTCCAACACATTCCGTTCTTCGAATTATCAATGAAAGACCATGACTATGAATTAGTCAATCTAGGTAGTATTCACATTGAGCCACTGGGTGTCTTTTCGAAAGATATTGCCTCTGTTGATGATATTGCAGAAGGAACAGAAGTGATTATTAGCCGTAGCGTCCCTGACCATGGACGGATCCTTGCTTTATTTGAAGCAAATGGATTTATTACCTTAGCTGATGATGTCGATAAATCAGCGGTGACAATCGATGATATTGTTGATAACCCATTAAACTTAACCTTCTCACCATCAGTGAACCCAGAGTTCTTAATTGAAGCGTATGAGAATGAAGCAAATACGCTTGTGGCGATTAATGGTAACTATGCGATTGAAGCAGGACTATCACCTGTAGATGATGCTTTATTCGTTGAAGGTGCTGACTCACTGTATGTGAATATCATCGCCGGACGTGCAGAAGATGAAGATAATGAGAATCTTCAAAAGCTAGTCGAAATCTTGCATTCAGAAGAAATTACTAATTTCATTACTGAAAAGTATCAAGGCGAAGTTGTTCCTGTTGCTGGTGAATAACTGAACAATGAAATACAGACGAAAACAGAAGAATTCGTCTGTATTTTCATGTGTGCTGAGATATGTTGAATAGAGTGGTTATTACTCGGTGAAATGAGGTCAAATCAAGCTATAGTGTGTTTTTCATAGTAAGGCCAGCGTGCTATAATGATAATTGAATCAAGTAATAAATAAATTAATCATTAAGGGGACTTTTAAAACGAGATGGAAAAGCTCAATTTAAACTACACACCAGAAATGGAAAAAGCCATGCATCAGAGTCACGGCGTAAATTTCACAGAATATGAAATGAATGTCGAGAAGCGCATGAAAGTCGAGCGAGAACGAGAAAAAAGTCATGAGCAAAGTATGAAATTGATTGCTGAACTTCAACAAGATATTCACCGAGATATGTAAACTCAATTAACATGAGTAAATGAGAAAAACCTCCGCGCTATTTGAATGAATAATGCGGAGGTTTTTCTTTATATTACCAAAAAACTAAATGAGATCAAAAGATTTTGGTGGCTCGTTTTTTGATTTTTCTTGTTACTGTGAGGAAAATAACTGAAAGATGTGGCAAAGTTTAACTAACATGAGACGCTAATTTCGACTTTACAAACGTATTTGTTTGAAAAGTGATGTTTTTGGTCTTAAAATCTTGCCATAATTTTTGAAATAGTTTAAGATTGTAATGAGTATAAACTGAGAATGAAAATGAGTCTCAGTATCAGAATAACACGTAAGTAAATTACTTAGGAGGTATAGATATGAGTGGTTCGACATTAGAAATTAAAGATCTTCATGTGGAGATTGATGGTAAAGAGATTTTAAAAGGTGTTAATTTAACGATAAAAGGTGGCGAGTTCCATGCGATTATGGGACCAAATGGTACGGGTAAATCAACACTTGCCTCTGCTATTATGGGTCATCCGAAATACGAAGTAACAAAGGGACAGATTTTAATGGACGGTGAAGATGTTTTAGAGATGGAAGTAGACGAACGCGCACAAGCGGGTCTATTTTTAGCAATGCAGTACCCAAGTGAAATCAGTGGCGTAACAACATCAGATTTCTTACGCTCTTCTATTAATGCTCATCGCGAAGAGGGTGATGAAATTCCATTAATGAAGTTTATTAAAGAAATGGATGGTGCCATGGACTATCTAGAAATGGATAAAAACATGTCACAACGTTATCTTAATGAAGGATTCTCAGGTGGAGAGAAAAAACGTAATGAAATCCTCCAACTCATGTTATTAAAACCTGCGATTGGTATTTTAGATGAGATTGATTCTGGTCTAGATATTGATGCACTTAAAGTCGTTTCAAAAGGTATTAATAAATTACGTAACGAGAACTTTGGCTGTTTAATTATTACGCACTACCAACGGTTACTCAATTATGTTACACCTGATTACGTACACGTCATGATGCAAGGGCGCGTTGTGAAATCTGGTGGACCAGAACTTGTCGAACGTTTAGAGAGTGAAGGTTATGAATGGATTAAAGATGAACTTGGAATCGAAGACGAAACTGTCGGCGAATAATTTGTAAGGGAGGAGGAATTCGATGTCTAACGATGTATTTACGCGGGACTATATAGAAAGTTACTCGACACAACAACAAGAACCAACCTGGATGACGGACTTTCGCTTAAAAGCTTTTGAAACCGCTGAAGCGATTGATATGCCAAAACCAGATAAAACAAAAATTACCCGTTGGGATTTTGATACATTTGAACATGTAACCAACAACCAATCGGCTAAACAAATCGCCCTTAATGATTTACCTGAAGGGATTAAAAAGTTTATTGACATTGAAAAAGAACAAAATCTATTAATCTTACGTGATAATGTTCGTGAGTATGTCCACTTGAGTGAAGCTTTAACGAAACAAGGTGTGATTGTCACTGACCTAAGAACAGCGATCAAAGAACATGCGGATCTAGTGAAACAATACTTTATGACAGATGCGGTAAGCGTAAATGAACATAAGTTAACGGCGCTTCACGGAGCACTCGTTAATGGAGGGGCATTTATCTATGTACCAAAAAATGTGGTGGTTGAAGAGCCCATCCAAACAATCTTTTGGCAAGATAACCCAGCGCAAGCGCTATTTAACCACGTCATACTTGTGGCCGAAGAAAATAGTGAAGTCACATACGTTGAAAATTACTTAGCGTCTGAAACAGAAGCAAAAACAGTCATGAACGTAGTGAGTGAAGTATTTGCAAAAGCGAATGCAAAAGTCTCATACGGTTCTGTTGACCACTTTGCGCACGGCACAACGTCTTATATTAACCGTCGTGGCTTAGCTGATCGTGATGCGAAAATTGAGTGGGCACTGGGCCAAATGAATGATGGCGATACCATTTCAGAAAACGTGACGCACCTACTGGGTGATCAATCCGTTTGTTATGCAAAAGCCGTATCAGTTGGGCGTGGTGATCAAACACAAAACTTTACGGCTCACATTGTGAACCACGGTAAACATACTGACGGTATTATCCTCCAGCACGGTGTCATGAAAGAAAAAGCGACAGGTATCTTCCACGGTATCGGTAAGATTGAACACGGTGGAACGAAAGCAAACGCAGAACAAGAATCACGTGTGTTAATGTTAAGTAAGCATGCTAGAGGAGACGCGAACCCAATCTTACTCATTGACGAAGATGATGTAACAGCTGGGCATGCGGCGTCTGTTGGACGTGTTGATCCGGTTCAACTTTATTATCTTATGAGCCGTGGGATTTCTAAGCAAGAAGCGGAACGGCTTATTATTCATGGTTTCTTAGCACCGGTTGTAAATGAAATTCCAATTGAAGCAGTGCGTAAGCAACTAACAGACGTTATCGAAGGGAAAGTATACTAACATGACGCTCTTAGATGTCAAAAGTGATTTCCCGCTTTTAAATCAACAAATTAATGACCATTCGCTTGTTTATTTGGATTCAGCTGCAACGGCGCAAAAACCACAAGTGGTTATTGATGCAGTTAGTGATTATTATAAATATGATAATGCAAATGTTCACCGCGGTGTGCACACGCTTGGTCAACGGGCAACGGATGCTTATGAAGGAGCACGTGAGACGGTCACGCAATTTATTCATGCGAAAGATTCAAAAGAGATCATTTTCACTCGTGGTACAACAAGTAGTATTAATATTGTTGCAAGAAGTTATGGTGATGCCTTTATTACAGCTGGTGACGAGATTGTTTTAACTGAAATGGAGCACCACAGTAATCTGATTCCGTGGCAACAAGTGGCTAAAAGGACGGGCGCAACCCTTAAATTTATTCCACTTGAAGTAGACGGGACAATAACCATGACGTCTGTTAAAGAAACTATCACAGAAAAAACGAAACTGGTAGCCATCACGCACGTGTCGAATGTATTAGGGACGATTAATCCGATTAAAGACATTACAAGCTACGCTCATGATTTAGGAGCCGTTGTGTTAGTGGACGGTGCACAGGCGGTCCCGCATATGGCGGTTGATGTAGAGGAACTTGATTGCGACTTTTATGCTTTTAGTGGACATAAGCTGGGCGCACCAACAGGGATCGGTGTGTTGTATGGTAAAGCAGCCTTGTTAAATCAGATGGCACCTGTTGAATTTGGCGGTGAAATGATTGACTTTGTTAGTTTAACGAGTGCGACATTTAAAGAACTGCCGTGGAAGTTTGAAGGTGGTACGCCGATTATTGCTGGAGCGGTTGGATTAGCGAAAGCGATCGATTATTTACAGACGATTGGTTTTGATAAGATTGCTGCTCATGAGAAAGCTTTAACCAACTACGCCATGTCAAAATTAAAGCAATTAGACGGAGTTGATATTTACGGGCCAGAGGAACGTTGTGGTTTAATTACCTTTAATTTAACCGACGTTCACCCGCATGATACGGCAACCGTTTTAGATTCATTCGGTGTCGCTGTAAGAGCAGGACATCATTGTTGTCAACCACTGATGAAGTGGCTTAACGTGACGGCAACAGCCAGAGCAAGTTTTTATGTATATAATACGTTTGAAGATGTTGATCTTTTTATTGACGGACTTAAACAAGCGAAGGAGTTTTTCGGAGATGTCTTTTAATAATCTAGATACACTCTATCGTCAAGTCATTATGGATCATTATAAAAACCCACGAAATAAAGGAACACTAGATAATGGATTGACCCTCGAAATGAATAATCCAACCTGTGGTGACCGGATTCAATTACACTTTATTATTGAAGATGGTACAGTGACAGATGCTAAGTTTGAAGGCGAAGGTTGTTCTATTTCACTTGCATCTGCTTCAATGATGACACAGGTCGTTAAAGGGAAATCTGTCGAAGAAGCTTTAAAGCTGTCGCAATATTTTTCTGACATGATGTTAGGAAAAGAAACTGACAGTGACGGGTTAGAACTAGGAGATATTGAGGCGCTTCAAGGTGTTCAAAAGTTCCCAGCGCGTATTAAATGTGCGACGCTGGCGTGGAAAGCGATGGAGAAAGCGATTGATCAAGAGGACGAAGCTTAATACTATGATGTAACAAAGGAGGGGCTAATATGTCTAAAAATGCACCAGAAGTAGGCGAATATAAATACGGATTTCATGATAAGGATGTCTCGATTTTCCGTACAGAACGCGGCCTTACAGAAAAAGTTGTGCGTGAAATATCTAAAATAAAAGATGAGCCTGAATGGATGTTATCATACCGTCTAAAAGCGCTCGAACATTTCTATAAAACACCAATGCCACAGTGGGGTGGCGATTTATCAGAACTTGATTTTGATGAGATTACCTATTACGTCAAACCATCTGAACGTTCTGAACGTTCATGGGATGAGGTGCCTGAAGAAATCAAGCGTACATTTGATAAGTTAGGTATTCCAGAAGCGGAACAAAAATACCTTGCCGGTGTATCTGCACAGTATGAATCTGAAGTGGTATATCACAACTTAAAAGAAGATCTTCAAAAAATGGGGATTGTCTTTAAAGATACAGATACAGCACTGAAAGAAAATGAAGATTTATTTAAAGAATACTTTGGTAAAGTGATTCCTTATACCGACAATAAGTTTTCAGCTTTAAACTCAGCAGTATGGTCAGGTGGTTCGTTTATCTATGTACCAAAAGGTGTAAAAACAGATACGCCACTACAAGCTTACTTCCGAATTAACTCAGAAAATATGGGGCAATTTGAACGGACACTCATTATCGTTGATGAGGGTGCATCGGTTCATTACGTAGAAGGATGTACAGCACCAGTGTTTACGACAAACTCACTTCACAGTGCGGTTGTTGAAATCTATGTTAAAAAAGATGCTTATTGTCGTTACACAACAATTCAAAACTGGGCTAATAATGTCTACAACCTTGTTACTAAACGAGCGACATGTGATGCCAATGCGACGATGGAATGGGTTGATGGTAACATTGGATCGAAGTTAACGATGAAATACCCTGCCGTTCTTCTAAAAGGAGAAGGTGCGCGTGGTATGACGCTGTCCATTGCTATTGCGGGTAAAGGACAACTTCAAGATGCAGGTGCAAAAATGATTCACCTGGCGCCAAATACATCGTCAACGATTGTATCTAAATCAATCTCGAAACATGGTGGTAAAGTCTCTTACCGCGGGATTGTTCACTTCGGTCGTAAGGCTGACGGGGCACGGTCAAATATTGAATGCGATACGTTAATTATGGATAACAAATCAACGTCTGATACGATTCCATATAATGAAATCTTAAATGACAACATTTCGCTTGAGCACGAAGCAAAAGTGTCAAAAGTGTCTGAAGAACAACTCTTCTACTTGATGAGTCGTGGTATTTCAGAACAAGAAGCAACCGAAATGATTGTCATGGGCTTTATCGAGCCATTCACAAAAGAACTACCAATGGAATATGCAGTTGAAATGAACCGATTAATTTCCTTTGAAATGGAAGGAAGTATTGGTTAACGTTGTTATATAAACGTTTTGGTGAGGTGTAATTGAGGCTTGCCCCTTTTTACCCACTAAATCATGAATTAATGTAATTTGAATACAAATCGAGAGATTCTTTTTCGAGTTTCTCATTAATGTGTAAATACGTATCTGCAGTGACATGTGCCGATTTATGGCTGAGTCTCTCAGATACGTATTTTTTATCGTTTTAGGGTGAGAAGACACCTTCCTCAAGTGCGTTAGCACCAGGTGGGTGATGAATTGCTGGTTTTGAATATTTTTTAAGTGGCAAACATATATCCCACACGGTATAATTAAAGCGTTAACAATGACCATCACAAAACAAAGAGAGGGTGGGTATCATGGGAATGAAGGCTATTTTTTCAAATCGCTTATATAAGCATAAAATCGCCCCTGATTTTGTGATGTCCATGGATCACACCCTCCGGGTGTTTAATCAAGCCAAACATTTTCGGTATCAAGCGGAGGTCCGTGAGCTTAGGGACTCGAAAGTGAAAAATTCCATTTCCATCCATAAAAGGTAAAAGCAACGTTACGGATTAAATGATTATTATGCGAACAGCGCTGTTTAAGAAGGACGGGCGCTTCTAACCGCACAAAAAGAGTTGAAGAACGTGTACATGCGTAATAAAAAAGAACAAATCAACGCCTTTAAAAGAAAAATAAAAGCGACGAAGGCGCGCTTGACGACCCTTCAAAAAATAAAAGCCTCTTTTGTCAAAGGAACACCGATGTTCAATAAAACGTCACGTGAACAACAAAAAGGGGCCTTTTTTGTTGTGAGATATAAGTATCACACACGCTTATTTTACTGCGCCTATAATTTTGAACATCAACATCTTGATGTTCAAATCAAACACCTAAAGTCTCGCTTGGGCCAGTTGAATTTTAAGAAAGATTGATACGAAAAACAATTGATTCAATTGACAACCAAAGTGATCGGTGTGTGTTTCGGTAGTAAAAAACTCGCCCGCGGTCGGTTAACACAAAAGTCTTATCACGCTCATCTTGAGCGTTGGCAGAAAGATTGGGCCGGGGCGCGTTACGGTAAGATGACCATTTCGGGATGGAAAGATGCTAAATCAGGTAACTTTGTCTTTCATTATCACCCGGATACCCACACTCTTATCTTTAGGGCTATCAATCAGTGTGTCATTCGTCTCTCTGACGTTGTTTTTCCTTATGGTTAAAATCATTTTTACTCTGACATAGTAAACCTAGATAAGAGTGAATAATATCACCATTTGAGATAAACGGCAGTGTTTTTATAATGGGCAAATGAATATATGAAAGATGTTCATAAACAATTGTTTTTGATAAGAGTAGGCCAATTAAACCTAATCCTGAATGGGTTGATAATGTCTCATCTGAAGCTTCAAGAATAAATTCCACGACGGCACCTACCTGGTGAAATAATATTTGAAGAAAATAACCTTCCTAACACTATTATATCAAGCATTTAGACTAGATTCATCAGATTTTTCATCACGGTGACACACGGATTCAGGTATTCTAGAATTAGTTATCTTTACTCATTGAAAATATACTAAACTGATAGTGTACAATATTTTGTGTAAACGACCTTTGACTCGTTTTTGAGCATGGAAAAAGGAAGCCTCTTTTTGTAGAATAGAGTTACCAAACAACA
>NZ_FOXC01000010.1 GCF_900115605.1 Halolactibacillus halophilus
CAGTAAAATAAGCGTGTGGAATACTTATATGTCACAACAAAAAAGGCCCCTTTTTGTTGTTCACGTGATGTTTTATTGAACAGCGGTGTTCCTTTAACAAAAGAGCCTTTTATTTTTTGAAGTGTCGTCAAGCGCGCCTTCGTCGCTTTTATTTTTCTTTTAATAGCGCTGATTTGTTCTTTTTTATTACGCATGTACACGTTCTTTAATTCTTTTTGTGCGGATAAAAGCGCGCGTCCTTCTTGAACAGCGCTGTTCGCATAATAATCATTTAATCCGTAACGTTGCTTTAAACGTTGATGGATGGAGACGGAACTTTTCGCTTTCGAGCCCCTAAGCTCGCGGACCTCCGCTTGATAGCGAAAATGTTTGGCTTGATTAAACACCCGAAGGATGTGAGCCATGGACATCACAAAATCATGGTCGATTTTATGCTTATATAAGCGATTTGAAAAAATGGTCTTCATGCCCATGATACACACCCTCTCTTTTTTTGTGACGGTTATTGTTAGTGCTTTAATTATACCATGTAGAATATATGTTTGTCACTTCAAAAATATTCAAAACAAACGATTCATCACCCACCTAGTGCTGACGCACTTGAGGAAGGTGTCTTCTCGCCTTAATACGATAAATCTTCTAAATAATAAGAATCACGATTATACCGATGATAGCAACTAACAATTGCATCGCATACGGCTGATTAAAAAAACGTATGATAGCATTCAACAAGACTCACCCGTTCTATTTAAGTACCTTTATCAATATTTACCCGCCCACCTGTCTTTTAACCACAATATTTCCTTGGTGAATGCCGGCTTAGAATCATTCTTTTACCTATTCACAGATTTTAAACCACAAAAAAAGTGTTAGTCGAACGTGACGTCATTCCAGACACACCCGTTGTGATTGAATATGCCTTAACTGATCAAGGTCGGTCAATGGAACCAATTTTAAAATCGATTGAACAATGGTGGATGTTGTTAAACGATTCGTACTTATTAGTAAAAAGCGTGAGCCATTTGAGTCATCCTCATTAGCTCACGCTTTGGTAGTTATTATACATACATTTTTAGTATGGAAATAATTTATATCATCTATTCCACTCTCTTAGATTTTAAAGCGTGGATTGCAAGAATCGGCTGGAATAACTCTTGATAAACAGCTAAAGCCTGACTATAACGTTCTACTTCCTTTTGATCCGGTTTAATACTTTGTTCCTTAGATGTTATGTCACTTTGAATATCCTTCATGTTGAGGATGACTGCTCCTAAACATGAACTTTCAATACGGTCACTTTCAATAAGTTCATGATTAAAAACATTCGCCGCAATTCGCTTCCATAAATCGGATTTTAAAAACCCTCCCGTCACTTTAATTGTTGAAATATCTCCTACTAAATTTGTGAGAACTTGATACACATCATAAATATTGTACATGACCCCTTCCATAACAGCTCTAACAAAATGACCTTTTATATGAATTGGCTTGATACCGATAAAATGGCCTGTTGCTGATGCATCCCAAAGAGGTGCACGTTCTCCATTTAAATAAGGGTAAAATAACACCCCATCAGATCCGGCAGATACTTCTTCAGCACGTGCATTTAACTCATCTAAATTAGTCGTCTCAAATAATGTTGAGAGCCACTCTAGTGTATTGCCCCCATTATTGACTGCGCCTCCAATGACCCACGTATCTTTCTTTAGATAATAACAAAACGTACGACCTTGATCATCTAATTTAATCTCATCACTAATAACTCGAATGGCACCACTCGTTCCAATAGTAAGCGCTGCTTCACCTTGATTTATTGCTCCAAGACCAACGTTTGATAAAACACCATCACTTGCCCCAATATGAATAGCCAAAGGATGATTGAATCCTAATTCTTCAAGTTCTTTTAGATTTTTTTCAGAAAATAAATAATTTGTATCAACTGGTTCAGACAATGACTCATAGTTAATGCCAACCATTTCTAATATGTCATCATCCCAATCTAATTGTTCTAAATTAAGTAATCCCGTCGCAGAAGCAATTGAATAATCAACTTTCCACTCACCTGTTAATTTATATGTGACGTATTCTTTTATTCCTACAATCTTTTTGGCTTCTTCTAAAATCCCAAGCTGAGTCTTTTTCAGCCAGATTAACTTACTAAATGGTGACATAGAATGAATGGGGGTTCCGGTGCGACGATAAATCCAGTCTAAGTCTCCTTCATTCCTCACTTCTTTTAAAGTACCGTTGGATCGGTTATCTGCCCATGTATATAGTGGCGATAAAGGTGTGTCATCATCAGAAATAAGTAAGACACTATGCATGGCACTAGATAAAGACAGTGATTGAATCTGACCTTTTATCTCAATATGTCGACCGATTATATCCTTAATTATTTTTTTAATCCCAAGATAAATCTCATCCGCTTGCTGTTCTGCCATCCCTAAATGATCACGATATGTGTTATTTTCTGTATAAGCACTATCAATAACTTCTAATCGTTCATTGTATAACACAATTTTACTATTAGTGGTTCCAATGTCTAAGCCCAATGTATATCTAGCGCTCAATAGACTGCCTCTTCTCAATTACCGCATGGCCGCCAAAACCTTGACGTAAAGCGGCCACAAGTTTTTCTCCGTATTTTTCTTGATCAAGTGACATAAATCTTACCATTAGTGCTTGAGAAATGACTGGCATAGGAACTTGTAATCTTAGCGCTTCTTCTACCGTCCATTTCCCTTCACCTGAGGACTGAATAACACCTTCAATCTCATCGATATTACCATTTTTAAATGCTTCTTCCATTAACTCCATCAACCAACTTCGAATCACAGAGCCATGATTCCAAACAGTAGCAACTTTCTCAAGGTCATATGAATATTCTGAGTGATTTAGTAAATTAAACCCTTCCCCAATCGCCTGCATCATACCATACTCCACACCGTTATGAATCATTTTTAAATAGTGGCCACTCCCAGCTGGTCCTGTATATAAGTAGCCCTTATCTACATTTATTTTTTGAAAGATATGTTCTATTTCTTTAAATGCTTGTTTGTCACCACCAACCATCATACAAGCACCCTTTCGAGCACCAGAAATACCACCAGAGGTCCCCACATCAAAAAAGTGAATACCTTGTTTTCCACACAGTTCCCCGCGGCGCTTGGAGTCCTCAAAGTGGGCATTCCCCCCATCAATTATTCGGTCACCTTTATTTAATTTATTTAATAATTTAGTGAAAGTTGCCTCAGTAATTTCACCCGCAGGAAGCATCATCCATACTGTTTTCGTCTCATCATCTAAATGATGTAATAACGCATCAATTGATGACGTGAATTGTATATTTGCCCCTTCCACTTCACCTTTCATTGTCTGGTCAATGTCATACCCATATACATCTATCTCATGATCATTCAGATTCTTTGCCAAGTTAAATCCCATTTTACCTAGACCTATCATACCTATTTTCATTTTGATACTCCTCGTGTTCTTTATAGTTAAGCCTTTGCCATGATCGATACTAAATGTCCTCTTCCCTTATTGGCACGTTTAAAGAAAGAGACCGCTTCACAAGAGGCCTCTTTCTTCATAATCAACCATCTAGCTTTAGCTTAATTCTGGCCAATAATCTTTATTTGCTTCGATTAGATCATCCAACACATCTTTTGCAACTTTTGCACTTGGGATCGTTTTAGAAAGTGTCAATGCTTGCCATAATTTTTGATAGCTACCTTCTATATAAGCTTCTACTACTAATTTCTCTACCGTTACTTGTTGGTACATTAAAGCCTGTTCAAAGTTGGGGATTTTCCCTTGAGCTAACGGTTCGACACCATCACTGCCAACGATACAAGGTACCTCAACCATGGCATCATCAGGGAAGTTTGCGATTGCCCCATTATTCTCAACAATCATCAACATTCGTTCATGCGTATTAAACGCAATCGCACGAGCAAGGTCGACAATAAATGAAGCATGGCTATCGATATGGAAATTACTATTTTCAGCTGTTCCTTTTTCAATAATTTCTCTTGCAGCTGTGAAGACTTGTTTCTCTCGCCCTTCCATCACTTCGTTTGCTCTCGTGAAGTCAGGATTTGAATGAGCCACTTCATAATCCGGATAGAGATAATATTTTAAATATGTGTTAGGCAAATATCTTGGATTAATCGCTAATAAATCTTTAGCTTTTTTGTGTGTTTCTTGCCAACTAGGATCCATGTGTTGTGTATCTACTTCAACTTGCGTTAAATAGCCATTTTCAGCAACATAGTCTTTAATTTCATCAAGATATTCATGACCTTCTTTATCTTTAACACTTGTCCACCAACCGAAGTGATTCAAACCAAAGTAACGCACTTCTAAATCCTGTGGCTGTTTATTAATAATTTGTGACATCCGTCTTAACGTTCCCACTGGCATATCACAGATATTTAACACTTTTGCATTTGGACGTAAAACACGACAGGCTTCAGCTACAATTGCAGCTGGATTTGAATAGTTTAACATCCAGCAATTTGGTGAGTACTTTTCCATATAATCAATAATTTCTAGCATACCTGTGATGCTTCTCATACCGTAAGCTATACCACCAGGACCACACGTTTCTTGTCCAATAACACCATGTCTTAGTGGAATCTTTTCATCTTTTTCACGCATGTTATATTGCCCTGCACGAATATGTGCCATACAGAAGTCACGATTAGTAAAAGCAACTTCTGGATTGGTTGTATAAGAAAACTTTAACTCTGGAGCTTGCTCTTTAATAAGAATACTGAGTGCTTCACCTAGCACCGCTTGTCGTTCTTTGTCATTATCATATAATACTAATTCACGCATAGGGAAACGATCACGGTTTTCTAACATCATCATAACAATCCCTGGTGTAAATGTACTTCCTCCCCCTGCAATTACAACTGAAAATTTCTTCATATTAAATCATTCCTTTCTTTTCTATTCTTCTGTTGTTTCTCTATTTAAAACATGATCAACGGATTTACGTATTTTTGTAACCTGCAAGCCGTAAACGACTTGGATATTCTCACCTTTTTTAATAACCCCGCTTGCGCCAGTTTCATTTTTTAACACTTGTTCATCGACATTTTCGGGATTATCTACTGTTAAACGTAATCGTGAATAACAGTTTGTGACCGTTTTAATGTTATTTTCGCCACCAAGTGCTTCCACAATAAGATGAGCAAGTCCAAGATCGGCTTCTTCATTATCCTTTTGTTCGCTATCATTTTTCGTCTTTTTTTCTTTATAGTCTTTTTTAGAGTATAATTTAGTTTCTTGATTACCTACTTCTCTACCAATCGTTTTAAAATTAAATTTCGTAATCAAGAATCTAAATAGGAAATAATAAATAACAAAGAAGATCAATCCAACAACAATGTACATCGGCCATACTGTTCTTTCTGTTCCTAATGGCACATTGTACAGGAGAAAATCGATAAATCCATTTGGGCCAATGGCTCTAACATTAAAGATATTTAGTACAACCATACTTAACCCGCTTAACACACCGTGTACAACAAACAATATCGGAGCAACAAACATGAAAGAAAACTCAATAGGTTCAGTGACACCAGCAATAAATGACGTCACGGCTGCTGGAATTAAAATAGCTTTGGCTTTAGCTTTATTTTCAGGTTTAGCTGTATGATACATCGCTAAACAGGCACCAATTAAACCAAACATTTTTGATATGCCCCGCGCATCCCAAATGACACTTGGCGCAAGTAATCCACCATTAGGGTTAGCAATCTCAGCGAAATAAATATTTCGGGCACCTTCAAACACTTCTCCAGCAACTTCGGCAACGCCTCCTAGCTCTGTATACAAGAACGGTGTATATACTAAATGGTGTAATCCTGTAGGAATCAATAGTCGTTCTAGTAATCCATATAAGAATATCCCAAAGTTACCACTTTGATTAATGAGTTCACCTAAATTACTGATTCCCATTTGGAAAAACGGCCATATGTAAGTGAATAAAATAGCTAAGATGACAACAACTGGAATAAGTACGATGAAGACAAAACGTGTACCTCCATAAATTTGAAAAGCATTATCAAATTCTTTTTCAGCATAGCGGTTATGGACAAAAGCTGTGACAATACCAAGGAAAATACCTAAGAACACGCCCATATCTAACACTTGCACTCCTAAAACAAGTGTTTGTCCGGTCCCTTGTAAATCCCCATCAACTAATATCCCTTGTAAATCCATAAAACGGTTCATTGCATTAATGAATACTAAATAACCCAGTACTGCAATAAAACCTGCTTCTGACTTTTTCTTTTTAGCAAGCCCTACGGCTAAACCAACCGCAAAGACAAGACCTAAATTTACTAAAATGGATACAAGTGATCCCGAAAGAATCGTACCAAACCCTGTAGTGATAGGATTGTCTAAAAACGGAATAACCTCGAGTAACCTTGCATTAGTGAATAGGTTCCCAATCGCAATTAAAATACCCGCAATAGGTAGTATTAATACTGGAATGAACATAGCTTTTGAAAAACGTTGCATAATTCCCATGACTTTTTCTTTCATTTCTATACCTCCAATGTTTAATAAGTTAACCTTAGTCTAGCGGGTTTACCTCGTTTAGAAAAGGCTTTCAAGCAATTGAAAAACGTGTTTCATCAAGATGAAACACGTTTCAGAGTATCTAAATTATTCTACTTCATGTATTTCTGTTAAATATCGACTCAACAAATACTCAATCAATAACAAGACAAAAGGGAAAAAAGTATTGGGTAACAGATTACGGTCATCTAGCTTATTTTGATCAGTAATCTTAAAATTTAATTCACTACACTCACCGATTCTATTAGGAATTTCCCTAGTAAAAGAGACAGAAAATATACCTTCTTTCTTAACAGCTTCCAGCTTTTCTAATACACTCTTGGTTTCTCCAGATTTTGAAAAACATACAAAGGCACCAATGTTTTTTATATTATTTTCTAATACACCTACAGAGTCTAATGTCGTAGCAATGATGACTTTCTTCCCGAGTAAAAGTAATTTTTTGTACATGTATTCAGCTGCAATTGATGAGAAGCCTGCCGCATAAATGAAAATAAAGTCTTGATCTAGACACAAAACCTTCTTTATGAATATATCCATATCTTCTACCGTATTGTATTGAAGTAATAACCCATGATCTAATTTAAAAAAGTCTAAATCATCTTCAATATATTCTGTTTTCGTATTAACCATCGGCAATAACTGATAGTATAAATCTATAAAGCCGTTGTAACCTAATTTCTTTGACAACCTTATTACTGTCGCTGGAGAGGTGTAGTTCTCCTTTGCTATTTGTCTAACGCCTTTTTGTAAGACGGTATCCATGTTACTTAAAATATACGTTAATAACTTTTCATCCAGATCGGTTAAGTCTTTCCCTTGCGTTATCTTATTTATATCTATCACATTTAGTCTCCTTCATGTAGATTTTTATTTTCCACTCTAACCATATCATCGTAGACCTTCGCCCATAATGAAATCGCTCTCACAAAAGCCTTTTTTAACAGCTCATACATTTTGATACTTATATACTAGCGCTATCATTTTATATTTGTCAATTTTATAATAATCGTTCTTCTGATATGATGGCTTATATACACAAATAATAGGAGGAGAACCATGACTACGATTATTTTTGATGTTGATGATACTTTATATGACCAAGCGTTATCTTTTCACGAGACATTTAAACAATTAATTAATGACACATACAGCTACGATCAAATAGATCGTATTTATCGCGCAAGTAGAAACTATAGTGAAACACTATTTGACCAAAGTGAACGCGGGGAAATTACTGTCCTTGATTGGCAAGTAGGGCGTTATAAATTAGCGCTTCAAGACTTTGGCATTGATATTGATGACGATCCAGCTCTAGAATTTCATAAGCAATATAAACGCGCGCAAGGAAAAATCACCCTTTTTCCAGAAGTCGAAACCTTACTTGATTATTTAAAAACTAAAGACGTGACGTTAGCTATTCTCACAAACGGAGAAGTCGCGCATCAGTCAATGAAGATTGATCAGCTACAGTTAGAAAAGTGGATACCAAAAGAAAACACCTTTATCTCAGGTACTTACGGGATTGCGAAACCCAATCCAGAAATTTTTCATATCATTGAAAACAAATTACCAACACAACCTGCGTCAACAATTTATGTGGGTGATTCCTTTGAAAAAGATATTATTGGAGCTAAACAAGCAGGGTGGGAAGCAGTATGGATGAATCACCGCCTGCGTCAGGCCAATCCAATGAGCCCTTATACGGCTGATAAAGAAATTATCAGTGCCGAAGCATTGTATCACTACTTTACACAACGCTTTAATTAATCTAGCTATTTCATTCGCCCCCTCCAACCACGGTGAGAATGATCATACGTTCGGCAGATTGTGTCGATATAGTAACTGATTCACCTTTATATTGATTATTAAAAAGGGCTTAGAATGGATATTTTCTACAAAAAGGTGTATTATTCGAATAAACATGTAACTATTTTAAAATGCCTCTAAACAATAAACTCACAATTTACCACTCAATGATAGGGGTTATCAGATTTCATCATAAAACTATTTTAGAAAGGAAAGATCACTATGACATCTTTATTTGAAGATATTAAGCAGCTTAAAGAACAATTTAAACAAAATGCGTCGGAGAAAAAACAGCAATTATATGCAAAGGCTACTAGAGAATTAGAGGAATCCCAAAAAGCCTTGGGGCTTGAAAAAGGTGATCAAGTACCAGAATTTCAACTCCCAGATGCTACAGGGGAAATTATTTCTATAATGGATACCCTTGAAGATGGACTGGTTATTCTGACATTTTATCGAGGTGGATGGTGCCCGTACTGCAATTTAGAGTTAAATGCGTATCAACGAGAATTACAAGCAGTTAAAGACGCAGGTGCTACATTAATAGCAATCTCTCCAGAAACACCTGATGCTTCTTTATCAACTAAAGAAAAAAACGCACTTGAATTTATAGTACTAAGTGATAAAGATAATATTGTTGCTAAGAAGTTCGATTTAGTTTTCTCCATGCCAGATTATTTGATTGAAATGTATCAGCAATCTGGATTAGATGTCGCAAGTCATAATGGCAATCAAGATTGGGAGCTGCCAAAACCAGCTACATTTGTCATTAACACTGCTGGAAAAATTGTTTTTGCGGAAGTGAATTCCGATTATACTCAGCGTACAGAACCTGCAAAGGTTATTGAAATCGCCTCAAAGTATTGAGATTTAAATAACCACATATACTATTAACTATCATTTCGAACTGCCCCCATAGATTAGCTTAACTGATCTACGGGGACGGTTTTATTGTTGTCTAATATTTGGTGTTGGTTAAAGGATGGTTTGTTCGCTATGACTTAACCATTTGGCTGAGACTGCCGATATAGTAGTTGTACTGCATTTATATTGACTATGCTTAAGGAGGACCAACATGCACAAACACAAATTAATGTTAGGTTTATCATTGATCACCCTCATCATTATGGGCACTGTACATATTCTCCATGCCTACAATTTAATTGAAATGGTGAATATGCACGGAGACATGATGACAAAACCTGACTACTTCAACTTTGTTTCAATGGTTTTTTTAACTATTCCCATTATTTTATTTATCATTTCTTTGATTTTATTTAAAGTAAAACCTGATCATAAAGCTCTCGCGCTTTTTGTAACGCTTACCTTAACCTTTGCGAGTATTTCAACGATTATGGGCGGGGAAGGCCGCGTGGAATACCACTTCTCTCTATTTATGGTTGTAGCGATGCTGGCATATTATGAACAGGTTACATTAGTTATCACGATGACAAGCATCTTTGTCATCCAGCATTTACTTGGTTTTTTTGTACCCGCCGTTACTGTCTTTGTCTATGGCGTTGATTCATACACTTTTGTGATGGTGTTGATTCATGCGGTCTTTTTACTTGTGACAGCCGGTGCAACTGTGATACAAATTCGTGCGAAGGAAAAACAAGTCCAATCACTCGAAGCCGTGAATGCTGACAATGAAACTATCTTTAAACGTGTCGTTGAACAATTATCAAATACGAGTAATCATGTCTACGATAGTGCGAAAGTGTTGAATACAAATAGTAAAGAAACACTGGCTGTATCTAGTGATATTACGACAGCGATTCAAGCTGTTAGAACAGGGGCTGATAAACAAATCACAGGGGCTGATTCTAGCATTGAAAAACTAGCCGATGTCACATCGGCCATTCATCATATCGCAACCAGCACCAGCTCAATCGTAGATGCGTCGCGCTTAATGATGGAGGAATCAAGTGAAGGCCATACGATGCTATCTGAGACAGCTAGTCAGATGAATAGTTTTAACACAAGTTTTAAGCAGCTATCTGAGATTCTAATATCACTGACAGAACGCTCAAAAAATATTGAAAACATTATTACGGTGATTACCGATATTTCAAATCAGACGAATTTACTTGCCTTAAATGCTGCGATCGAAGCCGCTCGAGCCGGAGAAGCGGGTAAAGGCTTTGCGGTTGTAGCTGATGAAGTAAGAAAACTAGCCGAACAAACAGAAAGTTCTGCCGAACAAGTCACGACGATTATTGCGGATATTCAAAAAGATGCCACTGAAGCCAATAACTCCATGGCCTCTGGTACAAGTGAATTATCTAAAACACAAGCGGCGATTCAAGGTATTCGTGATAAATTCGAAAAAATTATCACCGCTGCTAAAGACGTCGACCGTGAGGTCAACGAAACAGCCGCAACGACTGAAGAAATATCAGCAAATGCTGATGAAGTGTTACAAACCGTTGATCAATTAACGAAGATTGCCTCAGAAACTGCTAATTATGCCGAAGATGTTGAAACAAAAGTGACGCATCAAAATGACTTAATTAGTGAAACAAATAAGATGGCAGATTTCTTAAATCAACAAGTGGATCAGCTAAACAAATTAATTGTGGATTTAAAAGCGTCGTAAACGCAACTAGACACTCAATCGAAGTAACATTAATAGGTTGTTATGTTTGTTTCTATATGTGATAATCACAGTAGGAGTGATAAGATGAACCGGAAATTGTATCAATTGATTGTTTCTACTTTTCTAATTCTTTCACTGTATTTTTTGATTATCCAACGACATGTTTCTTTCTTCATCACAATAGTGGTTAGTTACGTTATTTTTGAGCTGTTGCTATATATGTTTGGAGTAAAGCGAAAGATGAACGAAAAGAACAAGTGAAAAAGTTAGATAGCACGCTAAAAACGCTCAGAAAATATTCTGAGCGTTTTTAGTTTGCTATTCACCATGTATGATAGGTCGAAACTCACAAATTTAAACAGTGACACATATTCGGTTCTTTCCTTTTCGTTTTGCTTCGTATAAAGCATGATCCGCGAATTTGAATAATTCTTTAAACGTCGTTGCTTCACTTATGATGGTATCGGTAACACCCATACTTATTTCTACCGGGATGATGACATTTTGTTGAGTGAGTGGTCGTTCTCTTAAGACGTCTTTTAATTGTTCGGCTTTTTTCTTACCGGTTTTGCTCGTGGTACCTTGTAAATATCATTTTTTTAAAAAGTTTATGCATTTGACTTTACAATTCAGGAACTTATGCCGATCAACCAAAATAAAAAACAACCCACCTTGGGCGGTTGCTTATTGTACTTATCGTTAACATTATTTTTGTAATTGGCCCTGTTTATGGCTTTTTCGGGGTACTAATTGCGACAGGCTTTTTAAGCCCCAGTCATTTGGGGCTTGTCTTTATTGTGGCGCACACCTGCACTGTTACTCACGGAGTTATCTTGGTTACTCATCGTGATTGGTACAACACTGATCGCCTCAAGCCTTTGGTATCTCCTGTCAAAAGGCAGTGTCATGTTGATTAAAAAATATAGTCAAGTCTTATCAGATTGGGTAAAGGGGTGAGGATGTTGAAAACAACAATGCGTTTAGGTCTACTGTTCATTATTTTAGGCATCTCCGGATTATATTTCTTCGGTGCTCCTTTTACCAGCTCTAGTGGTGAGACGACGATGAATGAAACTGACACAATCAATGATACGGTCGCTGATATTTATATTGAAGCAAGCGCCGGCTCTCTTATAGTTGAGCCGAGTTCAGATGACGATATTCATATCTTAGTTAGTGACAAAGATACAGCGGATTTATCCGTCCAATTAGAATCCGAACGATTATCGATCTTGCTCGACCAGGACCGAGTGTTTAACTTAAGTCGTTTTAATCTCTTCGGTAGTCACCGACCGCAACTGATTATCACTTTACCAGAAGAAGTGTATAACCAGCTAAATATAAAGCTAGCAGTTGGTGACATCGATATAGACGGGGTTCAAGTCGATAGCCTTACTGCAAAAAACAATGTCGGAGCCGTCACTGTGTCTCAAACTAAAACGGATACGGCTTCTGTTGAGATAAACATTGGTCAGATATCTGTATCTGGTGGTATGGGTGAGTGGTTAGCTACGACAGATATCGGTGAAGTCGACCTTCAGTTATTGCGTTTTGAAGAAGACATAACAGCTGAAGTTGCACTTGGAGCAATTAATATTATGACTGAAACAATGCCTAAAGACTATAATATAACGCTTGATGTCGATTTAGGCGAGATCCAAACTGAAGGTTTGAACACTGCTGATGTTGACACGATTCAAGTGTGGCAAAGCAGGATAGGGACAAACGGTCCAAAGTTAGACGCAAGTGTTGACTTGGGTCAGATCTCACTTGAATATCATTAATCTTAAAACGCGCCTTCTGATTATCCAGAAGGCGCGTTTTCTCTATAAGCATCAATAGATGATTCATGTTACCTAGTTTATGATCTAAACACTATCCTTTAAATTCAGCTACTAAGCCTTGCGTTGACTTCTTCGCATCACCAAACAACATCCGGGTATTGTCATTAAAGAAGAGTGGATTATCAATTCCTGCAAAACCAGGCTTCATGGAACGTTTCATCACAATGACCGTGCGAGCTTTATCGACATCAATCACGGGCATACCATAAATCGGTGATGTCTCATCCGTTCTCGCGGCTGGGTTAACGACGTCATTAGCCCCAATCACAATCGCAATATCAACGTTTTCAATATTTGGATTAACATCATCCATTTCTTTGAGCTGTTCATAAGGCACGTTCGCCTCTGCGAGTAAAACGTTCATATGCCCAGGCATCCGACCTGCGACTGGATGGACGGCGAAGTTCACTTCCGTACCATTAGCTTCTAATTGATCGGCTAGTTCTTGGATAGCGTGTTGTGCTTGAGCAACAGCCATACCGTATCCAGGGACAACAAGGACATTGCTTGCCGCTTCAAGCATTAGGTAAGCATCTTCAACAGATACTGGATTTGCTTCACCTTGAAAGCCACCGCCCGCACTTGACTTACTAGCGCCAAAGCCACTAAACAAGACATTTGTTAATTTACGGTTCATTGATTTACACATAATATTCGTTAGAATAATCCCACTTGAGCCAACAAGAGCCCCGGCGACGATTAAGACGTTATTTGAAATAACAAAACCAGCCGCACACGCCGCCATCCCACTAAATGAGTTAAGCAGTGAAATAACAACTGGCATGTCCCCACCACCGATAGGAATAACAAAGGTAATCCCTAAAATACAAGCGACCAGAATCGTTGCGATCACTAACAGGTAACTATCTATACTCAATGACTCGCGTAAAGGACCAAATAATGCCGCTGAACCGATAATTAATGCGACTAGCAGCACATTAACAAATTGTTGCCCAGGGTATTGAATGGCTTTACTTGGGAGTTTTCCCGATAATTTACCCCAAGCAACAAGTGACCCGGTAAATGTTGCCCCTCCAATCACAATAGTGAGAATAATGATAAGTAAAGATAAGACATCCGCATCCATATACGTATTAGTAACAGTATAGCGATGATATTCTGACCAACCAACGAGTAAACTAGCCGCGCCACCAAAACCATTAAATATAGCGACCATCTCCGGCATCGCCGTCATCGCCACAAGCCTTGCGGCCATCGCACCAACGATTGAACCGGCAATCATACCAATCGCAATCCACTGCCATTCTAAAACACTTTGGCTGACAAGTGCGGTCACAATTGCAATCAACATCCCAACAGCTGAGACAAGGTTCCCTTTTCTCGCTTGGTCAGCTTTTCCTAACATTTTTAATCCGAAGACGAAGAAAATAGCTGAAATAATATATAATCCATTAATGATAGCTTCACTCATGACACGTGGTCCTCCTTCTTACCTGTATTAAACATCGATAACATTCGGTCGGTGACCATATACCCACCAACGACATTAATCGTCGCAAAAAACACCGATAGCGTTCCTAAGATGATTGTCATCGTATCACTACTAACAACAAAAGCCCCAGACAAGCTAAGAATCGCCCCGACAACAGTAATGCCAGAGATCGCATTAGAGCCTGACATTAGCGGTGTATGTAGTTGTGCTGGTACTTTAGAAATAAGTTCAAAACCTAAAAATGAAGCCAATATTAAAACAAACACGAGCATCATACCCATTAGTTACCCTCCATAAATTTCTTTTAGTCGTTCGTTTACTACTTGAGCGTCTTTCACAACGAGACAGCCATTCATAATCTCATCTGATTGATCGAGTGATACGGTTTTTGTTTCTTGGTCATAGAAATGTGAGATTAAGTGATACAAGTTACTCGCATACATACTAGAAGCGTCATAGGCGACTTCACCTGGTAAGTTATCCAACCCAACAATATCAACACCATTTACAGTGACGGTATCATCAACAACAGTCCCTTCGACATTCCCGCCACAACTGGCCGCTAAATCGATAATAACCGTGCCGTCACGCATACCTTTTAATATATCATCCGTTACGATAACGGGTGCTTTTCTACCGAAGAGTTTGGCCGTGGTAATCACTAAATCTGCATTCATACAACTTTTAGCCATTGCTTGTTGTTGGATTTTTAGTTGTTCTTCGGTTAAAGCATTGGCATAACCATCTTTATTTTGACCAGTTTCACCTAAATCGACTTTAACAAATTTCGCGCCAAGAGAGGTGACTTGTTCTTCAACAACTGGTCTGGTGTCAAAGGCTTCAACACGCGCACCGAGACGTTTAGCTGTCGCAATCGCTTGAAGACCGGCAACACCTGCGCCAATTACAAACACTTTCGCCGGTGGAATTGTCCCAGATGGGGTCATCATCATCGGGAAGATGCGGTCTAATTTATTCGCACCGAGAATAACGGCGACGTATCCCGCAAGGGAGGCTTGTGAACTGATCGCATCCATTTTCTGTGCGAGGGTTGTCCGTGGTAACATCTCCATACTGATCGCATTCACACCACGTGCTTGTAGTGCTTTAATCCGCTCCGTGTCGTTATACGGATCTAAAAAGCTAATGCATAACGCCCCTTGTTTCATTTGTTTAATATCCTCAGGTAATGGGGCATTTACCGATAAAAAGATATCGGCAGTCGCCAACAACGCTTGCCTACTCTCTACGACTTCAGCTCCCGCCTCTTCGTAAGTTTGGTCAGTGATCATAAGTGATAGCTGACTTTCTACTGCCACCTCAATCCCTTCCAGATGACATAGTTTCTTAACCGCATCAGGTACTAACGCGACGCGTGGTTCACGACTTTCTTTTAACGTAACGATTTTCATGGGCTCTGTTCCTTTCTGGTGATTGCTCTGTTAACTGTTCCTTTACTTTTTATACCTTTAAATAATAAAACGCAGAATTTTCAGTCAATTAAATGTAATTTAACATTATCGTATTAGGAAGTCAATACAGTAAGCCGTAGATATTGTGAATGTTTGAGCGAAAATTCAGTTTTTAATTAACATTAGCTATTGACAATGATAATCATTATCAATTATAATATCGATGACTTACTAAACAAATAAACTAAAAAGGATGCGAGAACATATGACTTTTGATTTATGGACTTTTCTTTTAGAGAATCTTGGCGCGGCTGGGGTGATCGGTGGGTATATTTCTATTTCAATTATCGGTGTTAGTTTCATAACATTTGCGACTAAAGGGAAACTATCAGGTAACAAACAGTTAGGACCTGACTGGGCCCATCCAGTTATAGGTGCCCTTTTAGGTGCCATTCCTGGTTGCGGAGCAACCATCATTGTCTCTTCGATGTATAAAAACCAAAAAATATCATTGGGTGGTTTGGTCGCTACTTTTATTGCAACTTTAGGTGAAGGCTCGTTTGTTTTATTAGGTGCTTCTGATGAAGCAAGTGTAACAGCGAACTTGAGCGCCTTTGTCTTTGTGAACGTCATCGGTATTATCGTAGCGCTGATCTCAGGTTATCTTATTGATGCTTTTGGTATAAGATTCAGCACTCGCGAGATTCCCGCTCCACATCTGGAAGAGCGTTGTCATTCTAAGCAAGTGACACGCGTTGTTCATCGATTCATCGAACAGATTGGCTTTTACATTATAATTGCTATGGCGATTTTCTTGCTGCCTGGATCAATCGCTGCCTTTTGGGGCGGAGAAATAGCTGGCTATGATGATGTAGCTGAATGGGTGGCTGTAGCCCTTACAGCTTTTTCTATCCTGTATTTCTTTGTTTATAAATTTAGCTATAAAGGACATAATTGTGCCTGTAATAGCAGTGCGAAATCAACTTTGTTACATGCTGTATCTGATATCGCAACTGTTATTGTCTATGTGTTCATCGGTTTATTCATTGCTAACTATATTATTGACGTTGTCGTAGGAGTAGAAACATTCGATATGTGGATGACCTCATCTGCATTCATTGTTGTCATCATTGCCGCGATCATTGGGGCAACGCCTGGTTGTGGTGGTATGATTTCTGTTACTGTCGCCTTCACAACAATCAATAACTTTCCAATCGCAGCTCTAGTCGCTGCCGCGATTGCCACAAGTGGCGATGGTATTTTTCCACTATTTGCAGCAAATAAAAAAGATGCCTTACTGATTACAGGGCTTAGCCTAGTAATCGCACTTATTGTTGGTTATGTTCTACTAGCGTTAGGCATTCAACTATAAGATTTATCAACAGACCTAGTTATGCAAGCATTCGTTTAAATGCTTGCGATGCGATACATTGCCTCGCAATGATTAATGGTAACTAATCAAAAAAACAAAAAATGATTTAATTAAATAGCCGAACACCAATAGACATACCTCTATTGATGTTCGGCTATTTTTAACTACTATGCTATTTTTAATCAGGTTTTTGAAGGGTTACTTTCCATCATGCCCTTCTGTTTCATTTTAGATGGGGAATTCATCGCTCGGAACTACTTTTAAATGCAAATGTTGTATAACTAATGTATAATTATTATACAACAAGGGAGGAATGTATATGACATGTGCACTCGTTTGGTTTCGCAATGATTTACGCGTCCATGACCATGAGCCTTTATTAAGAGCGGCTCAATCAGGGTTACCTGTCGTTGGCGTGTATTGTTTTGACCCGAGACATTTTCAACCAACAACGTTTGGTTTTCCTAAGACTGGCGCACATCGCGCCCACTTTCTAATTGAAAGCATCGAGAACCTCAGAGACAGTATGAACAAGATTGGATTGTCACTCATTGTTAAAGTAGGGAAGCCTGAAGAAGTGATTCCTGAACTATCAGAATCTCTTGATATTCAAGCTATTTATTACCATCATGAAATTGGAAGTGAAGAACAAGAGGTTGAACATTCCGTCAAGAAAAACATACCATCACGTAACTTTTTTTCTTATACCGGACACAATTTATATCATGTGGACGATTTACCCTTTACAATTGATGAGCTCCCGGATGTTTATACCAGCTTTCGTAAACTGATTGAAAAAGAGGCGCAAGTGCGCCCGGTGTTACCAACGCCAATGAAGGTCGCTGGTGTGCCGGTAACGTCCGAAGGAAGGATTCCATCTGAATATGATTTAGGAGTTGGTGCAGCGCCTGAAACAATTATTTATCACGGAGGATCAAAAGAAGGAAAAAAGCGGTTAAGGCATTACTTCTATGATACCGACCGAATTAGCACTTATAAAGACACGCGCAACGGGATGCTAGAGCTGGATGACTCATCGAAGTTGTCACCTTATTTAGCTCATGGGTGTTTATCTCCGCGCTTTATCTATTGGCAACTGAAGCGTTATGAAAACGCGCGCGTCAAAAATAAGTCAACGTACTGGCTGTACTTTGAACTGTTATGGCGTGATTATTTCTACCTCGTCCATCTAAAATTTAAAAATAAACTGTTTCACCAAGACGGCTTATTCGGACTGTCCATGCCCTGGTCAGCGGATGAAGAAAAGATTCAAGCCTGGATTCATGGCAAAACAGGGTATCCCTTAGTCGATGCCAACATGATTGAGCTGAAAACGACCGGGTATATGTCTAACAGAGGCAGACAAAACGTTGCTAGTTTTTTAACTAAAAACCTTGGCATTGACTGGCGAATTGGCGCTGCCTGGTTTGAATCATGTTTAGTCGATTATGATGTATCAAGTAATTATGGGAATTGGTGCTACAGCGCGGGAGTTGGAAATGACGCCCGTGGTTTTCGAATATTTAATGTCACAAAGCAAGGGAAAGATTATGATCCAAAAGCTGATTACGCCAAACACTGGCTCCCAGTACTTAAAAACATCCCATCGTCACGCGTCTATGATGTCCCTACATTTACAGCTTTCGAATGGGCTGAATATGAACTGACATTGGGTGAAGACTATCCAGAGCCGCTGGTTGATTTAACTGAATCGGCTAGAAAACAACGCGCGCGATACGAACAAGCAGAGCGAAAGAAGGGAACGTAAATGAAGACATTATGGCTATTTGGGAATCAATTATCAACATCACTTAAAGGCTTATCTCAAATTAATCAAACAACCGACCAGGTTCTCCTCATTGAGGCCAAATCACGCGCTGTATGGAAAGATTATCACAAGAAGAAGCTGGTCTTAATTTTCTCAGCAATGCGTCATTTCGCACGTGAGCTGAGGGCTTTAGGGTATCAAGTCGATTACCGAGAAGTCGACAGTTTCCAAGAAGGATGGGACGCACACGTAAAAGACTATCAACCTGCTGAAGTCATCCTTCATTTACCTACAGATCAATCGATGCGCCAGTTACTCCGAAAATGGAAAGCTAGACAAGAAGAACAAGGCAGACATGTCACGACCCTTGAAGCGTCGCTGTTTATAACTAAAGAAGCTGACTGGGAAGTGTTACTACCAGGAAATAAAGCGTGGAAGCTAGATAACGTGTACCGTCACTTGCGAAAAAAGTTCTCAATCTTAATGGATGGGAACCAACCCATCGGCGGAAAATGGAGTTATGATAGTGAGAATCGTAAACCACCTAAAAAGGGATTACAGTTTGTCGAACCGCTGCTCTTTTTACCCGATGAACAAACAAGGGCTGTGATTGCTAAAGTTGATCAAACATTTCCTATGAATCCCGGTACAACACAAAACTTTACTTTACCAGTAACGAGAAAACAAGCACAAGAAGCCGCTGAGCATTTCATCCAAATGCGGTTAGCCACTTTTGGTGATTATCAAGATGCAATGATCGAAGGGGACCCGTACATGTCTCATTCACTCATATCTAGTGCTCTTAATATTGGTTTACTGGACCCGCTTGAGATGATTCATCAAGCAGAGCAAGCTTATCATGATGGATTAGCTCCACTCGCCGCTGTTGAAGGGTTTATTCGCCAAATCCTTGGCTGGCGTGAATATGTGCGTGGCGTTTATTTACTTAAGATGCCTGAGTATAAAGATGTTAATTTTCTTAAGCATAAACGCCCTTTACCTCGCCTATATTGGGACGGTGAAACGAAGATGAATTGCCTTCACCAAACCGTAACGGAAGTCATAGAATATGGTTACAGTCATCACATTCAACGGTTAATGGTACTTGGCAACTTTGCCAATTTAGCACAAATCAACCCGCAAGACGTATCCGAGTGGTTCAACACGATGTATACCGATGCCCATGACTGGGTCGTGTTACCGAATGTGTTAGGGATGGCACTCTATGCCGACGGGGGATTAATGTCAACAAAACCTTATGTCTCATCAGGTCAATATATTAACAAAATGAGTAATTACTGCAAAGGATGCTACTTTAATGTAAAAGAAAAAACAGGCGAACGCGCCTGTCCATTTAACTCCCTCTATTGGGATTATTTAATGGTACATGAAGATGTTCTTGCCAGTAACCCCCGCATGAAAATGATGTACCGATTACTTGAGAAAAAATCAGCTGAAGAAAAGGCAGAACTAAAAAACCAAGCAAGGTTACATTTAGAACGTCTTGAACAAGGACAATTATAATCAGTCTTTCCTTCTCTATTACTCGGTTTTAAAATGACTTTATAAAGATTGAATCATCTAACCATGGCATGTAAAAAGAGCGATTATCTGGGTGACGTTCTTTAAAAACTTGGTACAATGTTATAGCGACCGAAACAGATGGATTTTTTTGTATCTTAATCAAAAAGTATGAGAAAATGTCAATGTTCTATCGCTAATACATGGTGACATAATAGGGATCATTTTAAAAAATCTTTTTCATAACACATAAGCACCTTCTTTTTATTTAAGAAGGTGCTTAACATGCTTGTACTTTATAAATTAATCCGTAACATCAATGAAGTAACTCAGAGCTTGGAAGTCAATGATTTGATTTTGCAATGCTACGTCAATCCCTAGCGTCGGTCGGCTATCAGATGGATCTATTGATGTGATATGTCCTTCTAAATCATAACCTGCCTCTAATAACTTGAAAAACAGCTGATTAAAAGGCTTTTGGATATATCCTACACGAACATGTCCATGAACCTGATCAATAACCTCTACAGCTTTTCTATCTTTTGGATTAGTCTCATCAATAATTAATTTAACAGGTTGATTAACTTGAAGTTTTTCATTCTGGCCCTTTGTATATGACCACCCAGCAATCTCACCTGAATAACTTAAAGTATCATTATGTTTATAGACCGGCTTTAAAAAGGATAGCTTATCGGTCGCTGTTTTTCCTTTTGTTTCTTTTAAATATTCCCATGCCGCCTCATCTGCATCATTTAGCTGATGATCTTTCATAAATTGTTGAAAAACATGTCGATTTTTGTTTGGTAACCTTCTTTCAAAAATAGAGAAAAGCTTATCATTTGTATATTCCTTATTTAAATCACTCAAACCAATCAACGGTCGAAAGCCTTCTTTTTCTGCTTCCTTTACAATTGTTTGATTATAGCTAAACGTATACCGTTTATCATTTTTACCATCCTGTCTCGTTAAGCAACCCACAAAATAATGTTGATTAGATTGAGGCCCCCTCCAGGACAATAGTAATTTTTGCGTTTCGCACATCTCGTTTCCTCCCTAATTAAACAAACATTTTCGTCTCATTGTAGCAATTTTGAGCACCTCATTCCTTTTTAGTTCTGATCGGATCTTCGGTCTTGTTTTATATACTAAACATAATAACGTTATTCGACTTATTAATATATAGATTTCTATTTTTAATACATGCATCGTCATTTGATGGCTCATCACTTTATCAGCGAATCAGATAAAGTGTCGAAAAATTCTTTCGAGTATGAATAATCTGTGATAAGATAAGATTTGCTTCAAGATTAGGCAAAAAAAGAGTGAGGAGAGTTCGCATGAAAAAAATTGGTTTACTTCCACGTCTGATTATCGGGATATTAGGCGGGATTTTTGTTGGATTTCTATTACCTGAATGGATAGGCAACATTCTTTATACGTTCACCCATATCTTCGGAGAGTTTCTAGGCTATATTGTGCCTTTAATTATTATATCGTTTATCGTACCAGGGATTGCTGACCTCGGTCAAAAAGCAGGTCGCTTACTCGCTGGAACTGCAGGTCTTGCTTATCTATCAACGATTTCAGCAGGAATTATCGCCTTCTTTATTTCAATAATGGTCATTCCAACCATTATCACAAGTGGGGCTGTATCAGAGGCTAGCGCGTCAGGCTTAAGTCCAATTATTGAGTTAGAGATTCCTGCAATTATGGGCGTGATGACGGCACTTATTACCGCCTTTATCTTTGGTCTTGGTATTAACTATATCCGTCACGAACATTCGCATACATTACTGTTTCGGGGCATGAATGAGTTTCGCGAGATCATCATCTTAGTCATTAATAAGATTATTATTCCGTTCTTACCGCTTCATATTGCTGGTATTTTTGCGGATATGGCCGCTTCTGGTGAAGCCTTTCATATTTTAGGTGTCTTCGGACAAGTATTTGTTCTTATTGTCCTTATGCACGTTGGTTACATTGTGCTCCAGTATAGTCTGGCTAGTTTACGCACCGGGATGAATCCATTTAAGGCGATTAAAAATATGATTCCGGCCTATTTTACTGCCCTTGGCACGATGAGTAGTGCCGCAACGATTCCGGTAACGTATCGCAGCGCGTTGCGTAATAATGTGAGTGAGGAGACAGCGGATTTTGTTATTCCGTTATCGGCGACGATTCACCTCGCTGGTAGTACGATTACGTTAGTCGCTTGTTCTGTTGCGGTATTAATTATTGGCGACCAAACACCACAATTTGCGGACTTCTTACCGTTTATTCTATTACTCGGTATTACCATGGTCGCAGCACCTGGTGTACCAGGTGGTGCGGTAATGGCTGCCTTAGGCTTACTGTCTTCTATCCTTGGATTCACAGAAGCGCAAACAGGCCTCATGATTGCGTTATACATGGCCCAGGATGGGTTTGGTACCGCCTGTAACATCACCGGTGACGGGGCGATTGCCCTCATTGTTGATTCATTTGTTAGTAAGCGTAAAAAAAACGCCCAGCAAAACGCTTAATACTTAACAGCTTTCGTCCAACACAACTTAGAAAAAGTATCCCTAACAAGAACGGATCCATCTCACAATAGATTAGACAACTAATCTTACTCGGTGGATCCGTTTGTTTATAATGCTTACCTAACTATGTTTAAGCTTATCACCTTGACGTTTCATTTACCTAGCCATGCTATACAGGTGAATTAATATCCATTATACTAATCATGAGTTACTTGTCATTATTATAAAGAAGGTGCGTATCAATGAACCAATCAGACTTACCATCGCTATCAACGCGTCGTCGTCATAAGGTCATTTATTTAATCATCTATTTTGTGATTATTGCGGCGTTTTTACTGTTGACGGTCTACACGAGCCAGCTTGATTTTCTAACAACAGAAAATGCGATCCATATTGAACCAACAGCGTTTGATCAAGATTTTAATACATATGAATTGTCTCACGATGATGAAAATATCTTTCGTTACACCATTGACCTAGCTAAAGAAGACTTTAGTCAACTAGACGGGGAGTTATTTACACTGGTGATTAATAGCGTCCACAGCAATGCCATCACTGTACACTTTAATGATCAATTAATCGTTAGTGAAGGCGATATGTCAGAGGGCCTCAGCATGTTGCGGCCAGGGTTTGTTCACGGAACGATTGAGAAAGGATTAATCCAAGACAAAAACACACTTGCTATTACAACGTACGCCAGTTACCGAACCGGGACCTTTCATCCGGTCATTATCTCAGAAAATACACCTGGCAATCGAAACATTGGCGTGCTCAGGCTTTTTAATGATCGATTAGTCACGCTTGGGATTGGCTTAGTAATAATGTCGGGGCTATTTAGCTTGTTCATTTACTTCTTTAACCGGAAAGACAATACTTTCTTATTATGGCTCAGTCTCGCGACCCTCTTTACGGGCGGTTATCTCTGGGATTACTTAACGATGCCTTATCTTTTAACTGATTATCTCGTGATAAAAAAGTTCTTCTTATTAAATCTCTCACTTGGTATTCTCTTTTATGGCCTAGCAAGCTATTCATTGTTAAAGAAAAAGTATGTCCTAACATTGCCGGTCATGCAGCTGATTTATTATCTCATTATTTTCTTTACTGCAACGAATATGATTGATTTTAGATATTAATACAATTACTATTTCTTTAGTATTATTGCGGTCGCATTATTCTTATTAATCGTGACCTTTAGACATTACAAACAAAACAATATTGTCTTTGTAATGCTGTTGCACTATTCAACCATTTTCACATTAGGAATGTTATCACTGATCAAAGGGTTTAAGCTCAGTTATTACTCATTATCTACGCCTATTTTCATTATTTTTGTGATTGGCTTCTTGCCGCTCATTATTACGTATGTACTGTTTTTAGAAAAAGATATTAAACTTCTAAAAGAAAGAGACTTAAAACAACAAGCGATGACGCAATCAATCACTGATGGCCTTACAGGTGCTTACAACAATTATTATCTGCAGAAACAACTGAAGAAACTTAATGACACGTCCGTCTTAGCGATTGTTGATTTGGACAATTTAAAACCGTTAAATGATACCTACGGCCATTTAGCCGGTGACTACGTCTTATGTTACCTCACCGATACAATCAAACAATATATTCGTAAGACCGACATTCTTTGTCGTTATGGTGGTGATGAGTTTGTGATTATCTTTAAAGACTGTGCGCTAACTGATGCCAAAAAGATTATGACAAATATTCGCCAACATATTTATGATGATACCCATTCTTTTAATGGGGAAAACTTCACCACTTCCATCTCTGTTGGGATGTGTGATACAAATCAACACACGACACCTGAGAACATTCTACAGTGTGCGGACCAAGCACTATATCAAGCAAAACGACAAGGGAAGAATCGACTGTCATTCTCTCAATCAGAAAGTAATACTATATGAAAATTTTGTTTAATACCAAATTTATGTATACCTGGATTCTGTAATATTCTAAAGGTGTATTGAATAAATACTTATGGAATTTACTATTGATTGATTAACATAGACTCACTAAGAGGTTAATTACAAAATTAACCTCTTACAACAAGAGGCAAATGTCTTATTACTTCCACATATACACATGTCGTTATCTTTCGGTAAAGGATAAGCCACCTTAATAAGCGTCTGCAATTTATCTTGTTTAATTTTATCAGCTAATAGCTTCATTCGGTTGTGCGCATAACGATAAATTTGTTTATAACTATGACAGAAATACGTTTTACTTTGTTCGTTTTCACTAGCGTTATTATGCCTATTTCTTGGACAACCACCATGACAAAGTTTTAGAAACTCACATGATTTACATACCTCGGGTAAGTTTTTCTTTTGATTAACAAACGCGTCTAATTTAGGGTTCATCGCGATGTCTTCGAAGGAATCAACATTGATATTTCCAAGTCGATAAGCTTCATCCATATAAAAATCACACGGATAAGCATCGCCATTTTGTTCGAAAACAAGAGCTTTAGGGCACGTTTCTTGATGAATACAATGTTCAGCCGTTTGATTTAAATACCCTGTCAACATATTGTCAAAGAAACGAACAGACGTGATTGGTTGCCCATCATTATACCAATGATCAAAAGCCTCACAGAGAAAGGCACCATATTCTTCTGGTGTAATCGCAAATACACCCGGTTGCTCTACTTGTTGTGCTTTAAAATCCATACAAGGAATAAATTGAACATATGGAAAGTTTTCTTGCTGGTAGAAGTTCATTAAATCTTTAGCACAATGAACATTCGTTTCGTGTATGACCGTCAAAATATTAAATTCAACACGATGGTTACGAAGGTGTTCAATACCTCGCATGACTAAATCAAAGCTTGGTCTTCCTGTACTTGTGACGCGTCTTTGATCATTTATTTCTTTCGGACCATCTAAGCTTACCCCGATAAAAAAACCATGCTGACTAAAGAATTGCGCCCAATATTTATTAATTAATATGCCGTTCGTTTGAATTGAATTACTGGCGCGTTTAAATTTTGTACTGTACTTCTTTTGATAATAAACCACTTTTTCAAAGAAATCTAACCCGGCAAGTAATGGTTCCCCTCCTTGCCAAATAAAAGATACAAGTCCTTGAGACATCTCCATATATTCTTTAATGAATTTTTCGAGTTTTCGTTCCTCAATTTGATTGAATTTTCCAGGACGGCCATTACATGTACTATAGTAGCAATAATCACAGGCTAAGTTACAAGCTTCTGATACCGTCTTCCACATCACACTAGAAATTTTAGGTTTAATTTTAACCGCTGGTTGATTAGACATGTCTGTCACCTCCTTAAAATATTGTAACTAAGTATTCCTAGCACATCGAAAACCCATATTACCAGATGAACTATCTGGCGTGTTATAGCTTCGTGCTGTAACACGATAACGGTTGCAGTATGATTCATGACATAAATACGATCCACCTCTTATGGCTCTTGGTTGATGCTCTTGTGTGATGGATGTATCTGTTGAATGATCAAAAAAGTTGTCACACCACTCCCACGTGTTTCTTACCATACTAAAGATACCGAAATCATTTGAAGGGAAAGCATCAACAGGACACGTGCTGTTATATCCGTCATCTTGAGTATTTTCAATCGGAAAATCCCCTTGCCAAATGTTACACAGATGTTTACCGTTTGGTGTTAATTCATCTCCCCATGGGTAACGTTTTTGGACGAGCCCCCCTCTTGCGGCATATTCCCATTCCGCTTCAGTTAATAGTCTTTTCCCTGACCATGTACAATAGGCGATAGCGTCATTCCATGAAATATGAACAGCGGGGTGATTTAAACGATCTTGGATGGAAGAATCCGGTCCTTCAGGATGCGCCCAATCTGCCCCTTCTACCACCCGCCACCACGGGGTATCGGCGGGTCTTTGTGTGACAGATTTAGCTGTTTCTACCGATAAAAGGTTGTAAAAAACAAAGGACCATCCGTATCGTTCTGCGTCTGTTAGGTAGTTCGTATCCTTTATAAACTCAAGAAATTGTTGATTCGTAACTAGAGTTGGATCAATATAGAAAGACTCAACATTAACCACTCTTATTGGACCTTCTTGATCGCCTTTATTGGCATCACTATCCTCTGTTCCTATTAAAAATGTTCCACCAGTTAATTTAACCATTCCTTCTTGATGATGCTGTCCAAGTTTAATCAAGTTGGAGGTTTTTATGTTTTTATCCGTATTTTGATCGCAATTTATTCAATTACTATGACAACAACTCATGTAATTCACCCTCCTTCTTAATTATATGGCTTGTACAACATTATAAATATTGATAGCAATAATCAATATAATTGTTGCATTGAAAATTAACTCAACTCGTCTACTATCCCAGTCTAAGGATAAATAATTTCCTATAAAACCTCCAGCGACTCCGCCGATAACCATAACCGGAAGCATACTTAAGTCATATTCAACGAGGCTGCCCTCTGTAAATATAAGGATGATTGCGGCGAGTTGCGAGAAAAATATAATGAAAATAGAATTAAGACGCGCTTGCTTTGTATCCATGGAGAATAATAAACTTAAAACAGCAATATTTAATGGCCCTCCCCCAATGCCGAGAAATGCGGAGACACCGCCCAATATAAGACCAATTATTAAAATAATCCCAGCGCTTTTGAGGTGATATGTTCTATAGAGATAACGATATTTCATTAATAATAATATGATGATTAAAATACCGATAAGCAGTGCTGATTGAACTAATCCAATCATATGATTAATTGGTCCATATTTCAAACTACTATTAAATAAGCTTTTCCCTATGCCACCACCTATAATAGAACCGATAGCAAAAGTAAAGCTTTGTTTTTTTTGAAGTTGAACATCGAGTTTTCTTGAGCCGAAAAGCGAGACGGCAGCCATAGTAAAAACAGTAATCGCTGATAATGCCCCTATTGATTTCAAATTAAAATCACCTAGTAAATCAAGCGTAGGCTTGATAATGACACCTCCGCCTAGCCCTGCCGCAGCTCCTAATGCAGTGGAAATTAACCCTACGAAAAAATATACAACATACATAACCGGTTCTCCCTTAAATTTAAAGAATTTTTACAACTCACTCATCGTATATAACATATACTTTATGCTTTAGCTGTAATTAGAGTAAGGGGGAATGACCTCCCCCAAGTGGTCTACTTAACTTATATCAATAATATTTCGGTCAAGAACAGCACCGGTTTCCTCAGGGGTATGAACGGTACATTTCTCTCTATTGCTAAACACCACAATGATATCAATTGAAGATACTTCCATTTCAACTGTTTCAAAGTCTACAGTTAATAATTTTTGTCTTCATCTCTCTTTTTAGTGCTGATTAACACAAGAGATAAAAGTTTATCAAATAGCCGTTTTGTATAGCTTTTTAATATGCAAGTTATTCACCGATCTTTAGAAAATCATTTGGATCTTTAGAACTCGGATTATAATTTTCACTTTTGTTAATTTTCCAACCTTCTTCTAACTTAAAATGACCATTTAGAATAGGATCGTTTGTTTCTAATTGATGTTGTAATAGTTTTTGTCTTAATTCATCAGCTATTGACTGATACTTTTCGTTTTCTATAAGATTATTTGTTTCACTTGGATCATACAGCAAGTCGTATAGAGCTTCTTCTGGTTTTTCAATTTGTTCTAGACCATTTGCTTGATAATAATCTTTGCTTATTGAGTTATCGATATTCGTCCGGTTAATTTTCAAGTAAGATTCATCATAGTATTTAATATATTTATAACGTTTCGTACGAACACTTCGCGCAGGTTCATAAGCTGTGTGGTAATTAATTTCAGAGAATATTTCTTTCCTTTCTTTCCCTTCCTTCTCTTCAAAGAGATATGCAAAGGACTCGCCTTGCAAATAATCAGGTTTATCAAGACTAAGTAAATCACATAAAGTAGGGAAAACATCAACTTGTGAAACCAAACCTTCCACCTCCTCACCGTTCATGTGACTATCAGGCACACGCATGATTAAAGAAACACCAATACCTGAATCAAAAAGATTACACTTATTGAAAGGAAATGCAATGCCGTGATCGGTTGTAAAAATAATGATTGAATTATCATAGAATCCAGCTTCCTTAAGGGCTTCAATGACAATCTTAAAGGACTCATCTGCCCATGTCGTTGACTTTAGATATCCAGCATAATCCTCACGAATAGGGTAGTCATCAGATAATGGTAGAGGAGGCATAACATATTTCGGATTAATCTTTTCTTTATTCTTATGTCCTTCTTCCGGAAATTTCCTATGTGTTGAAAACAGACCAAAAGAGAGGAAAAAAGGTTTATCCTCTTGATAAGACTCTAACCATTCTTTAGCTTTTAATGCGTTTTCATAATCCCACTTAGCAAGTTCTTCTTCTGCTAGTCCGGTGTTATCAGCTGTAATGTCTTGTTTATAACCAATAATTTTTCCTCCTTCACCATGATTTGTAAAGCTACCTGCTTCATGTTGAATACCGCAAAGGACTGTATTATACTCTCGTTTGTTTAAAAAATTTACTAAATGTTGGTTGTAATCATGGAGCTTAAATCCACGCTGTGACAAACCATACATGCCATTACTATGGGGATACATGCCTGTTAGTAATCCTGAACGACTAGGCGAACAGGTTGGTCCAACACAATAGGCTTCTCTAAATATCGTCGCATCTTTTGTGAATGCTTTAAGTGATTGTGTTGGGACATCGTATCCATACGGACTTAATATCCTCCCGCTATCATGCGTGTGAATATAAATTATATTATGCTTCATGACTTCATCACCTCCTGAAGAAAGATTAACTACTCTACCTTTAGTTCGTTATTTAATTCACTATCAATAACAATTTTAATGTCTGAATGTCTCTTCAAAATGGAAGCAGGAAAACCTTCAGAAACTTCCCCATTCAATAGTCTTTGAATCGCATCAGCTTTTTGTTTTCCGAATGCTACTAAAATAATCTTTTTAGCCTGTCTAATAGTTTTTAAACCCATCGATAGTGCGTGTGATGGTAATTTCTTCTCTTCTACTAGCAATGGCGTATTTGCTTCAATTGTTGATGGAGCTAATTTAGTTATATGTGTATGTGTATCGAATGCGGTACCTGGCTCATTAAAACCGATATGCCCATTAATTCCAATTCCCAACAATTGCAGTTCAATTCCGCCCGATTCTTCTATTAGCTTTTCATAGTTTTCGCACTCGTTATTCAAATCTTCTGCACAACCATTTGGTATGTGGATATTTTCTTTTGGACAATCAATATGATTAAAGAGTTTTTCCTGCATATAAAAGTGATAACTATCAGGGCTTTCAGGATGCAATCCTATATACTCATCTAAATTGAATGTTGTGATGTTTTTAAAACTCACTTTATTTTCTCGATATCGTTTAATTAAATCATTGTATATGCCTTTAGGAGTTTCTCCTGTTGCTAATCCTAAGGTCAAAAAGGCATTCTTATTGATCTCTTGAACAATCAAACCAGCCACATAGACATTTGCTTCATTTTTAGTATTGAAAACAATTAAATCCATTACAAATCCCCCTAAAACTAATCAACAGACTGGGATGAACCCAGTCTGTTGTGATATTTAGATGTTCCCTTTCTTCTTAATCCAAATGACTGAAAGGATAAATGGTACCAAACCAGCGATCAGATTCACCATAACATAATGGAACATTGTTCCATCCAAATGAAGTAAAAATCCTGGTATAACAGCGATACCCATCCCATCTCCAGCTAATCCTACAAGAGAAGAATACATACCACCAAGAGCACTTCCAATTAATCCAAAGATAAACGGCCAGAAATTAATTAAATTGACCCCGAAAATTGCTGGTTCAGTAATACCGAACCATGCTGAAACAGCGGAAGAAATAGCTAACGCTTTCATTTTTTTACCTTTAGCGAAGATAGCAAATGCTGTTACTGCACCGGCTTGACCCGCTACAGCAGCAGAACGAATTGGTTGATATAAATTCTCTCCCATTTGTTCTAAGAAATTGATATCTATAACCCAAAGAGCATGGTGTAAACCTGTAATAACCAACACTTGCTGCAAACCAGCAATTAAGAAGCCACCAATCCCTAATGGTAAAGTAAATAAGAAGCCGAATAAATCTGCAACACCTGTTTCAAGGATACGTGCAACAGGTCCTACCATGAATAAGCCAATAAATAGACCGATAGTCATAACGATAAATGGTGTTAGCACTAAATCTAATGCATCCGGAACAATTTTACGAATTTTTTTCTCAAGATACGCTACCACAAACGCGATACCAAGAACAGGCAATACAGAACCTTGATAACCTACGACTGTTGCCTCAAATCCAAACAAATCAACAAATAAAGGTTCTAAATTCCCACGCCCTACCGCACCTGCAGATGGCAAGAAATTGTGGACGAGCATTAATCCAATGATGAAACCAAATATTGGCGTGCCGCCGAATCGCTTCATTGCAGACCAACCTACAAGAGCTGGAAGAAAAGCGAACGGTGTATCAGTTAATATTTGTGAAAATCCAAACCAAAATGAACCTTCAGTTAACCAACCGAGATTAACCATAAACGATCTTAGCCCCATTAATATACCTGAAGCAATGATGACCGGAATTATAGGAATAAATATGTCACCAAATACCCGCACAATTTTCTGAACCACTGTCATATCATCATACGCTTCATCTTTTACATTACCTTTATTATCTACTAATTTTTCCGCTTCATTATAGACTTGATTAACTGTACCCGTTCCTAATATAATTTGAAATTGCCCAGCCTTATGAAGTACACCTTTCACTCCATCCATATCATCTATAGCAGCCTTATTAAAAAGTGAGTCATCCTTTAGCATCAGTCTTAATCGGGTAGCACAATGTTCCATTGCTCGAATATTATCTTTTCCACCAACATTTTCAATAATATCTTGAGCCAATACTTTATAGTTTAAAGCCATTTGAACCCCTCTTTTCTATTAGTTTTTTACCCAGATTGGTGAAGCCCATGCACGCTCTCCATTTCTTTGATATACCTTAACTAATATATAATCATCTTGTGTCAATTCACCCAATTCCGTCTCATAGGTTACTTCATAAGCGGTAGCAGGAACCCCTCTATGAATCTTAACCTTATATGCATTGTGCCAGAATGGGTCTGAGCGATAAAAGTCATCTTTATCAAAACGTTCTTTGGCTAATTTTTTAGCCTCATCGACTAAGCCAATTAAATTAGATTCAGATAAAATATCTTTGACTTTATATGAGTAAGTTTTATCATCGATAATTATTTCTAAATCAGAATTAACATCTGCTTCAATCTCAAATATCATTGATTGATTTTGAATATAAGGTGTCTGGTGGTTTTTCTGAGATAATTTTTCATTACCATATCCACCCTTCGTTGTATTGATATCAAACTCTGCTTCACTTTCACCAATCATACTTACGCTTTGGCCTGGGGTTGTCCATAACTTTTCAATATCTAGTATTTTACCTGTGGTTTTAAGAGAGCCTGTCCAGTGCTTTTCTTGAATATCAGGATACACTCGCTGATCAGGACCCCATCCAAGTTCCAGCTCAAACTTAAATACTACATTTCCAGTCAGTGTTTCTTCTTCCCATTGTCCATTATGAATATAGGTGTCTTTTACCACGTTACTTTTAATAAATTCAATTCTATCAATCGCATTTGTCCCTTTAACTTCAACTTTTGCTTCGCTTGTTTGAGAGGGTTCAATAAAATCACCCATTAATGCCCCGTTAAGTTCATAGTTTAATTGAATCCGGCTTCGAGTTACACCATAAACGTTGCGGTTGAGTAAAGCTTTAAAAATACTTTCTCTCGATCTATCTTCCGACCAAACGGCTAAAAATCCGTTACCAGTAATTGCAGGACAAACGTGATTGTCACCTGAGCAGATAATCCCTGTAACCGCTCCTTCTTTCAACCCTTGCATGACTGTACCCTTAGAGTCTCTTGGTCCCATATGAATATGAACATTCATTGGTATGTCATCATAATCACTTTCTGATGATCCATGAGATGAATATATCTCGGTGAAAGGAGAATATTCATAATCATGAGTGGCCCAATTCTTTCCTCTATGGCCTACTGCATACCCTGTATGATGTGGAATGGCCATCGCTTGACCTTTTGGTATTTTATTTAATAATTCTTTATAGGTCATCGGGTGATGGATACCTTGATTGTTATCTAAATAATAAACATTGTGATCCCCATCTTCGCCATTTCCTTGCCATTCATATCCCATAAAAAATGTAAAATCGTCTTCAGATTTTTCTTCAGCAAATTGACGAATGTATTCCCAATCTTTTTGCATATCTTCTTCAGGAATCGTATCTTCCAAAGGTAATCCATGCTCAGATTTCCGATGAAGGAACGGATAGTAGGCAACCCCCCAGAAATCAAGCATTTCTTTAGCAAAATCAAACCAATTTTCTAAATCATTCATTTGTTTTGGATGGATATTCGAGTGGAAATCCGACCACAATAATTCTTTTTTCTTCATACTTATTCTCCCTCTTAATTTAATTTTGGCCAAGTATCGTTATTAGCTTCTATAAGATCATTTAAAATACTTTTAGCTAAGTCTGCATCTACTACTGTTCTATTTAGAGTTAAAGCTTTTAAAGCCGCGTCATACGAATTATTATAAAAAGCGTCTACCGTTAGCTTTTCATAAGCATATTGATTTTCTATTAAGCCTTTATAAAAAGTATCAATCGGTCCAACACGTAAGGGTTCAATATTATGGCTATTCACTAAACACGGTACTTCTACCATAGCCTCTGAAGGTAAATTTTCAATAACCCCTTTATTTTCAACCATTATGATAAATAAATCATTTCTATTATTAATGATTGCTGTCATTAAATCGACAATATAGTCACCATGTACCCCTGAAGATATTTCGATACCCTCTGTGGAATTTTTCTGTTTGACAGCTGAAATCATCGAAAATACTTCTTTTTCTCTCCCAGCAATAACCTGATCCGCTCTTGTATGATGAGGATCGGATTCTTTCACAATCTTCTTGGGATACAAATAGTACTGTAAATACGTATTTGGAACTGGGCCATCAAAATCATTAGTCATTTGAGCTAATTGTTCAAATGTCTTTTTCCACGAATCATCCGACATGGCTTTTTCAGTAGGGAGAATCGCGTCATGTTTAAGGTATTCTTTAATTTCTGGTAATCGATCATTTCCTTCTTGGTCATACAAGTTAGTAAACCAACCAAAATGGTTTAATCCAAAATATCTTGGTGACAGTTGTTTTCTTGATACTCCCAAAATATTTGAGAATGCGTCCATTATCCCAATTGGCATATCACAGATATTTATTAGACGCTGATCGTTCGGAAACTCTCTTTTTGTTGCTTCTGCGACAATAGCTGCTGGGTTTGAATAATTAATAATCCACGCCTCTGGAGATTGCCGTCTGATTTCTTTAATTATCTCAATGAAGTCTTTTAAAGTTCTCATACCATAAGAAAACCCACCTGGTCCACAAGTTTCCTGTCCTACCACACCATGACTCAAAGGAACTTTCTCATCATGCTTTCTCATCTCTAAACCACCTGATCTAATTTGCATCAGAATAAAATCTGTATCACTAAAAGCTTCTTCAATATTCGTAGTACATTTGATGCTATTAACGGATGAATATCTTTCTTTGAACAAGACTTCTGCAAAATCTCCCACCTCCCGCTGTCTAGCCTCATCAGTATCAAATAATACGAGATTATCAATAGACACTTGGTCTTGATATCTAACTAACGTATCCAGCAGTGCAGGAGTATACGTGCTTCCCCCTCCAACTATAGTAATGTTAACTTTTTTCATAACCTCACTCCTTTGTGTTGTTAACCTCATCATAACAGCATTTAAAGCGTTTTCAATATATCGTGAGATCATAGTTAAAGCGTTAATTCAACTGATATAAATCACACCTAACGTTAAAAACTATCTTTTTTACATATATATGAATTTAAAATATACCAAATTGACACTCTATATTTTAAATGCCATAATAATTTTATTAAATATAATCACTAGGAGCGTGCTGAATTGAAATACTTATCCAAGTTGATTAAAGAAAATGAGGAAAAACTTTCAACAACAGATTATAAAATTTTAAACTTTGTCTTAGAAAATGTTGAAAAAGTAGACACATTCTCAATCAACACTTTAGCAGATCATTGTTTCGTATCACATGCTACAATCCTCAGGTTAGCAAAAAAGTTAGGTTTTTCAGGATATTCAGAATTTAAATCTTATATCAAGTTCAATAAAACTACTATTGATGAAGCACGTTCGGGTGAGATTTCTCGTAGTTTTTTAATTGAAGATTTAAAGAAGACATCAGATTTATTAAAAGAGCAAAGTGTTTCTCAAGCAGTGGAGGCTATTGAAAAGGCTGATCGAGTATATTTAATAGGATCTTGGTTGTTGAAATCGAGCGCTTATTTTACGGCTATGCGGTTCAATTATTACGACAGTAAGTTTATTTCGCCTCAAAATGAAGAAGAAGTTGAAATAGCTTTTTTAAACGGTATATCGAGTAATACATTAATCATCTTTCTATCCTTTTCAGGTGAGAGTAAAAATATTATTAAATATGCAAAAAAAGCCCAACAAGTCGGAGCAACGTCAATTTCAATAACATCAATAACTAAAAATTCGCTATCGAAATTATGTGCGTTAAACTTTTGGGCTTACTATTCTGTGATTTATGAACCTAAGAATAATGAATGCATTGCATCTAATTTAATGATTGATTATATCTTAGAAAAAATATTTTTACGTTACTTGCATAATCATGAAATATTAAATACGACAACTTCTATAGAAACATCTGAAGTGCATGATGATATGCTATAACTCAACGGTTTTAGTCTAAAATGTTAACTAAACTAAATGTTTTTAAAGGTATAACGGCTAAAAAAGTAAGTTCTTACGCAATTTTATCGATTAACTTGACCTTCTAGGAAGCCATTGTTTTCATTAAGTTCTATGATGTTTAAAGTAGGTGGGAAATCAGATAATAGCCTTGAAATGAAGTATGTAGTTAATAAATCATGTCGATCTTTTTCATATAAAATGAGTTCGCGAAACTCAAGCATATCTCTATCCTTTAATGCTTGTCAAAACCTGTGATGAACGCATAGGACGGTCTAAGCTTAGGATATTTCATTAGTAGGAGGTGCGGATGTTTTCTTGGACTTTTTTCATGCAATTAAACCTAGTGTCTTTCTATAATTTATCGGACTGAGTCCTCCTAGAGACAGTTTAATTCTTTTATTGTTGTACCAATGCATGTAATCATCAAGTAGTTTAATGAATGTATCAATTGATATGTTTTCCCATTTAAATCCATAGAAAAACTCATTCTTAAGTCTTCCAAAAAAACCTTCGCAAGCCGAGTTATCTGGTGAACATCCTTTTTTAGACATGGACTGTGTCAGACCGTTGGTTTTAATCCTTTCAATCCAACCTGGCCATCTGTAGTGTACTCCGCGATCAGAGTGTACGATTGGCTTTGAATGATCAGAGAGTGTATCAAGTGCCTGATCAAACATACTATTAACAAGCTCTGCATTCGGTTGTGTACTGATTGACCAACTAACTATGGCCCCATCAAAACAATCGATAATGGGCGATAAATAGACTTTTTCGGCAGGAATACGAAACTCTGTCATGTCCGTCAATCACTTTTTATCAGGCGCTTCAGCTTTAAAATTTCGTTGAATAAGATTAGGGGTCGCGGGAGTAATTTCACCTGCATACGAACTATATTTCTTTTTAGTTACTGAACGAACAATAAGATTCTCTTCCTTCATAAGTCGCCTAACAACTTTTTCAGAAACAACAACATGTCGTTTTTTAAGACTTCATACATACGACGATAACCATACGCACGACGACTTTCAATAAAAATGTCTTTAAGCATTACCCGAAGATCAGTATATTTATCCGGAAGGTTAGACAGGCTTCTGTGGTAAAAATAACTACTCTTAACTAAATCGAGATTTTCTAGCAGAAGCCCCAATGGATAAAAGATTCTTAAGGCATCAATCACGCGTGTTTTTTCTTTGTTGGAGAGATGTTTTGGATTGATACCCCCGTTCTTTTTTACAAGTTCAGAAGACTTTTCCAAGATATCTTTTTCCATTCGCAGTCGATAAACTTCTTGTTTTAAAACATCAACTTCGTTTTTTAACGCTTCTAGTTGAGGGCTATCAGGCATATTAGTCATATTTGGTGGAAGTTCCTCTCCAATGAGCTCCTCTTTCCAATTATAGAGCGTTTTACGACTGACATGAAGGCGCTCAGCCATTTTTTGGACAGAGGCTTTTCGGCTCACAAGATGGATAAGGGCCTCTTTTTTCTGCTCTTGAGAATAGTTTAACTTACTGCGCCTGATTTTACGAGCTTCAGGGGCAGGTTCTTTACACCAATCGCTAAGCATGTTTCTGTCTGGATACCCCAACATACGAACAGTTCTAGAATAATTGCGACCGTATTCGATATAGTGATTAACAGCAAACTGCTTTTCTTCATGGGTAAATTTACGTTTTCTTTTTGAGGATTTTGAAAGATCCCCATTCTCTTCATATTCCTTAAACCATTTGTAAAGAGCTTTTGAAGAAGGATAGCCTAGTTCCTGAATGACTGACGCTAATGAGTGCTCGTATTTAATATAAAGCTTTACAGCTTTTATTCTTTCTTCGTAAGAGTACATGGACATTCTCCCGTCTTATAGTTGTCCAAGATTATGTCCACACCTCCAAGTGGCTATTTTTGTCCGCAATATTCAAGAAGGTTATACGACCTTCCCCATCAATCTGTTGAAATAAATCACTGCTTCTCTAAGAGGCTATATCTTGTTTAAACAAATGGTGGTGCAGTTTCTACCAATGCAAAAAATGACTTAAAGAATTATTTCCTTCAAGTATCAAGCAATATGCAATTGATAGTATCTGTTTATAGCGAGAAGGAAAGATGGCTTTTAAATCCTCATAGATCCCCGTTTGTTTATTGATTTGATAGATTATTCTCACAATTACCACCTCGTTATAAATTCTGGGAATGCAGGCAGCAAACGATAGTACAGTAGCAAAAAAAATTCTGAAATCGAAAAAAAACTCGCACTTAAATCTTTATTTGACAATCTTATCGAGATCAACTTGACACATACACTTATTTTCTGTAATTTACATTAAGCGTTAATTTTGTGTAAAATCTCTTGTGGAGGTTTCCTTTTAGTATTTGAATTAGAGGTCATCAATGACATTAATCGTACCAAAGGGACTTTTTTTGCATTCTTCAATCCATTGATTTTCCCTGGTATTTAGTTCCTTACAAGGATACTCCTATGTGTACACGATGATTTTTATTTAAAGACGTTTTATTCAAACATAAGTAAAGCTGCGCCAATTACGCCTGCTTCTTGATTTAATTCAGCAGGTACAATAGGAGTATCACGCGCATCTCGATTTAAAGTAAACCGCTTAACATAACCACGAATAGGCTGGAATAGCGTTTCCCCTACTTGGCTGACGCCACCACCAATAATGATAATTTCCGGGTCAAGTGTATTAATCATAGCCGTAACGGCCATTCCCATTCGGTTAATCACTACGTCTAAATACCGGGTGATTTCTTCATCTTTCTCTTTATAAAGACGAAAAGCTTCAGCAGTAGAGATTGTTATACCTTTAATTTTTGAAGCTTCTCGACTAATAGCTGTCCCTGAACATACATGTTCAAAACAACCAAGTTGGCCACATGTGCATTCACCAAAGCTAGGATCGACAACCATATGACCAATATCCCCGGCATTTCCTTTGTTGCCTGATAGTAATTGATTATTTGAGATAATACCTGCACCAATTCCGGTGCTAATCGTCACATAAAGAAGATCCTTATACCCTCTTCCGTTACCTAGATGATGTTCTGCAACCGCTGCAGCAGAGGCATCATTTTCCAAACGAACAGGGACATTAAACTGCTTTTTAAAATCAGCCACAATCGAAATATTGCGCCAAAGTGGCAAGTTGGGTGGATAAGTAATCATGCCCCGAGAAATATCTAACGGACCCGGTGCCCCTATACCGATTCCAGCCAGCATCTCCTCTTTAATATCATGGTCAACTAACATCTGTTTTACCGTCTCAATTATGCTTTTAATCATCCGTGAAGGGTCTATGCTCGTATCTGTTACAAGTTTCGTTCGAGAAAGAATCTTTCCACTTTGGTCTACAATCGCTAGTGCTGTTTTGGTTCCGCCAATATCAATACCAACCGCGTACATCTCGCCACATCCTTTATTATTATAGTATAAACAGAAACGTCAGAAAAAGGACCATAGCTATAAATGAGCTATCATCTTAATCCTGACGTAATGATGTCTATGTCATAATGTTGTTCTAAAAAAACGAATCACTTGTCAGTTACCTCTCCTGAAATCATAAAGTGATAGGCAGCTCCGAGTAAATTAGCATGATTTTTATGATAACAGACCATCACTTTTGGCACCACGAGTTTTTCCGGTGTCTCTGTTTGAATAGTGATTAAACGACTTCTCAACTCATCTAATAATTCTTTTCGCGAACTAATCCCACCACCAATTAAGATGACATCCGGGTCATAGACGTACTGAATATTATAAATACCTAGCGATAACATTGAATAGAAGCGGTCAATTGCTTCCTGACAAATCGGGTCTTTCGCTTTAGCAAGCTCAAATACCTTTTCTCCTGACCAAGAAGATATGGGTTCAGCTTTCTTCTTAGCGACATAACGAATGATTGAAGAAGTCGAAGCTAAACGACTAAATACCGACAATTCTCCAGTCTCAGTCGGAAAGAGCATATAACCAAAATCACCTGCATGGCGATGGTTACCATGAAAGATCTTCCGGTCTTGAATAATAGCACCACCAATACCCGTTCCAATAATTAATGTTGCCACATTTTTTTCTGTTCGAGCATTTCCACTCCATATTTCTGCCAGTGCAGCACAATTAGCATCATTTTCAATTGTTACAGGCAAGTGAAAAGTTCTTTTAAACAGATTCAAAATGTTATGTTCATGTAAATACGGTACCGCACTATCGGCTCCAATCATCCCGCTAGATAAAGGTATACCTGGACTACTAACCGCCACACCACGGTAATCGTGTGATACATAGGCTTGTTTGATTGTATTTAATAGCAGCGTAAAATCTGCAAATAGTGTAGGTGTTGGGTAAGATTGTTGCTGTGATAATTGGCTCTTGTTATCAACAAGGCCGACTTTGATATTTGTTCCACCAATATCAATCGCTAATACATCACTCATTGGTGTCAAACCCGTTTCTTTTTACGAGTGCTTTAAACCATAAGCCACTCTTTTTAATGTGCCGTGTTTGGTCTTCTAAATTAAGCCGGTAAAAACCATATCGATTTTTATATGCATTTAACCATGACCAGTTATCAATGAATGTCCACGTATGGAAGCCAAAGCAATTAGCTCCTTCTTGCATTGCTAAGTGAAGCCACTTTAAATGTTCTTCATAAAATTCAATGCGGTAATCATCTTCAACCATTCCGTCATCGTTGATAAAGCGTTCTTCACCAGATACACCCATACCGTTCTCCGAAATGTACCACGGGATGTTGTGATAGTTTTGTTTAATGTTCATCGCAATATCATACATACCCTTTTCATAAATCTCCCAACCCCTATGCGGATTGATTCGACGATTAGGGTCTTCATAATAATCAAAGAAGCTTTCTGGTGTGATATTTTCGAATGCATTCGTTGTTTCTTTTGCTTTTATCCGGCGCGGTTGATAGTAATTGACACCTAAAAAATCAACCGTGTTAGCTTTTAATAATGCCACATCATTTTCGATTCTTTCAGGCAAGAGGGCGTGCTCATCAATAAGTTGAACTAACTCTTCTGGATACTCCCCAAGCACAGAGGGGTCTAAGAAACTTCGATTATAGAATAAATCAGCTAAATGAGCAGCTTTTATATCTGCTTCACTTTCACTCTTAGGATAAGAGGGGGTTAAGTTTAAAATAATTCCAATCTCACCGTCTAAATTACGTTCTCGATACGTTTCTATCGCCTTTGCACTTGAGAGCATTGAATGATAAGCAACAACAACAGCCCGTTTCATATCAATAACTGCAGGATAGTGATAGGTATTTAAGTAACCCATTTCCACTGGCACAATCGGCTCGTTAAACGTTGTCCACATCTTCACTCGGTCACCAAATAACTTGAAGGCTTGTTCTGCGTAATAGGAAAAAGCTTTAATAATATCAGAGTTTTCCCACCCACCTTTTTCTTGTAAGTGCATCGGCATATCAAAGTGAAACAGATTAATAATCGGCTTAATATTTGCTTCAATTAATCGATCAATAACATGATTATAAAAGGTCACTGCTTCTGGATTAACGTGTTCACCATCTGGAAGTAGCCGCGACCATGAAATTGATGTCCGAAACGAATTAAAGTTAATGTTTTTCATTCTCTGAATATCTTCTTCAAACTGTTGGTAAAAATCAGATGTGATACTAGGACCTACACCATGATAGAACTTTTCAGGATTCGTTTTAAACCAGTAGTCCCAAATATTTTCTGCTTTTTCATCACCTGCTACCGTTCCTTCGGATTGCGTCGCAGAAGATGCTGCTCCCCATAAAAAATCGGGAGGGAAATCATAATGAACCATTCATGACCATCCTCTCTAAATTATTCAAATACTTTCTTTTCAAGCGCATAGAGTAATGCTTGCGAGAATAAACTGTTAGACCATGCAAACCATTCACGGGTATATTGATAAGGATCATTCGCATCAAACCCCTCATGCATATAGTTTGTTCCAGCGTCAGTCGAAGCTAAAGTATCTATAAGCGCTTTAATCTTTTTAGGATCTTGCTCAGTTAAAACTTGCATTGACAAACCAATTGGCCAAATATAGCCTTCCGGCGTATGCGGACTTCCTAAACCTTTGGCATATATGCCTTCATAGTAATACGGGTTACCTTCACTTAAAACAAATTTACGCGTATTTTGATAAATCTCATCATCAACACGACAGTAGCCTAAATAAGGCGCAGAAAGTAGACTAGGTGTTCCAGCATCATCCATTAACACATGATGACCAAATCCATCTGTTTCATAGGCATAGATTTCTCCGAATTCTGGATGATGTACTATCCCATAATTTTCAATACCTTGTTGAACGTCTTTTTGTAGTTGTTGCATCCGCTTTATTAAGATATCTTCACCCTCAAGGTGTGAGATCATTTCTAACGCATAGCCAAGGACAACAACAACAAACATGTTATCAGGAATATGGTAATGATACTCACAGGCATCATCGCTTGGTCGAAAGCCCGACCAAGTCATACCTGTATAATTCACAGGTGTTCCTTTGCCGTTATTAGACAAAGTATCTATATCGGGACAATCATCTCGTTCAAAAGTATATGAAGATTTTTTATCGTGATATTGCTCTATTTCCCACATTGAAATAATCTTATCCAGTGCTCTTAAGAACGTTGCATCAATGACCGTGTCATCACTTGTTTGTTTCCAGTAAGTATAGATTAGCTTTAGTGAGAAACAGACAGAGTCGACTTCGTACTTCCGCTCCCAAATCCATGGCGTGAGCACTGATTTATCTGCTTTATTCCAGTGTTGATCATTTGCTTCTTCATTAAATGCATTCGTGTAAGGATCGTGGTTGATATAAAACAAATGTCGTTTAATCAACCCTTTGATTAGCTCTTGTAGTTCGTCACTTTTAGTTAAAAACGGCAAATAATGAGCGACCTGCTCAGCTGAATCTCGTAACCACATCGCCGGAATATCACCTGTAAATACAAATGTTGTTCCGTCAGTTAAACGTTTGGTCGTTGTTTCTAGTGTGTTCGGGAAACAATTCATAAACAGCTGTTGTAATTTTGGTTCGTTTTTTAATTGTATATGGACTTCATCCATGACATGTTGAATAATCTCTGGATATTGCTTCATTTTCTCACCCTTAACCTTTCACAGATCCCGCTGTCATACCTTGGATAATTTTCTTATAGAACGCTAAGTAAATCAGTAAGACTGGCAATACCGTGATCGACATCGCTGCCATCATTTGCGGATAATTCACTGTGTACTGACCATTAAAGTTCGTTAAACCAACAGGAAGGGTTCTAAGCGCTTCGTCTTGAATAAGTACTAACGCAAATGGGAACTCATTCCAAGCTGTTAAGAAACTTAAAATAACCGCTGTCGCAATGACAGGTGAGGCAATTGGGAAAATAATTTTAAAAATAACTTGAAAAGTTGTACAACCATCCATGATCGCTGCCTCATCAATTTCTTTTGGAATTTGTTTAATAAACGATTCAAATAAGAAAATCACAATCGGCAAACCAAAGGCGACATAAGGCAAAATAAGTGTGTACGGTTTGTTTAATAGCCCGACATTTTTAAATTCAATAAAAATAGGGACGAGTAAACCATGAATGGGAATCAACATCCCAAACATAAATAATATATAAATCACTTTTCTTCCTGGGAACGAAAATCTTGCGATCATATACGCAATAATAAACCCTAAGAGGATGATTAAAAATACGGATGATAAACTAATATAAACACTATTAAAAAAGTACTCATGTAATTTACCAACCTGAATCGCTTCAATGTAATTAGAGAATTGCCACGTTTCAGGTAAAGAAATCGTATTTAATGTGAATTCTTTCTGTGTTTTAAATGACGAATATAACATCCATATAATAGGGAAGACAGCAGATAAAGAAAACATCAGCAATAGTATATTTACAATCGTTTTACCTAAAGGTGTGAGCCATTTCATTCTTTTTCTCCCCTTCCTATTATTTGACTGATAAGAATAAGTCCTAGACTAAGTGCTAACATACCAATAGATACAGCACTTCCGTAACCTAATTCAAAACGGTTAAATGATACGTCGTACGCATATTGTGCCATAACAGTTGAGCTACTACCTGGCCCACCGCCTGTCATAACAAAGATATGATCAAACACTTTCATATTTCCAGCAATACACAGCATGATGGCTACTCTAAATGTGCTTTTTAACATCGGCATCGTAATATGCCATGTTTGTTTCCAACTCGTTGCGCCATCAATTTTGGCGGCTTCATATAGTTCATCTGGAATGTTTTGCATCGCAGACATAAAGATAATTAAATAAAACCCAATAAACTGCCACACAATCGGAATCGTAACTGAGGCCATTACAATGCTTGGGTCATCGAGCCATGGAGAAATCCATGACTCAAGACCAGCAGCATTCAGACTATAATTTAATAAACCATAATCATGATTGTAAATCATTGACCATAAGAAACCGATAATAACGGCGGCTAGTACATTGGGGATAAAAATAACCGTTCGGTGAAATTGTTTCCATTTTACCCATGATCTCGTTAATAAGACCGCAATTAAGAAAGCAATGCCGACTTGACCGATAATACTCATAATAATGATAAATAAGTTATTTCGGAACGATTGCCAGAACACATCATCTTGAATGAGTGCTACAAAGTTATCTAAACCGATAAAGTCCATATTTGGTCCACCTGACCAATCAAAGAAACTATATCTTAATGCCATCACAAGTGGGACTAGAACGACAAAAGCATAGATAGCTAATCCAGGTAAAAGGTATAAATAAATCTTAGAATTTCTAGGCTTTATTGCACTTTTTGTTTTCATTTTATCCCCTCAAATGTAAAGATTATTTACTGTATACTTTTTGAATATTCTCCGCAGCTTTTTCTGGTGTCACTTGGCCAATGACCATGACTTGCATGTTGTTGTTCATTTCTTCAATTAAAGCAGGTTCTAGGATCGTATCATAGATAGGTACATATTTATTATCTTCGAGTAATTCTAAGATTTCGCGTGTTAATCTACCTAATTCCATATCTTCCGTACCTGATACTTTGATTGCTGGCATTTGACCTTTTTCTAAGATAAGCTTTCCTGCTTCTTCATTCGTTAAGTGATAAATCATGTCTTTAATTGCTTCAAGTTTTTCACCTGTAACGTCAGCGTTGATGGCATAAGCCCAACCACCGCCACCTGATACGGTATTTTGGTTTCCACCAGCATCATCAATCGCTGGGAAAATAGCTACATGTGTATTTTCTAATACTTCTTCTGGAGCATTACTTGAAATAGAACCAGCTGCCCAGTCGCCTTCGATAAACATCGCTGCTTTACCGTTCATATACAAGGCTTGTTGTTCACTGTTATCGATACTGTTCATATTTTCATTAAAAGCATCTCTATCAGCTAATTGATTAATGGCACTTAGTGCATCAATAAATGGTTGATCAGTAAAGGCAGCTTCGCCATTGTTCGCTAAAATATTATCGAACCACTCATCACCTGTATAGCGGTTACCTAGTGTACTTAAATAACTTGAATTAAGTACCCACTTACCTTTATTACCTAGAGCGATTGGTGTTACATCATTTTCATTTAACGTATCAATAGCTGCTAAGAACTCATCCCATGTTGCAGGGAATGCTTCGATACCTACTTCATCAAAGATTGCTTGGTTATAATAAACGATATGTGTTGCACCACCTGAAATTGGCACGCCATAAGCACTACCATCTACTTGGAACGGCGTAAGTGTTCCATCAATAAATTGGTCTTGCCAACCATCATTTTCATTCAAAAACTCATCTAAGTTCATGACTTGTTCGTTTTCTAAAAATTGTTGCGTCATTGAACCTTTAATTAGAAATACATCTGGCAATTCATCACCAGCTGCTAGTGTCTTAACTTTCGTTTCGTAATTATCATGTGACTGAATTTCTTGGTTAATTGTTACATCTGGGTTGTTAGCGGCAAACTCATCTAATTTTTCTAATTGAGCCGTTGGTGCTGGTTCCCCTAATTCTTTGTTGTAATAGTGCATAAGTGAAATACTTACATCATCACCGCCTTGGTTTTCAGAACCGGTTGCATTATCATCCCCGCTTCCACATGCAGTAAGAAGACTGACAATAGCAACAAATAAAGTGAACTTTAAAATAAACGCTTTCATTTTTATTCCTCCTAAGATTTAATTTATAATTTGATTATACCGCCTGATAATTCTTTTGACGTTACACGTTCTTGTGAAATGTTCTCCATTTTTGTCTATCATCAAAAAAAGAGAAGCAAGTGTCAACTTAACTTCTCAAAAAATATAAAATTATCTTCTGTTTCTGAATTCCGTTGGGGAATCACCGGTCTTCTTTTTAAATACGCGCACAAAATATTTGTAATCTTTGAAGCCCACTTCAGCTGCCACGCGATACATCGGCCAAGCCGGTTGTTCTTTTATCGTGATTTTCGCCTGTTCTATTCGATAATCATTTAACCACGTAATAAGTGATACCCCTTTTTCTTTTTTGAAAATTTTACTTAAATATGTTGGGGAAATAAAGACTTGTTTTGCTAAGACTTCAAGCGCTAATTCTTCCTGATAATGTTCTTTTATATAATCGATTGTTTGATTTACAAGCTTAAAGCGTGTACTTGTTGACTCTGCCTCTCGTTTTTCTAATAAATGTTGAAAAGCCTGAACCAATGTCGCTTGAATTTTCATTACAGTATTATCTAAAGCAAAGATTTCTGCCTGGTCGAGTTGCGCTAATTCTTCCTCTCGGTCCAATTCAATATAAGAACGAATAAGTATACGTACCGCCCACTGATGCACTTTAGTTAAAGAATAGCGCTCTTTTACAAACATCTGAAATAACTGATCTATTTTTTGTTCTAACCTTGCTATATCACAGTTTTTTAAACACTCAATAATAGTCAAATTAACTTCTTTAGAAATTACCGGTAAATGGCCTTGTTCATCTTGATAAAGGATATCAGAAGCCACATAGACTTTGTTCTCTCCAAAATATACCTTTTGTTTTCTTGCATCGACCGCCTCAGTATACAAAATTGCTAATTTTACACTTGAATCAACGACAGAACTTACTCCGATTGTAATCGTATAGTTTTTCGCTATCGCATACTTTAAAACGCTTACAAAATATTCTTTAGTTTCTTTTATTTTTACAGCTGATTCATTTATGACCAGCGCTATTTCATATTCAGAAGGGAAAAAAGAAAGATAGCTTCCTCTAATTAATTGTAGAAGATGGTCTCCTTCATTTCTAGAAACAGGTTGGTCAAACTCCACTGATACGACACGGAAGAATGGCCCATCAAAATGAATGCCTAATTTTTTAGCGGTTTGGAGTTGAAAACTTGTCAAGTCTGTTTGCGATTGCATAATGGTTCTGAGCCATTCTCGCTGCAGTAATACTTTATTTTCTTTATAAAAACTTTGGCGTGTTCGCTCGCCTAAAATTTGATTGGTCACTTTATTTAACGAGCGCACTAAATCTGGAAAACCCACAGGTTTTGTTAAATATTCTTTCACACCAAATTGTATTGCTTTTTGGGCATATTGAAAATCTTGATAACCACTCAAGATAATCATCTTTGTTTTAGGGAAGTTTTTACATGTTTCTTGAATTAATTCAAAACCATCCATAACCGGCATACGAATGTCGGTTATTAATATATCTGGTGCTTCTTTGTCCATTATATTTAAAGCAACTTGGCCATTTGACGCACCAAAAACATCGTGTTCATCCATCTGTTTAATAGCTGCGACAATACCTTGTCTAATCATCGGTTCATCTTCTACAACTAAAATCTTCAATGCTTACACCTCCATCTTCTGCCTAGCAATAACCGTTAATCCTTGTTGTTTATTCGTTAAAAAGATTAAACCACAATCTACGCCATTATTTAACCTAATTCGATCATTAATGTTTCGTAAGGCATAACCTTTCATATCTTGATTGAACCTGTTGTCATCCAACAGCGCCAACAATTTAGTAATATCGGCACCAACCCCGTCATCTTCAACTTTAATATCTAAATAGTGATCAGTCGTTTTAATTTGAATAGAAATATTTCCTTGACCACGGTGTTCAATACCGTGCGTAATTGCATTTTCAATGAGTGGTTGAATAACCATTTTTACTGTTTTATAGTTTTCAATACCTGGTTCAACATCAATGTCAAAATTAATCATACCTTGATAGCGCACTTCTTGAATTTTCAAGTAGTGAGTGACGTAAGATAATTCATTTTCTACCGTCGTCACCGAACCTTCTTCTTTTAAAATCATACGAAACAGTTGTGATAAAGAGTAAGCCATCTCTGCTGACTTTTTACTCCCCTCTGAAAAACTCATCCAATAAATTGTATCTAACGTATTATATAAGAAGTGGGGATTAATTTGTGCGGTCAAAGCTTTTAATTCTGCATCTTTATTTTTAATTTCAACTTGATAGACACGTTCAATTAAATATTTAATCCGCGTCAACATCGCATTAAACCCAGAACCTAATTGATTGATTTCATCGGTTCCCTTTTCAGTAAAAGTGACATCTAAGTTATCATTTTCAACTTCTTTCATTAACGACTCTAGATTCTTAACCGGCTGAACAATGTATCTCGAGAAATAAAAAGCAACAATCAAACAAACGACTAAACTAACGATTAATGAAACAATAGCTAATCTAGGAACAATTGCTCTGCCTTGTAATAATTGATCAAGTGAAATCAAATGAACAACGCTAAACGGATGTGCCTCTAACGGACTGATTGTTTGGAGATAATTGGTGCGATCAATCGATACTTCCTTACTAACAGTCTCTGTGCCTTCGATATGCCAATCAATTTGAGTTGGGGTATCTATTCGTTCTCTTTTAAAGACAAGCTTCTCATCATTATGAATTAAATAATAATTTTCTTTTACATTCTCGTTACTCGTCGTTAGTAAATCATCTAAGTAATTCATATCTAAATGAATACTAATATAGCCAATCGGTGACGTGATATCTTGGAGGTTTTTAATGACACGGCTATAAACAAAACTTGATTGGTCACGATCAATAAAAAAACATGCTTGTCCATTTAAATCTAATATCTTCTCATGCTGGTCTTCATTTAACAGCTCACCAGAGCGATTTGTATTAATTAGCAAGGCGTCTTCTGTACCAATATGAATCGACTTAATATAATCTTTAGATCCAATAAGGTGGACTAATAATTCTTCTGCTTCTCGCTTTTTTTGTTGGAAAGCAAAACGATCTCTATCTTCTGTATTTTGAAGTAAGTTTTGTGCTTGGTTACTTTGTATGACAAAAAGGGAAAGATCATGGATATCTTCTAGGATGAACGTTAAATTTTCACTAATTTGATTAACTGTACTTTTATTTGAATAGACTAAGTTATCCATAGCTGAATTTTTATAGTTTGAATACGTTGCTAGTCCGATAATGATTACCGGGATAAGAACTAAAACTAACGTAAATACAAAAATACGCGTCTGTAAACTATTGTTTTTGAAGAGCCTCATATTATTCACCTCGATTATAAAACATATACGTGCTAATTTCTCTTAATAGTATACGATAGCTTCACATAAAACAAGGTTATCTCTGGCAAAACAAGCGTGAGGCGCTTTAAACGCGCTAAGGTTCCTTCACACGATGTTTGAGTAAGGTATCTTCTCGCTCTAAAACGATAAAGATAGCACAGCTGCAAGGATTTTTAACAATACTTAAAGCAACACGTTTCGTTTTATAACCAATTAATTTAAATAATTTCATTCTGCTACTTGACATGAGTCATGAACGTACGTTAAATTGTACTTATACAAAAAAGTTGCCTTAGGGCAAAAAAGGAGAATGGATATGAAAATAAAAATAAATCATGTGTTCATAACAGTAGTCTTAGGATTACTTTTGTTATTAAGCGCCTGCGGAGATGACAACACGAGTAATTCAAGTGATGCAGAAAACGGAGAAATTAATATCGTCACAACGATTTCTCAGATTGGGGAACCACTATCTGTAATCGGCGGTGATAAAGTGGTGGTTACTAGCTTGATGGGGCCATCAGTCGATCCTCACTTATATAACCCAACACAAAGTGATATAACAAAGGTAGACCAAGCAGATGTCGTCTTTTACAGCGGCTTAAATTTAGAAGCAAATATGGTCGATGTCTTTGAAGCGATTAGTGATGAAAAAGTTGTACTAGCTGTTGGTGATAGTATTTCTGAAGATGATCTATTATATGATGAAGAAGGCGCAATTGATCCACACATCTGGTTCGATATTGATTTATGGGAACAAGCTTTAACGTCTGCTGTTGATAAACTAAAAGAATATTCACCAGAAGACGCTGAATTTTTTGAAAATAATAAAAACCAATATTTCGAAAAACTAGCTGACTTAAAAGAATCAGCAGAAAAAATAACAACCATACCTGATGAACAACGTATTCTTGTTACTGCACACGATGCTTTTGGTTACTTCGGTAGAAAATATGACATGGATGTTATTGGTTTACAAGGATTGAGTACAGAAGATGAAGTTGGTGTTTCTGATATCAATGATACCATTGCTGTCATTAAAGACTACAACGTCCCTGCCATCTTTGTTGAAAGTAGTATTAACCAAGACACCATACAAGCAGTAATTGAAGGTGCACAAAGTGACGGTGTTGACGTTGCATTAGGCGGTGAACTGTTCTCAGATGCTATGGGTGAAGCGAATACAGAAAAAGGAACGTATATCGGTATGTATGAACACAATATTGAAACTATTTATAATGCGCTAAATAAATAATAGTATACCGGTGTTTTGTGCTTATGCTCTATTGTTCTGAGCCTCAACTCATTGACCCCCAATGAGTTGAGGCTCTTTTTGTTATATATTCACGCACAAATGACTAGGGAAAATGGCTTCATTTTCGTACTAGATACGATCTGTCTTAACCTTATTAGCTTCACCCATTCTGACTGAACCATTACTTGATGGACACACCCATCGTTCATCCCTTTAACTTACCAATTGAATTCTGAACAATAGTACAGCCACAAGACTTTTTTACAGCTTTTATAGTTGTTTCTCTTTTTTAATCACCGCATTAAATAATTTTATGTTTAATACTTGACATTGACAAGAAAAATACGTTAAATTGTACTTATACAAAAAAGTTGCCTTAAGGCAAAATAAAGGGAGAATGACTATGAAATCAAAATACTTCAGCTTGCTTTTTTCGGAAATAAACACCATCAATAATTCGTGAAATTAAATAACGCAAAAACAGCAACACCAGTGGAACAACGTGGTTTCGTTGCTACTCACGATACTTTAAGAAAATATGACATAGATGTTATTAGCCGCCAAAGATTGCAGGTAGAAGATGAGGTTGGTATTTTAGTATTCATGACACTATCACGACGACAACGTCTCCACCATCTTTACCAAAAGTACGATGGATACAATAACAAGACCATTTAAAAATACGTTAAATAGATAAAGGAGTTTGATGAAAATGTCTAGTCCCGTTATATCGGTTAATAATTTATCAGCAGCCTACCAAAAAAATACGGTATTGAGAAATGTTAATTTCGAAATTACACCCGGGTCACTTACAGCCATTGTTGGACCTAACGGTGCGGGTAAATCAACATTAATTAAAACGATGTTAAATTTACATCCTTCCTTAACAGGCGAGGTGCAGTATTTTGGATTACCATTTAAAAAAGTAAAGAAAAGAATCGGATATGTACCCCAAAGAGGCTCTGTCGATTGGGATTTCCCCACCGATGCACTTGATGTTGTGACAATGGGATTATACGGAGAGGTTGGTTGGTTAAAAAGACCTTCAAAATCTCATAAAAAACAAGCATTTGAGGCCCTTGAAAAAATGGGGATGGGTGACTACGCTAACCGCCAAATCAGTCAATTATCCGGTGGCCAGCAGCAACGTGTTTTCTTAGCACGCGCGCTTGTTCAAAACGCTGATTTATATTTCATGGATGAGCCATTAGCCGGCGTTGATGCTGCTACTGAGATTGCGATCATGGAAACGCTAAAAAAACTAAATGCGATTGGTAAGACCGTTCTTGTCGTTCATCATGATTTACAAACAGTCGAAGATTATTTTGATCATGTTCTATTTTTAAATAAAACCATCATCAACCATGGCAAAACAGAAAAAGTCTTTACTAAAGACAATATTACCCGCGCATACGGTGGTAACATTCGCATCTTGGGAGGCGGCATATAATATGTGGTCACTTCTTTTTAATACGAATACCGGATGGGTTATCATGAGTACAACCATTCTAGGAATTGCATCAGGCGCTATTGGTTGTTTAGCTTATTGGAAACGTCAAAACCTGATGAGTGATGCCTTATCTCATGCTGCCTTACCTGGTGTGGTTATCACTTTTTTAATTGTTCAAGAAAAAAATCTTTTACTCCTTATTATTGGTGCCGGTATTAGTGCTTTTCTTGGTGCCATGCTGATACAATGGATTTCAAATGCTAGCCGAATCTCAGAAGATGCCGCAATGGGTATGGTTTTAGCAATCTTTTACGGCTTAGGTATAATGCTCTTGACTGTTGCCAACAGATCGGCAGGGGGAAACCAAAGTGGTCTTGACAGCTTTATTTTCGGTCAAGCTGCTGCTATGGTGAAATCTGATGTTCGGATTATGTCAATTTTAGCTATTGTGGTTATCTTTATTATCGTTATTGGTTTTAAGGAATGGAAACTATACCTCTTTGATCGCCACTTTGCTAATGGATTAGGGTTACCTATAGGATTTATGAATGGACTTTATACGCTCGTGTTAGTCATGACCATTGTTATAGGTATACAAGCCGTAGGGGTTATTTTAATGGCAGCTATGCTCATTATACCCGCTGTTAGTTCCCGCTACTGGACCAAATCATTTAGAAACATGTTAATTATTTCATCAAGTTTTGGTGCTATTTCAGGCGCTGTAGGAACATTTATCAGTTCTAAAGGAAGCGGATGGCCTACAGGCCCTTTCATCGTTGTTATTGCTGCAGGTATTTTCATACTATCGTTAACATTAGGTAAAGAAAAGGGATTATTAATTAAATTTTTGAATAAGCAGCAACAAAAAAAGCAACAAACATTAAGAACTGAGATAAGGGAGGTTAAATGATGACCTACACCGCATGGATTATCGTAACAGCTTCATTGGTAGGAATGTCATGTGGCTTAATAGGGGTCTTTCTTGTTCTAAGAAAAACAGCCATGATGGCAGATGCTATTAGTCACACTGTATTATTAGGGATTGTTCTAGCTTTTTTAGTAACCAAGGAAGTTAGCGGGCCTGCGATGCTCGTGGGCGGTATATTTGCCGGCCTTCTAACAGCCTTTTTAGTCCAATGGCTACATTCCCTTGACGTTCAACATGATGCGTCTATGGGGATCATATTTACAACGCTCTTTGCCATTGGTGTTATTCTGATTTCAACGTCTATTGGGAATGCTCACTTAGATATTCAACATGCCTTAATGGGTGAGATCACCTTTATCCCATTTGATAAAGTTAGTTTACCATTGGTTGGTGAGGTTCCACGAGCAACTTTACTGCTCTTTATTGTCTTCCTCATTGTACTATTCTTTATTACCGCCTTCTATAAAGAATGGAAAATAACATCATTTGACTCTGCTCTTGCGGTCAGCATCGGTATTCCTGCCATTGCTATGCATTATTTATTTATGAGTTTAGTGTCTATCACTACTGTCGCATCCTTTGATGCGGTTGGTGCTATTATGGTTGTTGCGATGCTCATCACACCCGCATCATCAGCTTATTTATGGACCGACCGACTTGTTGTCATGTTGATTTTAAGTAGTATCTTCGGTATCTTATCCGCTATTTCGGGCTATTATATTGCCTATTGGATTGATACTTCGATATCTGGCTCTATGGCCTTTTCAACAGGTTTAATATTTATGTTTAGTTTTATCTTTTCGCCAAAGCATGGGATCATATCAAAATACGTTCAGCCTATTAAGAACTTGTGATAAAAAAGATAAATGCTAACCATGCCAATAATTAAAGATTTTTTTAGAATAGACCATCGATTTATGTGATTTCTCAACATGCAAAAGTCGATACTTAACCGTGTTTTCATTAAATATCATGTAAGACCATATTTATCACGAGAGGGACATGTGACTTTTAAAACGTCATACGTCCCTCATTTTTTATTTAGTAGTTTATTACCACAATTTTAACACCGCTACATATATATGTTATGCATCCTGAATTCCCGATATTTTATAATGGGAGAGCCGAGATATCTAGGGATTCAGCTATCTTTTGCTACCTTTTCAGGATTATAAAACAGATGTAGGTAAGCGCGTCTCTATGATTTAAAAATATCCCCTTTGTACGGTCGTTCTTGTTCATAACCTTACTGAGTCATACGACAAACAGCGTAAGTATTGTACTGAGCATCATGATGTAATCTTTTATCTAGAATACCCTATTGCTGAACTGATCCTTCAACTCTTCCTCTTTCATAGATAGCACCTTCCCATACTAAAACACAAATACCACCAGGCTATCTTTATAGCGCAACATCATATCCATAATAACGAAGGTTAGTCTATATTGCAGTCTTTGCTTTTTATGTTTTTTTCTTCTGACATACTCCTGACACATTTATTCTTTAGAATCAATAGTATCAACAAAATGAGGAGGAAATAAACCAAACAACTAAAATTAGATTCTTTTCAATCATTTCTAGTGGAAAAATAGAACTAATTTATGAACTTTGTTTAAAGACAGTCAATCGATCTCTCATAGAGTAGCTGGCTAATTTAACTGACGTATATTCAGCTATTTTGTAAAGTTACGATGGTAAATTTAAAACCGAAAGGATGATACTATGAAAAAGCTTATAACCGCAGCTCTTGCTTTATTATTATTGTTAGTAGGGTGTTCAACAAACCAAACAGAGTCAAATGTAACAACCACATCAGGAGACTACTCAATCAAAACAATTGAGGAGATCCCTCTCCACACGGAGTGGTCAGATGATGCTACATTTGTCACATTAGATAATGATGTGATAACAATTGACGGCAACAATGCAGTAAGTCAACAAGCAGGGGATGTATATATTAGAACTTCTGGTACTTATGTCTTCTCTGGCCAATATACGGCCGGATCAATTATTGTTGACCAAGAAGATGAGGGTATTGTCAACCTTATTCTCAATGAAGCGACCATTGAAACAAGTCAATCGTCAGCAATTCAAGTTGAACAAGCAGATGAAACCATTATCTCAGTCGTCCCTGACACAGCTAATCAACTTATATCAACGACAACAACAACCAACGACGACCTAACAGCCGTCTTGTATAGCAGCGATAATTTAGTCATCAATGGCAGCGGGACACTAACTGTTACTTCTTCAAGCAATGATGCCATCACTGGTCGTGATGATTTATTCATTACTGAAGTTGATCTTTATGTAAATGCTATCGATGATGGTATTGTCGGTCGTGATCTCGCTTATATTTCTGATAGTACTATAACAGCGACTGTTGGTGGTGACGGCATTAAAACTACCAATGATGAGGAAGACCAAGGTAATCTCGTTATTCTTTCTAGTGATGTGACAATTAACAGTGATGCCGATGGCATTCAGAGTATAGCTTCTTTATATATCGAGGAAGGAAACTATGATTTGACAACTGGCGAGGGCCATCCCGATACCATTGACGTTCCAGTTGAACAAGGACACCAGCAACCTCAAATGCCTATTGAGGCTGATATCAATGTAATAAAAGATGAATTAGTAAACAACAATACATTTTCAGCAGATGTTGAAGATGAGCTTAAAACAGCCGAATCGTTAGAAGAGATCCGTTTGATTCTTGAAGAAGCTGGTGAGTTAGAAGCTTTAACACCTCCTGGGGCAATTAATGAAGGGCCTGAACAAGGTGCAACACCTCCTGGTAGAAGGGAAATAGCAGGTGGTACTAATGACAGAATGCCTCCTAGAGATAATGACCAAAACGGTATAGCTCCAGACCTAGATGATGAAAGGGCGGATGAAACGAGTGAAGATACGTCGTCCACTAAAGGGTTAAAAGCAGGTAGCGACTTAGTGATTGTAAATGGTACTTTTTCAATTGATAGTTTGGATGATTCCATTCATAGCGATGAGACACTTACCATTGAAGACGGGGAATTCACACTATTAACAGGCGATGACGCGATACATGCTGATCGTTCATTAATAGTTAATGGTGGCTCAATTGATATTGATATGAGCTATGAAGGCATGGAAGCGAATCAAGTCACTATAAATGATGGCGTCCTTCATATTACCGCCATGGATGACGGGATAAATACCGGTATGGGTTGGAGTGATAATACAACAGACGAAGTCGGTTACCTTCATTTTAATGGTGGACAAACCATTATTGATGCTACAGGCGATGGTATTGATTCAAACGCTACAATTGAGCTAAACGATGGGCTGTTATTAATTAATGGACCTACTACAATGAGAGAGGGTGCTATTGATTACGATGATACTTTCGAAATAAATGGTGGTACACTTATCGCTGCCGGAAACAGTAACATGGCCCAAGTCGCATCTGATACTTCTAATCAAAACGCGATTCTTTATAAACTGAATGATTTAGTAGCAAATGAAACAATCGCAATAACGGATAGCGACGGTAATATTATCACTGCCTTCACACCGTCTAAATCCTATGACAGCATTGTCATTTCAACACCAGAATTACCTGTTGGTGACACTTATACTCTATTTACGGGCGCAACAGTTGAAGGTGAGTCTGAGGATGGTTTATATACTGAAGGTAACATCATTGACTATGATACCTCTGTAACGTTTGAGTTAAACGACACAATCACACACATAACGTCAGATGGTATTAGTGAAACCTCTCTTACCGTAATTGGTGATGGGGTAGGACCAAACGGATAAAAGTTCACATCATGTAAAAAACCAAAGAATTTAGCGGGAGCTAAATACGAGGATGGGCATAGTTCATATACCATTTTCCGTACCGATTGTATCCATAAACAACTCATCCATTTAGACAAGGTTATGGTCATTCTGATGTAAATAAGTCACTGTTTATAAAAATAAAGCTAGTCTCATTGAAGACCTAAGAACAGTTCTTAGGTCTTCATTTTTTCTCTAAAATATATTTGAAGTGAACTACTTAAAACACGAGATATAACTTGAATTCTCGTTAATAGATCAACGGTATCAGAATAATCGTATTTTAAATCTTCCATTCGTTCATTGATGGTTTAATTCTTGAATTTTTTTACCTACACTTTCAAAGACTTAAAAAGCAGGTGACTTGCGCTAATTGACGTGTCTATTGGTTTGGTCTAAAATTAAGTTAGATATTCGCTCTAACAAAATAAGCGCTGAAAATAATATTAAAATAGATGACTAACGGAGGTTTGGCATGAATAATAATGATCGATTAGTAAGAATAAGGTATGCTCTTGATCTAAAAGATGAAGAAATGACAGAAGTTTTTGCTTTAGGTGATGAGAAGCTAACGGTAGAAAACGTTCGGGACATGTTTTTAAAAACGACTGATAAAACAGCGGGTGACAATACTTTTACGGAAAATGAATACAAGACAACTTGCACCAATCAACAGTTAAATGCGTTCTTAGATGGCTTAATTATCTTTAAGCGCGGTAGACAAGATCCAGCGAAAAAAGCCCCGCAAACAGTTACGTTAACAGATGAGAATGTTAATAACGTTGTCTTAAAGAAAATAAAGATTGCTTTAACACTGACAAGTGATGATATCTTAGATCTTTTAGATCAAGTCGGTGTTTCAATTTCTACTAGTGAATTAAGTGCTGTCTTAAGAAAAGAGGGCCACCGTAATTATAAGCCTTGTGGTGACCGATATATGAGGAATTTCTTGAAGGGATTGGCGCTTGAATACCGTCGTTAGATCAGGGAAGTAATGGTGCAGCATTCACAAATACGCAAATAGACCTTAGAAAAAATCCGGATGATAACCATCATCCGGATTTAATATTATTCACCTTTGATATTATAAATTCTTAATTCTTAATAATTTAGATACCCACGATCAAACACATGCATGATCTATCATCTACAAATACATCTCATTGCAAGCGGGACTATAAGTGATTTGATGACTTAACTGGGGGCAATAAACAGCTTCTTACATTAACTACACGATTGACAAGTCCCGTAAACCTCCATCGAGTGACCAGATATCGTAAACCCTTCCTTTTCTGCTGCTTTAATTAAATCATCAGACATTGGACAATGCTCAATAGGCAATAACTTACCGCAAGAACTACAAATCATATAGTGATGGTGCGTTTCTAGATTAATAAGCTTATAACCTGAAGTCGCACGGTCAATATTGGTTTTGTAAATAAGTTGTAGGCCATCTAAAAACTCTAAATTCCGATAAATCGTCGTTAAATTTATTGCTGAATTATATTGTTGACATGCATATAATAACTCATCTACTGACTGTAACTTATTCTGATGTTTAATGAGTTGCTGCAAAATAATTTTCCGTTGACCAGTTACTCTTCCCCCGGCTTTTTTTATTTTTTCAACTAAATCTTCATATGTCATAAATGCTTTTCTCCTTTCCTGTATGAGCTACTTGTTTTGTTTTATATATTTTCCAACTAAACCTGCTTGACATTTAATCATTACATAACATATAATAACCTTATTGCAAATGAATTGCAATAAGGAGGGGGATAATATGATAATTAATGCTAAAAGAAAGACAGTTGTTTTATTAATGGCCGCTTTCATTCTAGCTATCATTTTGATTGGATGTAGTGAAGATACAACCAATAATGACGATGACAGCGATGGAGAGGTTAATTTACAAGTTGCTGTATCAATTTTACCACAGGCTACCTTTGTTGAGAAAGTTGCAGGTGATTTAGTAGATGTAGTAACAGTGATTCCACCTGGTTCTAGTCCGGCTAATTATGAACCAACCCCAAAAGAAATGATGGCTTTAGAAGATAGCGCTGTCTACTTTGCTATTGGCGTACCGACTGAATCTGCAAATATTATGCCTGACATGGTGGATAATACTGAAGTAGACATTATAGAATTACAAAAAAATGTTGCAGAAGATTATGAGGATCGCTACTTTGATACAGAGAACACACAAAGAGATCCACACATTTGGTTATCACCGAAGCGAGTAATCGTAATGGTGGATACCATTAAAGAAAAGTTATCCGAATTGGACCCAGAGAATGCAGAAGTATATACGGAAAATGCAGAAGCATATATTGAAGAACTAAGTAAATTAGATACGGATATTAATAATATGTTTGCAGATATTGATAATTTAAACTTTATCATTATGCATCCTTCTCTAGGTTATTTCGCTGATGATTACGGTCTTACAATGACAGCGATTGAACAAGATGGTAAAACAGCAACCGCCAAGTGGATGCAAGAAGTTATTGACCTAGCAGTTGAACAAGATATACATGTCATATTTTATCAACAAGAGTTTGACTCTAATCAAAAAGATACCGTAGCAGAGGAGATTAACGGGAATGTAGTCGAATTAAAACCTTTGTCACCGGACTATATTCCAAATTTACGAGCAATGGCTGAATCATTTTTAGAATCAGAATAAAAAAAGCTCGTTAATTTTTAACATTTTTAAAGAAAACTTATTTTCATAAGTTTTCTTTTCTTTTTAAGCTTCTTGATACCCCCTCGGCTATAGTTGAGGTTCAGTAGAGCTTTAGCGCTGGAGTAAAAGAGTCTTAAATCACACATTAAACCATCCACTCACACTGGTGGTTTTGATTTGCGGTTTGATGCACAAAATAGACTAAGTTTTTTAGCCTTATCAATTATTCATTGGAGGAAGTAGTATGAATGTCATCCAAATACAAAATTTACACGTAAACTATGGTAAGATACAAGCTTTAGATAATGTGAATTTCAATATCAAACAAGGTGAATTTTTAGGTATTATCGGTCCAAATGGTGGTGGGAAAACAACCCTAATAAAAACTATTTTAGGGATGATTGAACCATCCAAAGGTGGGGTAACAACCCATGAAGACACTGTAATTGGCTATGTTCCCCAGCTAACGACTTTTGATCGGAAGTTCCCAATCACAGTTGGCGAGGTCATTAAAACGGGACATTTACCTAAACGGGTCATGCCGTTTTATAAATATTCTAAAGAGGCGAATCAACATGTCTTAGCAGTCATGGAACAACTAGATATTGCTGAACTATTTGATCGACAAATCGGACAACTTTCCGGTGGACAAATGCAAAAGGTGTTGATCGCAAGATCACTGATGAACCATCCAAATGTACTAATTTTAGATGAACCAACAGCAGGTGTAGATGAGGACTCACGAGCCCATATTTTTAAGATGTTGCAACAATTAAATACATCCATCACCATCATTATTATTAGTCATAACATTACGGCACTATCTCCTTATTTAGATAGAATTATCTATATTAATAAACAAGCGCATGTGCATTCAGACAACCATCCGACTTCAGGTGACGTAATGGAAGGAGACATGTGTCCGATTGATTGGTTTATCCAAGGAGAAAAAATTACAAAAAATGAAGCTTATCAGGCTCATGATCAAAAACAAAAGATGGCAAGTGGGGTGAGAAAATGACGAATCTACTAAGTTATGCTTTTATGCAAAACGCTATAATAGCCGCTATATTAACAAGTGTAATCACCGCAATTATGGGGACGATCATTGTAGAAAAAAATATGGTCAGCCTAAGTAGTGGTATTGCACACACTTCCTTTGGTGGTATTGGTGCCGGTTATTTTCTTGGAATTGAACCCATTATAGGTGGATTGTTTTTTGCTGTAGGTGCCTCATTAGGTGCAAACAAGATACAAAAAAGTACGGGAGCGAATACCGGGACAATTACAAGTATGTTTTGGTCAACGGGAATGGCTTTAGGTATTTTATTTATCGCTTTAACACCTGGATATCCACCAGATATGATGTCTTATTTATTTGGAGACATTCTATCTGTAAATCGAGCCTATTTATGGATTATTGGTGTGTTAACCATCATCATTCTTATTGCTACATTATCTTATTTTGAGTATTGGAAACTGTATCTGTTTGATGAAAACTACGCTAAAGTGATAGGAATTAATATTAAGCATTTTGACATTGTCTTATATATTTTAATCGCATTGAGTATTGTCATTTTAATTAAAGTTGTAGGGATTATTCTTTCTCTTGCTATGTTAACTATGCCACCAGCGATGGCAAAAATGTTTACCCATAAATTAAAGAATATGATGCTGTTATCAAGTTTAATTGGTATGATATTCACGTTAGCGGGATTGATGATATCTTATTATTTAAATATCCCTTCTGGTGCAAGTATTATTTTATTTGGCGCTCTCTCGTATTTTCTTACAGTTAGCGTTAAAAAAGCATCTAAAAAATCCAACACATGAGGTTAACCTCTAACAAATAATGTTTAAGTAAAAATCCGGATGACCGTAATCATCCGGATTTCATATTATTTTACTTTAGTTGACGGCCATTTGAAATCTTGTTTAAATAATTGTCTAATAGATGCAATGATATTCACCGATTACATAATGGAGTTTAAACACTTGTGCTACGCGTCGATCATAATTATAACTATCTAAGTCTAACCAGTCGATTAGAAATAATCGACCATTATTTTTATCAGGAAAACTTCATGCTTTATTTTAGCAGCTACAGCCCTATTCTGCCCTACTGAATGCCATAGTCATATCTTACCCTATTATTCTAATGAATAAGGTGCAGGCTTCTCTGCCACCATCTGTAAATCATGTTGTTCTTTTACGACGTATGCCATACAAGTTTTTAAATACTCAGCTAAGTTCTGATCAGTACAGTAAACGTAACAACCTTTTTGGCCTCTCGTCATTAAAGTGCGATACGTATTTTTAATAATTTTATCCGCAATTTTATCTGCTTCTTCTGGGTTATCTTTCGCTAACTTTTTAATCCCTTTTAAAGATTGATCGGTCTTTGCTCGCTTAGAATAGTCAGTGACAATCTGATCATCTTCGTAGCGCATGTCATCTCCAATAATCACACCAATGTAATCAAATTCCAATCCTTGTGCTGTATGAATACACCCCGCTTCTTCTACCGATGAATTATCAATTGCCCACGTTGTATTAAGATTCCAACTCATACCAAAGTCGTCAATCACAATATCGTGATAATCAACATTTCGACGTTCATTTTTAGGCCATTCCCAACAATAACCGGCCATCATTCGTGATTTATTGGCTAGTTTATTTTTTTCTTTGATTAACTCAAGCAACTCACTAGGACTATCAACTACTCTAAAATCATAATCCATACCAATAACATTTTTATTCGCTGTTTCTCTAATTTCAAGCACATCATCTAACCAAGCAATATAGCCATCTGATCCATCACATCTAAATTGTGATACTAGTTCTCTTTTGATCACTTCTGATCCTAACGCATGAGCATATTCTTCAATTTCATCAATACTTCCCGCATCTGAGAAGGTCACTTTTTGGTGCTCATCAATAAAGAAAATAGACAACAAAGAACCATTAATGATTTCTTTTGTCTGATTTTCACCCATGTTTTGAAACATACCTGACTTTCGATTAAGTCGGTGTGCTTCATCTACAATTAAGACATCAAATTCATTCTCCTCAGCTTTAGTAAAGCTACCAGAACCCTTAAAAAGATTATTGATGTGTGTTTTCTTCATCGTGCCTTGAAGTTTTGCGGCATACACTTCTCTTGGTGCTGAGTTTTTAGTAATATACATTGCCAAGCGGTCTTTATTGATAATTTCTACGAGCAAGTTAATTGCTAAAACTGATTTCCCCGTACCTGGACCACCTTCTACAATCATTGTTCTTTTCTTTTGATCTTTCATTGATTGTTTAAATAAAGCTAATGCTTCTTCAAAAAACACCTTTTGTTCATCAATCATATAGAACTCTTCATTACCCTGAATCATATTCTTTAAGGCATCTTGTAGTGATTTTGATGGTTTTATTTTCCCTTGGTCAATTTGAACAATTGCATCCGACTGATCTTTTTGTTTAATATATTGCTTCACGAATTTTCTAAGCTTATTAATCTCACCCTTCCGAAAAACAGGGGCCTTATCTATATAAAAACTATAACTTTTATCCGTTAGAGGGTCTTCCTCTTGAACAAAGTAATTATGCAAATACGCACATGGTACTAAGTTGATTTTATTTGTTCGAACACTTTCATTAAAGTCTGTGATAAGGGCAGCATATGTATAGGCTTGATAAGATGGATGGACTGTCTCACGGATTCCACCACCGAGCGCTGTCTCAACAATAGCTTCTTTCCCTTCCACTTTATGAGCAAACTCCCATTGTTTTAATTCCACAATCATCACATTATCATTATGGCCATCATTCCCGGCTATAATAAAGTCTACTCGTTTTGATGTATTTGGAATATTAAATTCAATCGCCACTGATACATCTCCTGGAATGTCGGGATCATACAAGACGTTGGACATCTTAGCTAATGAGTTTTCCCATGAACGAATTTCACTTTTCGTTGTTTTTCCGATTTTTTCTTGATAAGCCTTATATAAGTTATCAACTAATACTTCATTAATAGTATCTTCCCTAAAAGCCTTTGCGGTTGATTGATAGATAATCATAGTCTCTCTTTCTCCTTTCAAAGTTATAATGTTTTACTTTTCCTTCTCTTACTCTCTCATTTTAACTTGTAAGTAAAACTTACAAGTTACTTCTCCACTCACTATAATTTAACAACCTATTTTCTTCAACGTAAACAATGTATATAAGTTTTTTCTATACTACTTCTCTTTTTATTTAAAGGTCTGTTGTAAAATGAAATGCATAATCCTATTAGATATTAAAAAAGCCATGTAGATGCGCTATACTTATGAGTGACAAAACCAATAAGTTAGGAGCGCTCTACATGACTCAACATCATTCTACCACAATAAAACGCATATTTACACACTTATCAGATATCGATCTGGTCTATACACTCAAAAGGAAATGGCTGACATACTAGGAGTGAGCCAATCAACGATTTCTCGCGAACTAAAACGCGGGATGACTGAACAGGTTAAGCTTGTAAATGGCAAAAGAGAACATTACGAGAGTTACTTTAGCGACGTCAGCGCGCGTGTATATCAAGAGAATCGCGAACGCTCTCGTCAGAAAGGTATCGAGAAATATGATCAGGTTTTCTTCAAATTACTGCCAGAACAGCTGAAGCCACCGAAAGATGAGCTACGTATTCATAGTGTTGATACCTTTACACATCAGTACCAGAAAGACAATCCCGATAAGCGTGTGCCATGTACGAAGACGGTCTATAACCTTATTGATCGTGGTGAGCTTGATGTCAGAAATATTGATTTACCACGGAAAACCCGTTTACGCCCTCGGCGTAAAAAGCCAACCGACACACATGGAACGAATAAACGTAAGCTTGGCCGTAGTATTGAAGAACGCGATTCTGCTGTTTTAACGCGAGAAGAATTCGGCCACTGGGAACTAGATTTAGTCATCGGTAAAAAGACCAAAGGCGAACCTGTTATCCTGACGTTACTTGAAAGACAAACAAGACACTATGTTACTAAGAAGCTTTGGGACAAATCATCGGAGTACATCTGAGAAGCCATGCTTAAGATTATCAAGGAACAGGGGCCCCAGAACTTTAAAACCATTACGACGGATAACGGCTCAGAGTTTCGGGCACTGAGTAAATTAGAAGATACGTGTGAACATCTTGGCGTGTATTACGCACATGCTTACGCTTCTTGGGAAAAAGGTTCGAATGAGCGTCATAATGGTATGCTTCGCGAGTTCATACCGAAAGGTCTATCACTTCGAGATTTGACTTACAAACGATTAAAGCAGTGCACAGATGCGTTAAACATGAAGCCAAGACGGACGCTAGGGTATGTTTGTCCTCAAGAACTGTTTGAACAGAAGCGTCAAGAAATAGCACAGGCATCCTAATCCCGCCACTCTTGACGACGTTTGTGACCATGGTAAGTAGCCCTTTGGCGGATGGGAAAAGTTCTGCCTTGTAGAGGTACCATCCGCGCTTATAGCGTAACATGGTCAAGCTCTTCTAAGTTCTCATTCGTTGGGACCCCGAACCCAACAAATGATTCACTAAGAAGATGCACTGACGTCAAGAGCACGCCGCAAGGCGGTGGCTAGTACGGCATAAAAATCAAGCATTCGTATCGATTAAAACACTATAAGTATAGCTTTTTGAATATATTGGCATATCTTTTAAAAAAAGTTTATGCATTTGACTTTACAATTCAGGTTTTTTACTTTTTTTAAATATTTTCCTTAATTTAATTCCAATAAGTGAACCAATTATTACAATAATTAAAATGTTAAAAAGATTATCATTCGTTAAGTGATTTTGTTCTTTTAAAAGGCTGACAATAGCTAATCCAACTATAGCACCTAAAATATAAATGATTGTTCTTTGTATATCCTTATTCTTCATTCTAATTCCTCCTAGTATTCTTTAATACTGATCTTTCGTATTCATTCCTTGATATCATAATAATTAATGGCAATGGTGAGGACTACTATCGCAGCAAAGTAGACGCCTACAAAGAAACCGGATTGTATCGTCAAGTAGAACTTCCATGGATTCAAAAATCCATAAATAAAGAAAGTTGTTCCGGCTATAATCATCACAAAGCGGATAAGGTAGTAGCACAAAAAACTTTTTCCTGTTTTGATTCCTTCTTTGCTAGGACGAATATATAATTGCCATACTGCAAGGGCAGATATACTTACTAGCCATATCACAATGCAACTATACACAAATCCTGTTAAGTGATAATGCTCAACGAATCCAGAAAATCCCGTGTAAAAATTACCTGATGTGATATCCTGTCTTGTTATTGGAAATTCTACAATCATAGAGATCATCCACATAACTAATAAAGCAAACATAGACAAAGCTGCGAGAATTTTAAGTATCCAACTTGTACTAAAAATTTTTTTATGCTTTTGAATAGGAACACTTTTTTTATTTATGTTATTAAAGTTCATTTCATCAACATCATTGTTCATCAGATAATCCAATGAACAATCAAAAAATGTACTTATCTTGATGACATTATCAATGTCCGGAATGGCACCCATCTCCCTTTTTGAGATTGCTTGTCTTGATACGTTTAACTTAGCAGCCAATTGTTCCTGGGATAATCCATTCAATTTTCTTAACCGATGAATTTTTTCACCAAACGTCATCCTCATCACCTCATCACCTATGTTTATATAGCTATGAGCAAAACTATGTTTTTATAAAGTGCGACACAGAACTAAAATGACTAGTACCTATAATATACTGCAGTGGTTTTATCAACGCATTTCAGATTTTGCTCATCTCTATATATATGATAGAAAAACAAGCTATATTATGCCACCGTTCGTGGTTTACAAAAGCGCAACTCACTGTTGCAATACAACAAAGGAGATTAGAAAATATGTACAAGTTTACTAAGCTAAACAGTTTTGTTCAGTTCGGTTAACATTATAAGACGAATGATTCAATTCTAATTCTCTTAATATTATATTTGGTGATTCTGCCACGTTAGCTCCTTTAGGATAGTCAGATCATTTCATTTAGTGCCTCTATTTTCTTCTATAATCATAAACATCCCTGTGAATATTCAATCTCACATCATTAATGATAATTGTATCGTTATCAAGCCATTCAATATTATCTGCCGTGCAATTTTTCTCATAGTATCACGCGTGTTTATTATCCATAATTATACATATTTCCAGTCGCGAGTTTCTGCTGCCATTTCGCTAATTCCCTGATTTCTAAGCGCCATTCTATCGGCAAGGCATCACAAAGAAGCAGGCGTAAAAAGCCTGTGAAGGACAAAGGTTTACAGTAGGTTCCTTTGCTTCCGTGTGTATGTAGGAATTTCAGTAGAACATACGCAATCAATGCAGCGAATAGTTGATTAAATACAGCGTTTTCAGCCGTACCAAATAGAACCGGTACATTTAAGTTCTGTTTTACCCACCGAAAGAAAGATTCGATTGCCCATCGAGATTTATACATGCCAGCCACTTCTTCAGCTGTCACGTTCATCAAACTCGTAATAACACTGATGATTTGGTTTTCATAGTCCAGAAACTGTACAACACGGTGTCGTTTCTCCGTTTGTTTCTGCGATGTTCCGAGCTTACAAGTGAAATCACCGATGACGTTAGATCCTTCGGATCGACTTCCTTGTAGTGATTTCCTTCGGTTCAATTGAATATTATCCTTTAGACGAAAGACGAAGTCTTGCCCGTTTTTTAGATAGTGATCCACCTTGTCGATGGAGAAATAAGCTCGGTCACCAACCAGAATAAAACGAGGATCTTCCAGTTCTTTTCCGATAGGTCCGTCATGTTTCAACCCGGTGGTTTCTACTACATGAAGAGGCATGTCCGTTTCATTTGTGAAGCCCACATGTAGCTTAATCCCGGCACGTTCTCCGTGGTAAAGTGCCCAGGGTAAACGTGATTTTCCGACTGTAATTGTCGTAGAATCAATCGAAAGAAGTGCTTTAGGAAGTTTTAATTTGCGACGGGCCGCACGATTTAATTTACCAATCATCACTTCCATGACGCGTTTCACGATCGCATAATTCAGCTCTTTCAAGCGTTTGGACAAAGAAGAATGATCAACGGCCGTCAGCCCAAGACTTTTGCCAACATCCGCCGCATGGCGGAGGCTTTTCCATTCATTTGCCGCGGAATGAATAAGATAAGACAGAATAACATTGACTGTGCATTTACGTGCTTTTTCTTTATACTGAAATTCTTCTAAGATTGCTTGAAGTTCTTCTTCTGTAAGAAAGTTTTGAATTAATGTTCTGAGCGTGGTATTCTTATTCATGAGAGATGCCTCGTTTCGTAAATGTTAGTTTAGTCACTTACATTTTACAAGAGGCGTCTCTTTTTTTCATGTGTTTAGTTTGGAAGTATTCGGTTAATCAACACGCGTGCTACTGAAGTTAATTATGCTCCTCCATCCGAGATAATATATGTTCTTTATTTACTCAACTTTCGCACCCCGAAATTGGCAGGTAGGCCTTGATATAGCTAGGCAAGGCATCATACCATTGTTGGAGTTGCTTTTTGATAAGATTTTGTATTTTATTATTTGTTTGTTTAAGGGTATCTTCAAGAAGCTCGAAGAGCTGATATAATGCATGAGCCCAATCAAGTTCATTAATTTCGTCACTTAATTCATAAAAGATACCACCTAGTGTTCGATCATCATTATGGCAGCGATTTTGCCATGAAAGGGTGA
>NZ_FOXC01000038.1 GCF_900115605.1 Halolactibacillus halophilus
GTTGTTTGGTAACTCTATTCTACAAAAAGAGGCTTCCTTTTTCCATGCTCAAAAACGAGTCAAAGGTCGTTTACACAAAATATTGTACACTATCATATGTTTTTTTTGGTACACTAAGGATAGAGATAAAAAAAGATAATAAACACCTATAAGTGATTGATATAGACATACTGCGACTTGGGATAGATTTTAGTAAAAGAGGAGAATGACAATGGCATCACAAAACAAAATTCCACAAGCAACCGCAAAACGGTTACCACTGTATTATCGGTTCTTAAACAATTTACATTTAAAAGGAAAAACGCGTGTATCTTCTAAAGAGTTATCTGAGGCAGTCAAAGTTGATTCAGCGACGATTCGTCGTGACTTTTCATATTTTGGTGCGCTCGGTAAAAAAGGATATGGCTATAATGTTGAATACCTACTCGGTTTCTTTAGAAAGACCCTCGATCAAGATGAAACGACAAAAGTGGCGTTGATTGGGGTAGGTAATTTAGGGACAGCTTTTTTACACTACAACTTCACTAAAAATAATAATACGAAAATTGAAATGGCTTTTGATCTTGATCCAAATAAAGTTGGCACAGAGGCAGGTGGTGTGCCGATTTATTCAATCGATAATATGGAAGATCATTTAGAAGATGTACAAGCAGCGATTTTAACCGTACCTGGTACGGTTGCTCAAAATATTGCTGAACGTCTTGTGGCTTCTGGTATAACCGGTATTTTAAACTTCACACCGGCCCGTATCACTGTGCCTGCAGAAGTGCGTGTGCACCACATTGATTTATCAGTCGAATTACAATCATTGATTTACTTTATGAAGCACTATCCAAGTGTTTAATGTTGGAATAAGATAAATAAGAAAAGTTATGGTTCAATAATAAACAAACAAAAAGAACAACCCGACAAAGGTTGTTCTTTTTGTTTTGCGCAGATTGACATCGCATTCAGCGAAACACCCACTATTTTTTTTGATCTTTTTTCTTATTTTTAATCTTCACATGTAATTTAAATAAGCGATAACTCGCCCCTAGGTCAAAAGTAGCTAGTACGGTTAAGAAGATCGTCAATGGATTATAAACAGTGTCTTCAATTGATTCAAAGGCAAAATAGACGAATAATAAACCGATAAATAAATATAAATAAGCATGCATGAGTGGTGATATACGCATGATGTTACCCCCCAAATATAATAATCTGTAGTTGTTCGAATTGCTCGAGTAGCTCTTGTAGTTCGGCTGGTTGGAACGATAACTGAATAAGAACAACAATACTATTCATTGCTACGTGAGCAAAGATTGGAACGATAATTCGTTTTGTTTGGACATACAAGAAACTAAATACAAGTCCCATAATAAAATAAACGAGTAAATGTGTAAAGTCTGCATGGACAATCGCAAAAATAAACGAAGAAATAAAAGCAGCAATTAAAAAGTTCGTTCGTTTATTCATTTCTCCAAAAATAATCTTTCTAAAAATTAATTCTTCAAGAATCGGACCAATCACACTGACAACAATAATAAAAATAGGGAAATTAAATGCAATTGCCATAATTTCCATTGTGTTTTGTGATTGTTCAGTAATACCAAAGACAAGCTGCTGAATAATGTTAGCAAAAGCTTGACCTAAAAAAGCTAGAAAAACACCAGCAATCGACCAGATGATAGTGATTGGTAAATCTGTTGTTGCTGGGTGCCGTGGTAAATGACGTTCACGTTTTAGTAATAACAACGAAACAATCAGCGCCACGATAAAACTAAAGACTTGCCAATAGATTAACAACTGCTGGGTAAAACCATTGCTAAAATTTTGTAACTCAGCAAGCAATAAGACAAAATACGCAGAAAACTGCGCGAAGATATACGTTACGATGATGCCAATATAACGTTTCGGCATAATTTTTCACTCCTTCGTAAGACCAATATACGTATTCTACCACATTTTCGCGAGAACCTTAACTGATGTTATTTAAAACTAAAGACTAAAAAATATTTTAAAAAAGTTAATCAGAATACTTGAAAAAAGAACACGATTTCATTATTATAGGAATTGTGTTAGCACTCTTAAACGTCGAGTGCTAAAAATAACTTAAATAACTTTTTAAATAAATGGAGGAGGATTTCTAAATGCTTAAACCATTAGGAGATCGTGTCATTATTGAACGTATTGAAGAGGAAGCAAAAACAGCGAGCGGCATCATTGTGCCAGAGTCAGCAAAAGAAAAACCACAACAAGGCCGTGTGGTGGCAGTAGGTAAAGGCCGTATTGCCGATAATGGCAGTATCATCGCATTAGATGTAAAAGAAGAAGATAAAATCGTTTTCCAAAAGTATGCTGGTACGGAGTTAAAGCATGAAGGCAAAGACTACCTTATTCTACGTGAAGACGATATCTTAGCGATTATTGGTTAATAACCAATCTATAAAGAAGGTCAAAAGAAATATTTCAAGAAACATTTAAGGAGGAATTTTACGATGGCAAAAGAAATTAAATTTAGTGAAGACGCACGCCGTTCGATGATGCGTGGTGTTGATACATTAGCAAATGCAGTAAAAGTAACACTTGGACCTAAAGGGCGTAACGTTGTGTTAGATAAAAAATTTGGTGCACCACTGATCACCAATGATGGTGTCACCATCGCGAAAGAAATTGAATTAGAAGATAAGTTTGAAAACATGGGAGCGCAATTGGTACAAGAAGTCGCCTCACAAACAAATGATGTGGCTGGTGATGGTACAACAACCGCAACAGTACTCGCACAATCAATGATTCAAGAAGGACTTAAAAACGTGGCTTCAGGTGCAAACCCAGTGGGCGTACGTCGTGGGATTGAAAAAGCAGTGAAAGTTGCGATTGAAGAATTACAAGCGATCTCTAAGCCAATTGAAGGGAAAGATTCGATTGCTCAGGTCGCATCAATTTCAGCGGCTGATGAGGAAGTGGGTCAGCTAATCGCAGAAGCGATGGAACGTGTAGGTAACGATGGGGTCATTACGATTGAAGAATCAAAAGGATTCTCAACCGAACTTGAGGTTGTTGAAGGTATGCAGTTTGATCGTGGTTACCAATCACCCTACATGGTATCAGACCAAGATAAAATGGAAGCTGTTTTAGAAGATCCTTATATCTTAGTGACAGATAAAAAGATTAATACGATCCAAGATGTGTTACCAGTGTTAGAACAAGTTGTTCAACAAGGTAAACCACTCTTACTTATTTCTGAAGATGTTGAAGGCGAAGCCCTTGCCACATTAGTTGTGAATAAGTTACGCGGTACCTTTAATGCTGTGGCGGTTAAAGCACCAGGCTTTGGTGACCGTCGTAAGGCGATGTTAGAAGATATTGCGGCGCTTACAGGTGCAGAAGTCATCACAGAAGATTTAGGTCTTGACCTTAAGAGTACAACGATTGATCAATTAGGTCGTGCATCTAAAGTGGTTGTTACTAAGGAAAATACAACGGTCGTTGAAGGTGCTGGTAAACCAGAAGTGATAAGCTCACGTGTTCAACAAATCCGTAGCCAAATTGAAGAAACAACGTCTGAATTTGATCGTGAAAAATTACAAGAACGCCTAGCAAAATTAGCTGGTGGTGTGGCTGTTGTTAAAGTTGGGGCAGCAACAGAAACAGAACTTAAAGAACGGAAATTACGCATCGAAGACGCTTTAAACTCAACCCGTGCAGCTGTGGAAGAAGGTATTGTTGCAGGTGGTGGTACAGCCCTTATGAACGTTTATAACAGTGTGAAAGCACTTGACTTAGTCGGTGATGAAGCAACGGGTGCAAGCATTGTCTTGCGTTCACTTGAAGCACCTGTACGTCAAATCGCGATTAACGCCGGTCTTGAAGGTTCTATCATCGTTGAACGTCTAAAAGGCGAAGCGGTTGGTATGGGTTATAACGCGGCAACTAATGAATGGGTAAACATGATTGAAGAGGGTATTGTTGACCCGACGAAAGTCACTCGTTCAGCACTACAAAATGCAGCTTCAGTAGCGGCAATGTTCTTAACGACAGAAGCCGTTGTCGCAGAAATCCCTGAAGACAACGCTGGACCTGATATGAGCGGTGGCATGGGCGGCATGCCGGGCATGATGTAAGATAGTTGTTTACGCAAGAATAAAGCAAAAATAAGAAAAGCCAGATTACAGCAATGATGCTGTCGTCTGGCTTTTCCTTTATGCAAAAAATGCGGTTACTTTTTGAATTTAGTCCATTTGTTCAGTAAAAACGACAAGCCGCTCACCATGTGTGCCAGCATTTTGATCAAATTCACCGATACACGTAATCAAGTTTAAGCGTTGTTTACTGGTGGGGCCAAAAACATCATCAAGTGCTGTCGTGTCATAAGGATAACGCTTCTTATCAACGACAACAAATTGACGCGTGTCGCCAGTATCATCTGTAATCGTCACCGTATCACCTGGTTCTAGTTTATCGAGATCATAAAAAACACTTGGACCATTACGATAATTAACATGGCCAGCAATGACGGCTTGGCCTTGTGCACCTGGTTTTGATCCATATTTATACCAACCGACATAATCAGGATTCTCAGGTACCCCCATTTGATTATTGGCTGTTTCACCTACAAATTCAACGGATGTATCAACATTAATTTTAGGGATCATCAGTTGTGCTGGCACAATGCCAATAGGGCCAGACTGAATGGGGTCAAGTGTTACTTTTCGTGATTCACCAAAGCCATTAGACCGGTACAAGTGAATCGATTTAAAGTGAGGCGTGAAGCTATCATCAATGACAGCTTCACGCACGTTAATTAATGGATTAGCTTGTATTTGATAAGCATTGATCCCAACGTGACCAAAACTAATAAGGGTGACTAAGCTTAAACCGATAACGATAAGCTTATCGCTTAATCGCACGACGTTTTGTTACAAATAATCCTAATGCCCCAAGTGATAATACACCTACAAGCAATGGCAAGGTCATTGATGTTGTTGTTTCAGAACCAGTTTGTGGCATCGCCTCTGGTGCCATTTCGGCATCGTCAACTACAAGGACAACATCGAGTGAGCTTGGATCAGCTCCAACAGCATAAGCGTTATAAATTTTATTTGCTTCAAGTGTCGTACCCGATAAATCAAGGACTTGGTCAGTCGTACCTGCTGCACGTATTTCTAAATCATACGTTCCAGGGTCAAGGGTTAAGTAATCTGTTACTGCAAAGAACTCAGCACCTTCAACAAGGGCATCGCCACCGATTAAACCAACATCTACAGCGGGGCTACCAGGAGAAAGGTGACCAATGCGAATGTTTGCTTTTCCTTCGTCAACAGTTAAGTCATCGACAAATGCTTCTAATCGGAAACCATCTTCAAGTAAACCAACAGCTGCAACAGTGTAACGTGTATTCGCTTCGACAGCTACTTCTTGTTCATAGACAGCTTCGTCTGAACCTGTCGCATGAATGGCGATTTGATAGCTACCCTCTTCTAATTCTAGGTAACCGGTAATGTCTTTAAAGCTAGCATTCTCAACAGCAACCTCACCATTAACATAAACATCAACAGCAGGTGCATCTGGTGAAGCGTGAAGGACACGGACCATTGCGTGATGTCCATCGGCAAAAACAGGGAGTTGTAAAAGCGACAAGAGTAGAACGACAAGTGATAAAATAACGAGACCTTTCGTTTTCTTCATTTTTTTCCTCTCCTTTTCAGAATGTGTTGTAAACGATTGTGGTTTACATTACTCTTAATACCATCATATTTTGAATTCAAAACATTTATTGCGTGATTCATGTAAAGATGAGTGTATAGACATATGTTTGAGGGAGTTTAATGGTTAAACAATAAATCTAAAGTTATACAAAAGTATGTATATATAAATGTAAAAAAATTCATTCAATTATATTAGAAGAATATCAGCTACACAAATATGCCAGTCAAAGAGGACTGAAAGTCGTTGGAAAACGTGCTAACAGACCGAATGTAAACAGAATGCAAGTATGCTGTAGTCACTATTTTTTTGTCGTTATGATTTTTCTTTCGTTTTTAGATCATATAGAAAGATACAGAAGTGGTAAGGTGGCTTTTGTTTCTTTCACCACTTATTGATCAAGGACTAACGAAGTTACTCAAAGTTCGTTATACTAGTAGAGAAGCATTATTTTCATCGTCATCAACATAATCATTACAAGAAAAGAGGCTATGGTCAATGGATTTCAAACAATATCAAACATATGATGCGACAGGCTTGGCTGCCTTAGTAAAACAAAAACAGGTTTCACCTGCAGAATTATTGAAGGTAAGTATGGAACGGATTCAAGCTGTCAATCCGCGAGTAAATGCGGTAGTAAGAACGAGAGAAAAGAGGGCATTAGAAGAAATCGCTCAATTACATCCTTCCTCTCCTCTTTACGGGGTCCCGTTCTTAGCAAAGAATATTTCACAAGCCATCAAGGGTGAGGTGCTAAGCTCAGGTTCAGGTCTATTAGAAAAAAATCAGCAGCAGCGAGATAGCCATTACATAACGAAAGTAAGACAAGCTGGATTTCAACTACTAGGTCATACGAATACACCGGAGTTTGGTTTAAAAAATATTACTGAACCGGATTATTACGGGCCAACTCGCCATCCGATGAATCTTAACCATTCACCAGGAGGGTCGAGTGGTGGAGCGGCGAGTGCGATTGTTTCGGGGATGGTGCCACTGGCAGGCGCGAGTGACGGGGGTGGTTCGATTCGAATCCCGGCTGGATTTACCGGACTTGTAGGTCTAAAACCAACCCGGGGGCGTACACCAGTAGGACCGGGAACGGGGCGACAATGGCAAGGAGCCTCCATCGATTTTGTGTTAAGTAAGACGGTGAGGGATACAGCTCTTATGCTTGATCAGTTACAAGTGTATCAGCCAGAAGCGGCTTTTAATGTCCCATTATATGACGGTAAGTATATTGAAACTTGTCGCGAGCCAATCAAAGAACCGTTAAAGATTGCTTATTCGGTCCATTCCCCTGTAGGTACACCCGTCAGTGAAAAGGCGAAGGAAGCGGTACTTAAAACAGCAGCCTTACTCAGTGAATGGGGGCATGATGTGGAAGAACAAGCGCCGCCGATTAATGGCGTTGATTTAATGCAGCACTATTATGTGATGAACGCAGGTGAAATGAATAAAGTCATCAGCCAGTTAGAACATGGATGGCAAAAAAACATCATCCAAGAAGACATAGATCTATTCACATATGCCCTACATGAAACAGGTAAAGTGATCACTGCTGCTGATTATAGTCAAAGTTTAGATGAATGGGACGAGGCAAGCCGCAAGATGCATGACTTTCACGACACCTATGACCTTTATTTAACACCAACGAATGCTTTTCAAGCGCCTGAAATCGGCACACTAACACCATCTGATTCAATGGTGCATCAGATTAAAACAATATCTTCCTTACCAAAAGATAAACGTTTGGCACTTGTTTATGAGATGTTTTTACCGAGTTTAACGTATACACCCTTTACCCAACTCGCAAATTTAACCGGACAGCCTGCGGTGAGTTTACCGTTAGGTATGAGTGATGATCAGTTACCACTTGGTTGTCAGTTCATGGCACCAAAAGGATGCGAAGATGTGTTGTTGCGCTTAAGCTTCCAGTTGGAACAATCACCTCTTTGGCAAGCATCTACTGTACCTATTATAAAAAAGAAAACACTTGCAAGATAAGGTTTTTACTGGCTATGATAAGAGTACAACATATGATAAACACATATCAGTAAGCTTCAACGAGGAATAGTCGGAAATCAAAGGAAAGGAGGGACAAAATGAACGAACGTCAACAGTTGCTATTAGAGTTGCTCCTTGCTGCGCCTAAAACGTATCAGCCTACGAAAGTATTAGCTGAAAAACTAGCGTGCTCGGAGCGAACGGTTAGAAATGATTTAAGTGTACTAGAAGAAAAGTGTGAAGAAGAAGCGTGGTTTACGCTTTTAAGAGAACCCGGTAAAGGTATTAGTCTATCAGTCAGTGATGAGATAGCAAAGCAACGCTACCTTCAAACAAGTGCAAAAGAGAATGAGCTGACCGCTGGGTCGATGGCGCTCATTGGTTTTGATCTCTTAATGGCAACAGAGCCAACACCAATGTCACAATTAAAACAGCGCTACTATCTATCGTCGACGCATTTAAGGACGCTGATTGATGAGCTCATCGAGTGGTTACATCCTTTTGATATTGAACTATCTGCCAAGCCACGCGTAGGGCTTACGATTGTTGGGAGTGAAGTGAATAAACGCCGGGCTCTTGCTGCCTTACCACACGAAGCGGGGCGGAGTAGTTTAATTGAGAATGAAATGCGCTCGTATGAGGTGAATGCCTTAAAACATATTTTGATGAGCTTCAGTGAAGATTATGCGCTGTCATTTACTGATGAAAGTATTCAGCGATTGGTTATCCACATTTTATTGATGATTAAACGGGTGAAGCTAAAACAAGCGTTACAGTTACCAGAAGAAGATATCCTATCAATACAACAGCATCCTGTTTATCCAACAATTCTTGAGTTAAGACAATCAATAGAATCTTTGTTTTCGCTTGTTTTAAAAGATGCTGAAGTTGTCTATTTAGCGATGCATATTCTTGGTTCGAAACTTAATCAGCCGATTGACTCTGAAGAATTTCTCCAATTGGAGGGTGAAAAACAAGCCGAACAATTAACAGCACTTCTCATAGAACAACTATCTAAAAAAACGATGATGGATTTTAAAGAAGATCGCCATTTACATGAAGGGTTACAGGTCCATGTTTATGCGGCCGTCCACCGCTTGCGGTATGATTTACCGGTCAATAATCCACTGACAAAAGAAATTAAACAATTGTATCCATTTTTATTTGATTTGTTAATTGAGGTTGTGACTGACTTAGAACCAACGCTTGGGTTTCTCATTCCAGAAGCAGAGGTGGCTTATTTAACCTTGCATTTTCAAGCAGCACTTGAGCGTTTAGACAAAGACCAACCGAGAGAACTTTCGGTTGTGGTCGTCTGTCACATGGGCATTGGGGTCTCAGAAATATTAAAAGCGCGACTGATGCGAGCTTTTCCAACGCTAGTGATTAAAGCAACGGTACCAGAACGGGCGTTAAACGTCTATCTTAAAAAAGAACCCATTGATTTGATTGTTTCAACAGTGCCTTTAGCACTTAAAACACCACCAAGTGTGATTGTGTCCCCTTTACTTAATGAAGATGATCAAGCGAATTTAAGAATGTGGGCAGACAAAGTGGAACGAGATCACGTCCATAAGCCAATCTCATTAAAAACATATATTCATCCAGGCTTTATTTTTATTCATCAATCATTTGAACACCCGTATGAATTAATTGAGTATGTGACGAACCGGATGTTACAAGCGGGGGTTGTAGAGAAAGAATATCCGCATCAAGCATTATTACGCGAACGAAAAGCATCAACTGCGATTGGTGGCGGTATTAGTATTCCTCACGGTGATCCGCGCTATGTGAAGCAGTCAACGATTGCATTGATCACTTTAAAGGAACCGATGAACTGGGAAGGTGAAGCCGTGTCGCTCGTCTTTATGTTAGCGTTAAGAGAAGAAGATAAAGCTAAACACCGGGCGATTTATCAACAGCTTGGTCTGTTAACAGAACAACAGGAGAAACAAGCCCATATATTAGCCCAAACATCGATTAAGAATGTTTTAAATAATTTATAATTGCCGGAAACCCGGCAATTATTTTTTTAGTTAACCGTCACGTTTCGGGCTATACTATAGTTAGAACGAATCACAAGGAGGGAATAATGATGAAGTTGGTAGCGATTACATCATGTCCAAATGGGATAGCCCACACGTACATGGCAGCGGAAAACTTAGAAAAAGCCGCCGCAAAATTAGGTGTGGAAATCAAAGTTGAAACACAAGGAGGCGTAGGAGCGGAAAACGTCCTGACAGAACAAGACATCAGAGAAGCAGATGGTGTGATTATTGCGGCAGATAGAGCCGTTGACAAAGCACGGTTTGTAGGAAAGCGTTTAATTAACACGGGTGTTCAAGATGGGATTAGAAAACCAGAAGAATTAATTAATCGGTTTGAAAAAGGCAATGTGAGTACGTATCGCGGGACAGGAAAAGAAGAACAAACGTCAAATGAGAGTAAACAAAATCCGATTTACCGTCACTTAATGAATGGGGTATCGTTTATGGTACCATTTATCGTTGTTGGTGGTTTATTGATTGCCCTGGCGTTAACGATTGGCGGGGAACCAACAGAAGCAGGCCTGCAAATTCCAGAAGATTCGATTTGGAAAACGATCGAAGCGATTGGTGGGGCATCTTTTGGTTTTATGGTGCCAATCCTTGCCGGATATATTGCTTATAGTATTGCCGACAAACCAGGTCTTGCTCCTGGTATGATTGGTGGCTTTATCGCCGCAAATGGTAGCTTTTATAACTCAGAAGCGAGCGCTGGATTTTTAGGCGGGATCTTTGCTGGTTTTATCGCTGGTTATGCAGCACTTTGGATTAAGAAAATTAAAGTACCAAAAATGGTTCAACCGATTATGCCGATTATTATTATTCCACTGGCAGCGTCACTGATTGTCGCTCTTATCTTTGTTTTATTAATCGGTGCACCAGTGGCTCAAGTATTTGAATCACTCACAACATGGCTAAGTGGTATGCAGGGATCGAGTGAAATTTTCTTAGCACTTATTCTTGGAGCCATGATTGCCTTTGATATGGGTGGACCGGTTAACAAGGTTGCCTTTTTGTTTGGTTCAGCGATGATTGTTGAAGGAAACTACGAAATTATGGGGCCAATTGCAGCAGCGATTGCGATTCCACCGATTGGTATGGGACTTGCAACCTTTATGTTTAAAGATAAATTTTTACCAGAACAACGTGAAACAGGTAAAGCGTCGATTACGATGGGATTCTTCGGCATAACTGAAGGGGCGATTCCGTTCGCCGCACAAGATCCATTGCGCGTTATTCCAAGTATTATGATTGGCTCGATGGTAGGTTCTGTGATTGCGATGGTATCAAACGTTGGGAACCGTGTTGCTCACGGTGGACCAATTGTTGGTTTACTCGGTGCGGTAAGCAATGTCATGATGTTCTTTGTGGCGATTGCTGTTGGGGCGATCGTTGTTGCGCTGATGATTAAAGTCTTGAAAAAAGATGTTGAATTAGCAACCGTTCCACCGGTACCAAATATGCCGGTAGACGAAACACCAGTGAAAGCATCAAACAAAACAACGGACATTACTAAGTTAACCAATCTTACAACAAAACAACTGATCGATGTAGATAGTAAACAATCAACACGTGATGATATGATTGATGCGATGATTAAAGATTTAGTAAAAGATGGCGCCGTAACCGATCACACTGCGTTTAAAGAAGCGATAATGGCTCGTGAAAGTGAATCGACAACAGGTATTGGAATGGAAGTTGCGATTCCTCACGGGAAATCAGATGCGGTGACTGAACCACGGATTGCATTTTATATTAGTAAAGACGGGGTGGATTGGTCAAGTCTAGACGGCACATTATCAAAACTGATCTTTATGATTGCTGTACCAAAAGCTCAAGCTGGCGACCAGCACTTAAAAATCTTGCAATTACTGTCACGCAAGTTAATGGATGACACGTTTAGAGAAAAATTAATTAAAGCGGAATCAAAAGAAGAAGCGTATCGTTTATTAGAAGAGATTAAATAATCTCTTTCACTCAGATTCGCGTTAAAATGAATAGGTATAAAAAAGAAGGCCAATAGGGCCTTCTTTTTTAGGTTGACGTTAATAATTGTTTGATTTTTTGTCGCGTATCTTTTCTGACGAGATAAGAAATGGTTAAAATCAACAGAACAAGGATTGTCATTACTTTCGGAGAAAATTGGGCGACAGATTGTCCGATAATGGTATAAATCAGTGCCATTGGGATCGCGGTATAGAGTGAGAGTGTATTATATTGGCGTAAGTCTGTTGCTTGTTCATAAATCAAAAAACTAAGCAAGTGATAATGAATAAATGGAACAAGTCGTAATAACATGATTTGTTGTTTGGTGACGTGTCGTTGTTCACCAAATAATTTATGCTTCATTTGGATCAACCGTTTTGTAAACCAAGGCATTTTTTCTGCCAAATAATAAAAAATCATACTCGATAACATTAAGCCAATCACTGAAAGAATCGTACCATGTATAAATCCGAAGATGACCCCACCGGTCATTAATATAAGGATGACTGGAATGAAAAGTATCGGTCGCACCACATGAATCAGAATAAATAGAAATGAAGCGATGAGTAAGTGTGATTCTTTAATGGTAAGAATCCATTGTTCCAGTTGTTCCATAAATGATGCGCTCCTTCCTTTTTGAAAGTTTTACTATACAACCTTTCTATTATAACAGACAGATTATACTTTTAGAAAACATTCCTACTTGAACAGTACTGAGTAAAGACAGATGTGCTCGCTAAAAGTGAGATGAAAGATATGATACAATATAATGTAATGAAGCTATGACAGATGTAAAGGAAGTGAAAACATTGGCACTTTTAGACACCATTACAACCGACTGGAAAGAGCTGTTAGCTACGCGTGTAGATCAGACGCACTTCGACAAACTAGAGCATTATTTAAACGCACGTTCAAAAGAAGCAACAATTTATCCACCAAGAGAAGTAATCTTTCAGGCGCTTAATTTGACGCCTTTTCATGAAGTAAAAGTTATTATTTTAGGGCAAGACCCATACCACGGACCAAACCAATCACATGGTTTAGCTTTTTCTGTGCAAGAAGGGATTAAATTACCACCGTCATTAAGAAATATTTTTAAAGAATTACATGATGATTTAGGTTGCTCTGTTCCTGATTCAGGTGACTTAACCGCCTGGGCAAAACAAGGGGTATTATTATTAAATACAGTACTGACGGTAGAGGAAAAGGCAGCCGGTAGTCATCAAAAAATTGGCTGGGAACGAGTGACAGATACTATCATCGATGTATTAAACGAGAAAGAGACACCAGTGATATATATGTTGTGGGGGAAACCAGCCCAAAGTAAAATCAAGCGCATTGACTCGCGTCATAAAATATTAACTGCCCCACATCCAAGTCCTTTATCTAGTTACCGCGGCTTTTTCGGCAGTCAGCCTTTTAGTCAGGCGAATCAGCTCTTAAAAGCGAATGAGAAATCAGCGATTGATTGGTGTTTAGTTTAATCGATTGAGGGAAAATATTAAGTAGACTAAACACAAGGAGTGAGTGATATGGCAGATTTATTCAAAAAAGGATTAGCTGTTGGTTTAGGCCTAGCACAAACAGGCGTGGAACAGGCAGAAAAGGCAATCAATCAACTCGTAGAAAAAGGAGAGATGACTAAAACAGAAGCCAAAGAATTTTTTGATCAGTATTATGAAAAGGGTGAGGATACCCAAAATAAGACGCTGAACAAGTTAAACATTGCGACAAAAGAAGACATGAAGAAAATAGAGGCGCGTCTAGCCGTTGTGGAACAACGGTTAAATGATTTAACGAGTGAGGACTAACAAAGAGAAAGGGTGATGACAGTTGATTGGAAAACATATGCGACATCTAAATCGATACAAAGATATTGTCATTGCCTTTTCACGTAATGGGCTCGGGTATGTCATTAAAGACCTCGGGCTCAATGATTTACATATTTTACCTAAAAAAACGATGTTAAAAAAAGAGAAACAAGGCGCAGAACGAAAGACATTAGGCATCCGAATTCGTCGTATCTTAGAAGAACTTGGTCCGACGTTCATCAAACTTGGACAAGTGATGAGTACCCGGCCCGACCTTTTCCCGGAAGATGTGATTTTTGAGTTGGAAAAATTACAGTCACACGTCCCTCATTTTCCGTATAGTCAAGTGAAAACAATCATCGAAGAAGAACTGGACCAAGCGCTATTCAACGTCTTTGATGTGTTTGATGAAACGCCACTTGCTGCGGCTTCGATTGGTCAAGTGCATCGCGCAGTTCTCTTAACAGGGGAAGAAGTGGCAGTGAAAATACAACGCCCGGAAATCTCAAAAAAAATCGATATCGATTTTGATATTTTAATGGAGATGGCACAACTTGCCGAAATGCGTTTGGATTGGGCTAAACGCTATCAGTTAAAAGAAATTGTTGAAGAATTAAAAGAAACACTGAAGATGGAATTAGATTATACGATTGAAGCACATCATATGTCGAGAATTAAAGCACAATTCAGGCGTGATGCAGATATTTACATCCCAGACGCATATCACTACTATACGACCAAGCGTGTGCTGGTGATGGATTACGTTAGTGGAGAAAAATTAAAAGATATCATTGCGAGTGATACTAATGATGCGGTCAAGAAACGACTGGCTGAACAAATTGTCGATGCGACGTTTAAACAAGTATTAATCGATGGTTTTTTTCATGCCGATCCTCATCCTGGTAATATTATGTGTCTAGATGATGGCCGGCTAGTGCTACTGGATTTCGGTATGGTCGGACAATTATCACCAGAAATGAAACAATCCTTTTCTGAACTTGTGATTGCGATGACAAAAGAAGATACAAAGCAAATGGTCGCTGTCCTATTGGATATGGGAATGGCACCAGATGATATTAATAAAAAAGCACTGACCAATGATGTTGACCGCTTAATGATGAAATATTATCGGCAATCGTTGAAGGAAATTAGCCTGGCTGATGCGATTCGTGAGCTATTTCAAATTGCTTATAAGCATAAAATTGAACTGTCGAGTGATTTTACTTTACTAGGCAAGACAATCCTTACCTTAGAAGGCACAATTGAACAACTGGATCCTACCCTTAGTCTAGTTGAAATGGCTAAACCATTTGGTGAAAAATTATTACACGAGCGTTTTCGCCCTGATCACTTAATGGACCGGATGGTTGATCAGTGGCTTGATTGGTACGGGTTATGGCGCGATTTACCTGAGCAGTTAAAACAGCTACGGGCCATTGTGAAAAAAGGGAAAATCCACTTAGATATTTCACTGCCTGATATCAATCTTGTCTTAAAGAAGCTAGACCGAGTCAGTAACCAATTATCCTTTGCGATTATTTTGCTGGCCTTTAGCATTATTATGGTTGGACTAATTGTAGGGTCAGCACTAACAGGAGAAACGACCATTCTTTGGCGCTTACCAGTCATTGAAATTGGTTCATTTGTAGCAATTGGCATGTTCATTTGGCTCATTTATGCCATTTTTAAATCCGGACGATTTTAACGCACAACACACGATGTGCGTTTTTAGTTGATTTAAGGTAGAATAGGACAATAGAACTGACATTTAAAAAGACAAGCAAAAAGTACAGCGAGTGAAATGGGGGATGAAAATGCCAGTCACGATTGATGTTGGCACAACAGCGGTAAAAGTCTTACAATTTGATGTAGCGCAACAGATCATTAAACAGGAAAAAAAAGAATACGAGACTGTCTACGGTGATGGTGGTCGGGCTGAACAAGACCCGGATGTGATAGTTGAAGCGGTATTTCACTGTTTAAAAAAACTTAATCTAACAAATAAAGAGACATTGATTCTTTCTGGTGCTATGCATAGTCTTATGGCGGTTAATCAGGTTTTTCATAAACAAACCAATGTCATGATTTGGGCAGATCGTCGGGCTGATGAAGTGATTAAAACCTTTAAACAAACACCACAAGCAATGCTATTCTATAAGAGGACAAAAACCCCCATTCATCCAATGAGTCCGTTTGCCAAGCTATTATGGTTAAAAGAAACAAGCAGTGGGCAAACGTTAGATCAATCATTAGGGGATGTAATGTGGATTGATTTAAAAACCTACCTATGGTATAGGTTAACGAACTTTTGTGAACTTGATTATTCACTTGCTTCGGCCACTGGTTTATTTAACAGTGAGACATTGACGTATGACCAAGAAATTTTAAACTTTGTTGGGATAACAAAAGAGCAGCTACCTACGTTAGTTCCAGTCACACATACGCGTCATGTAACAACTGCTGTAAAACAGCGTCTTGGTTTTGATCATCAAGTGATGATTGGGTCGAGTGATGGGGTGTTAGCAAATATTTCTGAAGGATTACATACAAACGATGTCCATGTAACAATTGGGACAAGTGGCGCCATTCGGATGACAGTCAATAAACCATATACGGATACAGACGGACGCTTGTTTTGTTATTACTTGAATGATCATCACTGGGTGATTGGTGGAGCAGTTAACAATGGGGGGAATGTGCTAAATTGGCTCGATGACTTACTGTTTGATGGCATGGGTCACATTTATAGTTACATTGACCGCCTTGATTTTTCATCTTTTGATCCAGCACTTATTTTTATTCCACACCTTAACGGAGAAAGAGCGCCTTTTTGGGATACAGGTCGAACAGGATCGTTTCATGGGCTCAAAATGAGCCATAACAAAGCGGCGATTGTAAAAGCTGTGATTTATGGTGTGCTCTTTAATCTACGCCATGTGTTTGATACACTGCAACATGTGACTGGTAAGATTGAAGCGGTCTATCTGTCAGGGGGCTTTTTTAAAGTCCCGCAATTAAAAACATTGGTTAGTCAGGTTCTTAATGTGTCGGTCATTGAATCAACGACGTTAGAACAAACGAGCATGGGAGCCTTGCGCTTATTAGGTGAAAAAAAACGTAATGACAAGTTAAAGTATCAAACCATTACCCAACCACCATCAGAAGCCCTTAAGTTCTATTACAACAGTTACCGGAACTGCTTGCGGATGGTCAGTAGCAGTCAGTTGACGAATAATCTTAGCAAACATTAAAAAAGCTAGGGTATTTATATATACAAGTATCACTGGAGGTGAATGTTTTGTAGTGCATGATTTAACGAAAGAGGATGAGTGGCAATCCAACATGGATTAACGATCTCACTTTTTTAATTCGATGCAAGGAATCTTAGATTAGTACGCTGACATATACAGAAAAATCATTCATAAGGGGGTCACAATCATCGAAGCATTAATGATGATTTTAATTGATATCATTGCACCAATTTTCATTATGATTGGGCTAGGGTATCTTGTTCAGATAAAATTTAAATTAGATTTATCAACACTTGCGAAGTTAAATATTTATTTACTTGCACCAGGGTTTATCTTCAATAAGCTCTATCATACAGAATTAAATATAGAACTGTTTAGGACGGTGATTGGCTTCTTAATCGTCTTTGTCTTTATTTTATTTATTGTGAGTCAACTATTGGCGAAGTTGTTGCATTTGCCAAAAGAAAAACAAACGATTTTTACCAACAGTGGTATGTTTTTTAATTCGGGTAATTACGGGGTACCAGTCAATGATTTAGTGTTTCAAGGTGATCCGTTTGCAATGTCGATTCAAGTGTTGATGTTGACGTTTCAAAATATCTTTTTATTTTCTTATGGTATCTTCTCACTGAATAAAAACCAAAAGGGTAAACTACGTGCACTATTAGGATATTTCCGTATGCCAGTGTTATATGCACTACTAGCCGGAATTTTATTTAATTATTTTAATGTTGACTTACCAAATGTTATTATTGTTCCAACGGATTATATCGCTAACGCTATGGTAGCCTTTGCTTTAACAACATTAGGGGCACAGGTTGCTGTTATCAAAGTGAAATCGGCAATGATTGATGTGTATATGAGCTTACTGTTACGATTATTAATCGGACCGATGGTGGCATACCTCATCATTCTCGTCACTGGGTTAGATGGTGTGATGGCTCAGGCACTATTTATCGGTTCAGCTATGCCAACGTCAGTGAATAGTGCGATTATTGCACAAGAATACAGTAAATATAAAGACTACGCCTCACAAGTTGTTCTTGTGTCAACGTTGTTCAGTTCGGTGACAGTTAGTGTGATCATTTACTTATCTAGTTTCTTGTTCTAATGCGACTTAAAAGATGATTAGTCATACATTTGGCGTATCACGACATGAGAAAATAAAACATTATAATGACGAGACGAAAGAGGGGAACTTATGACAGAGACAGTAGCAATTCAAATCGATCATCGATTTGTAAAGCCATATTATGAAGGGTATCAACATATTCCAGAGTCACTAAGTCCAGCATTAAGAAATTTAAAAACAGAAGGGGTCTATATCGATTTGATGACACCTGAAGGTGTATTTATTGCGAGAGGCTATCATGGCCATCAAAATAAAGGATATGGTTGGGTCTTTACCCAAGATGCTTCTGTCTACTTAACGATAGAATTTCTTAGACAGTTGTTTAGTGATGCGATTGGAAAACGTCAAAAGCTTTTTCAAGATGAAGAGACAACAGCATTTCGATTATTTAACGGAGAAGGCGATCGTCTTGGTGGCGTCACCGTTGATTTATATAACGACTGTGCCCTTGTTCAGTGGTATAGTTTAGGTATTTATGAACACCGTGAACTTATTTTAGATGCATTAGAAGCTGTCTATCCGGTTAAAGCCATTTATCAGAAGAAGCGTTTCTGTGAGGGCGGAAAATACATGGACGCTGATGATTTTGTTAGAGGTGAACGGATCGAATTTCCGATTTTAGTCAAAGAGAATGGCGTCGTATTTAATATTGATTTAAATGATGGACCAATGACAGGGGTCTTTTTAGATCAGCGTGAAGTGAGGGAGCAGATTAGAGAACAGTACAGTAAAGGAAAGACAATGTTAAATGCCTTTTCTTATACCGGGGCTTTTTCTGTGTATGCGGCATTAGGTGGAGCTGATAAAACAACAAGTGTTGATTTAGCTAAGCGAAGCTTACCAATGACCATTGCACAATTCAGTGCGAACGGCATTGACTTTGAAGCACAAGAGATTCGAGTGATGGATGTTTTCAACTACTTTGACTATGCATTAAAGCATGCCTTGACTTATGACCTTGTTGTCCTTGACCCACCAAGTTTTGCCCGGTCTAAAAAACGCGTCTTCAGTGTACAAAAGGATTATGTCAAACTATTAGAACAAGCGCTACAGTTAACGAATGATAATGGCGTGATTGTTGCGTCAACGAACTATAGTGGCTTTGATATGAAAAAATTTAAGCAATTTATTAAACGTGCGTTCCATAATCAACATGCAACGTATAAAATTTTAGAAACATATACCCAGCCGGAAGATTTTCCTTACGATGCAAACTTTAAAGAAAGCCAGTACTTAAAAGTAGTCTTTATTAAAAAACTTAGTTAATTAACATCCTCTTACCTATCACCGATGGGATAAGGGGATTTTTAATTATGCCAGATGAAACATCAGAAAAAGCACAGGTAGCTTACTTAAATTTGAATACTTTGGATTATTTTGTTTGTTTTTGTGATAATATATACAAATAAAGCGTTTACAAAGTCATGGTTATGTGGTAATTTAAAGAAAAAAGGAGTGAGGAATTTGTCGAGTACAGCCCAATGTTCGTCCATCACTTTAGCTACTGTTGTTAATCATTTGTTTTGTCAGTCACTGTCGCATTCGCATCGTCGCCTTCGTTATTTTCTGAATAGTATTTTAAAGGAAACATTACATGGGACAATTAGTGAGATCGTCTACATTCATCAAAACGAAAGACCAGAAGATACCCACCATTTAGAAACGGAACTCCACGTTAAAGCTAGAACAACGAAACAAGAACATTTAGATATTTATCTTTATGTTAAACACGAGGCATACAGCAATCAATGTCAACTGTTTGAACACGCAACAAAGTATGAACAATTTACGATGCAGACACCTTTTCAACTCATTAAAAAAACTTACTTCATTAAATTAGTCAATTTTAATTTACTCCAAGAATATCCTCACTATCATACAATCTATCGGTATAAAGATTTTGAAACCCATACATCTCTAAGAGATGTAGAAGAGATGCATTATTTAGAGTTACCGAAGTTTAATGACCCCCACCTTGATTCCCCACTGCAGCGATGGATGGCTTTATTTAAACATATTCTCCAGTCTATGAACATTGAACTCCCTTTACCCGAGGTACTACAAAGCGATGCTCTTATTCATGAAAGTTATCAGCTTATTTCAGCATTACCCATGATGGAAAATGATGTCTCCTATCATCGGTCCCATACCAATCAAACCGGTCATGATCAAAAACTCCTAAGGCTCGGGAAACAAACTGGTGCATGGTCAGAAAGAAGACGCATTGCGATAGGAATGATCAGACATGGTTACGATTATCAATGCATTATGAGTCTAACGAGTATCAGCGAAAAACAATTAGACCAATTAGCGATGGATTTTTACCGTTATGATGAGCAGTAGCAAGTATGTGATCAGCCAAATATAAAAGTGTTGATAGCTTTCAATAGTTTTATACGATATTTAGATGCTTTTTAAATATTTATCGCATTAAGGCGATAAGACACCTTCCTCAAGTGCGTCAGCACTAGGTGGGTGATAAATCGTTTGTTTTGAATATTTTTGAAGTGACAAACATATATTCCGCATGGTATAATTAAAGCACTAACAATGACCGTCACAAAAAAAGAGAGGGTGTGTATCATGGGCATGAAGGCCATTTTTTCAAATCGCTTATATAA
>NZ_FOXC01000079.1 GCF_900115605.1 Halolactibacillus halophilus
GCTCTTTTTTCCATGATTGGTCTCTCCCTCGGGTGATTAGTCCCACAAGTTTAACCGACCTTAACGAAATAGTCTAGTTTAGTGTAACCTGTCCAATATATGTTGTCGAACAAATTATAATAATCAAAGCAATAGTAGCCATTATCTATCTCGATAAATGGTCGTTTAAATACAGGCATCTCAATTATAGGCCAACCTGGGTATTTATTCTTTGCAAAAAAATCAGTTTCTTCTCCAATACCCCATGATAAGTCTCTTAATAAATTTTCAGGCCAATCAGTTAGTGTAGATAAATCATGTAAACCAAACCCTACGAAGTTATTGATAAAACTTTCCCGCTTTTTGTTAAGTTCTTCATCCTCATCAATCAACCTCGCAAACGAACCAAATATCTGTGTTTCTTTTTTATTTTTAGCAAATACATCAAAGTCAGATATTAGACTTTCCAAATCCTTAAACGCTGAGAACATACCACTTGATAAAACCTTTTGAATATTGTAGAGCCCTTTAATGAAATCCTCTGATTTGATATTATAAAGTTTCAGAAATATATCATCATGAGGTAATAGCAAATCTTGGAGATGTTCAATTTCAAAAACTGGATACCTCTCGCCCCGATATAGAGTCGAAAAAATCGATTCGATCACAAACATTTCCACTTCGGGGGTTATTTCTGGATTATTAAGTCTCTCTTTTGCTGTATATGATATAAAAAATTCACTATTTATTTTTTTATATATTTCTGAAATTTTTTCTGATATGGAAAAAAATAATTCACTTTGATCTTCTTGATTATTAGTTTTTTCGACTTCTGTTGAAGCCAATATACTTTGAATATACTCAACTTCTCTTCCCTGTATTACATTCTCTTCCTTAAGCTGAGCTTCTGAGGTAATACCTAAAAGTGATTGAAAAAATTGCCCATAAGAATATTTTAGTAACTTCAATGGATCACACTTGCTAACCAATAGTCGTATTTCATAAATTATATTTTGAATATCATTAACTGTTTCATCATAACTATCGGCTACTCTTTCCATAAACATCTCATGCTGTTCTTCATCCATATGATTTGCCATAGCAACCATTTTTCCATACCTAGCAATTTCAAAAACACCATTACTAAAATAGTCATCAGGTTGTATTACCTTTTTCTTCATACTATCCCCCCTTTCACACACTAAAACATGAAAAACCTCGAATATGCACTCGAGGCTGCTAGTCATTTGCATATATACTCTTAACGTAAATTATAAGATATTTACAAATATTTATCAATGTAAACCCAAGTTAACTTAAAAAAGCCAACTCAGATCATTGATCCAAGTCAGCCTGCTAATCCCTTATTATTCCCCATTACACTCCATCTCCGTTCCGTCCATAAAGCGGATAATGATTCTCCCTGTTTCATAGACCTTGATGTGGTCCAAGGTTCTTAAGATGAAGTCCGTATCACTTTCTTTGATGTATTTTGCATCTTCTGTGATATCAGCAAACTGGACAGCTCTGTACTGCTCCAGCGGGTTTCCAAACTCTGCGGTGGTTTCCCATTTCTTTTTAAGCCCTTCTCTGTTATCAATGAGTGCATTCCATGAAAGGATGAAAGCATCAATTAGAATGGTTTCATCAATGTGCCTGTTGGTGCAACCCTGTACCCCTTTGACCTTATACCGTTCCTGGCATTGCCATACCTTTCTGTAGCTGTTCTTTGACTTCCAGCCTTTTCTGGTGAATGCCTGATTGCAAGTACCGCAGACTACCTTTCCTGCAAAGAAATTTCTTTCTGGATTGTGTGAATATGAGTTGGTCCCATGTTCCTCGATGTAGTTGCTCCTTCTATCGTATTCCAGCTGAACCGCTTCCCAAATCAAGGGGTCAATAATCGCCTCGTGATTTTCTTCGATGTGGTACTGCTGGATGTGGCCTTCATTCTTCACTCTCTTTTTTGTTAGAAAATCAACGGAGTAGCTCTTTTGCAAAATGGCATCGCCCTTGTATTTTTCATTTTGGAGCATACTCTGTATCGTCTTTGCATGCCACTTGGTTGTTCCATTCCAGTTCTTTACTTCTTCTCTTTCAAGTATTCGCTTGATGTGGTCTACAGTCTTCCCTGAAAGGTATTCATCGTAAATCCTCTCTACAATTTTGGCCTGCTCTCGATTGATGACCAACTTACCATTAAATATGATAAAGGATCTCGTGGCATCGTCATGTACTTCTATAACAAGTTAAAGATTATCGTTAATCGTAAAAAGGTTCAGAGACTTATGCGGAAATATTCAATTATTTGTC
>NZ_FOXC01000058.1 GCF_900115605.1 Halolactibacillus halophilus
CGTTATAAAGAGTCATTAATTCATGAGTAGATAGTGATGGCAAGTGGCATACAAAATTAATTGCCGTTTAACGCAATTCCCTATTGCCAAATACATTATCAGCGAACAACAAATCAAAATCATCATCTTTCGTATCTATGCTTAAAAAAAATACTAATAATAAAAGAACAAGAAGAATTAATGTGCTGAATCTAATAACATTTCTCTTTTTCATAATCATCACTCAATTCCCGTATTTTTCTTTTTATGTTCATTGATAAACAACTTGTAAATAGGTATCTTTAGTTGGTGCATAGTGGTATCCGTGAGTTACGTTGAAAGGATCTGACCACCCCATAGTATGCTAAACTTTCACATACCTTCTATTGAAATCACTATAAAACCCTAATTTGCTAAATTTTTAAGAATTAGCCGGAACAGTAATTGCTACTGCAAAGGAAGTACTTACACTATTAGAAATCCCGAGTTTACCTGATATAACTTTTGCACTTGCACTAAGATCACCGGAAATTGTTGAAGTAGTAGTTTGATTTTTACTCCAAGTATAAGAGCTTGCTTTCGCCCAAGATGATGTCAGATATCTAACAAATCGCTTCGTTTTTACTGGTCCTGAGATAACGGAAGTATGAACAGTGGATGTCCAACTAGGAGAAACAATCTCTTCTCCAAGTGATTCAACATTAGAAAGATTTCCTTCAATTTTTATACTATTTCCTTCGTATGCGGATACTGTGTGTGGGATTGAAAAAACCAAACAAATCATTGATACAAAAACAACAAATTTTCTCTCCAAAAAATTACCTCCTAATTAATTATTTTTTCTTTAAGCTACACTGTTGATTCCGTAATATCAAAAAAATGTATTAATATCTAAATTATTAACTTTACAACATTAGCACCTCCATTCGTTTTTGTATAAAGCTTATACTAACTATAATTCGACGTAAGTGTTTGGAATTCCTGCAATTTATTTTTAAAAATTTAAAATAATCTGAATTTTCTTGTGTTATTTGTGCTTCCAAATGTTTCATGGCACCCATAGCCCTATTATCATAATCTATTAATTCACTCTGTTGTAAAATGAAATGCATAACCCATTAGCTATTAAAAAAGCTAGGTATCGATTGGGTTTATACACGCATAAGGAAATTGCTGACGTACTAGGAGTGCTCCAATCAATAATTTCTCGTAAATTAAAGAACCAGTCAAACTTGTAAACGGTAAAAGAGAACATTACTAGATCTGCTTTGCTGACGTCGGACACATGTGTACAGAGAGAATCGCGAACGCTAGCTCACAAATAGGATGTAACAGATGTTGAGAAAATGGGTTTACAGTGTTTGGAGGATAGAAAAAACCCGTGCTCAGTTGAACGAGCATGGGTCATCTTCGTGGTGTCCTTATGGAATCCCCTTCCTCAAATATTCGTTAGAAATTTAAGTAGGGATCGTTTAATTCATATGGTATTGCTTCGTATCTTTTTCGCTCTTCTAGCTATTACTAGCTGCGGAAACGACTTAAGAATTCTTGCACCCGTGGGTTTTCTGAATGTTCAATGACATCACTTGCTGAACCTTGTTCAGCGATGACACCATCATCTAAGAATAACACTTTATCCGCAACATCAAGCGCAAAGTCCATCTCATGTGTGACAAGGACCATCGCCATGTCATCATTCTTGGCAATGTCACGAATAACTTCAAGTACTTCACCGACAAGCTCAGGGTCTAAAGCTGAGGTAACTTCATCAAACAGCATAATTTTCGGACGCATAACGAGTGCACGTGCCATTGCGACCCGTTGCTTTTGTCCACCTGAGAGTTGAGATGGGTAGTTATTGATTTTATCCCCGAGGCCAACGCGTTCTAACATATCAATGGAACGTTTCTTGACCTCTTTTTTCTTTTCACCTTTGACATGAATCGGTGCGGTCATACAGTTTTCTAAGATCGTCATGTGAGGGAACAGGTTAAAGTGCTGGAACACCATGCCGATATCGCCGCGAATTTCGCGTAAGTGTTTTTCGTCTGCTTCAACCATCTTCCCATGTTTGTCCATCTTCCATAAATTTTTACCGTCGACGATAATGTCACCATCTGTTGGTTCTTCTAGCGTCATCAACATCCGAATAATTGTGGTTTTACCTGACCCACTTGGGCCAATGACGGCAATTTTTTCGGCTGGGAAGATATCTAAATCAATCCCTTTTAATACTTCCACATCGCCAAATGATTTGTGTACATCTTTATATTCAACAATTGGTTTTGTCATAATGTTTGTCACTCCTTTAAGTTGTCATTACTCAATTGGCTCAATGACTCGATTTTTATCAAAACGGGTATTGAGTTTTACTTCTAATTTTTTTATGAGTCGCGCTGATGGGTAACTTAACACAAGGAAAATGATTCCGACAATCGTTAATGCTTCAATTAAGTTAAAATGCTCGGAACCGAAACTATTGGCCATGTGTAAGATTCCAGTAAGTCCAATCGTTGATGCGAGTGGAACTTCTTTAAACATAATAATAAAGTAGTTCCCAAGCATCGGTATAGTTGGAGGAAAAGCTTGTGGTAAAATAATTAACCGCCATTTATCAAGTAGTGAAAAATTTAAAGCAGTCGCCGCTTCCCATTGGCCATTTTCGACACTTTCTATCCCTGAGCGGTATATTTCACCAATATACGTACTAAAGTGAATCCCAAAACCAACAACAGCACTGGCAAACGGACTGAGTGTCACTCCAACAATGGGAATCTCAGGCCACGCATAGTAAATAAAGAACAGCTGCACGAGCGGTGGGGTTGAGCGAATGAATTCCATCACCCAAGTGACAATCCAGTTAATATGGCGTTCTGGTATGCGACGTAAAAATGTCCAAACCAAGCCAAAGAAAAGGGCGAATAAAAAGGCACTAATGGTCACACCGACAGTGATATGCAAACCTTTTAATATATAAGGCCACGCTTCAAAGAAACGTTCAAAACTCCAATAATTCATTAATTAGCCACCCCTTTCTTAGAGATGTCTTCTGCTTTACGAGTAAGGAAAATAAGCGGTAAAGCGAGGACAAAATAGAATATTAAAATGACTAAATAAATCAGTGGTGCTTGTGACAGATTCGAACTACGGAGAATGTTTCCGTAGTATAAAATATCATTTAAACTGATTAACGACACAAGAGCGGTTCCTTTTAACATTTGAATCGTATAGTTACCAAACTCCGGTAACATCATACGTACCGCTTGCGGTAAAATAATGTAGCGCATTTTTTGAAAACTTGATAGATTAAGTGCAATCGCTGCTTCTGTTTGTCCATCATCAACCGCTTCGACCGATCCACGGACGACCTCTGATAGGTAAGCCCCGTAGTTAAGGCCAATCGCAATGACACCAATGATCCAGTTCGAACCTAAGTTAATCCCGAACAACATCGGAATCGCATAATAAAGCCAAAATAACTGGACAATGAGTGAGGTACCGCGAAATAATTCAATATAAAGGCCGGTGAACTTTCGAATTACGGTATGTTTTGATAGTCTGAGTAAGCCTGATATAAAGCCCATAAGATAAGCAAATAGACTTGAGGCAATTAAAATACTAATCGTAACGAACAAGCCTCTTGATAGCTCTTGGGAGATCGAGAGAATATCTTGCATACATGTCACACATCCTTTTTCATTTAATAAAAGAAAATCCAGTTCCTAGTCTAGGAACTGGATTTTAAAACTAAGACGGTTCCTTAGTAGTTATCGCCGTTCACAATACTTTCTGTCGTAATATCAGCACCTGGGAAGTTAGATTCCGGGTGGAAACCATTCTCTTCAAGCAGTTCTTGGACGGTACCATTATCTTTTAATGTTTGTAGGGCTTCATTGTAAGCCTCACGTAATGCTTCATTTTCTAAGCTAAAGGCTGCCGCACCATAACTTGGAACACCTTCAACGTCAGGTTGTTCAAATGATTCAACAAATTCTAAGTCTTCAGTGTTGGCTGATTCAAATGCCATCCGCATCGTCATTTCTGTTCCAGTTGTCGCATCTGCACGACCTGATTGAACCGCTGCGAATGTATCTGGAATATTTGCTGCATACGTAATTTGGTCATCGCTCACACCAGACTGACGTAAGAACTCAATCCCGGTTGCACCTTCCATTACGATGACAGTAACGTCTTCATTATTTGCGATATCTTCAAAACTGGTAATATCGTGTGGATTACCTGCTTCAACGACCAAACCTTCACCGTAAGTCATTTCCGGTTCACCGAATAAGACGTTCTCGGCACGTTCAGGTGTAATCGCCATACCAGCTGTAATCGCATCAAATTGTCCCGCTTGCACGCCTGGCACGAGTTGACCCCAGTCTTGTAGCGAGCCACGTACTTCTTCAATGCCTAATTCGTTAAAGACAGCCGCTGCGATATCATAAGCCGCACCTTTTAATTCTCCGTCCTCTTCATATGCATAAGGAGCCTCATTGGAAAAACCAACTGTCACATACCCTTGTTCTTTTAATGCATCAAGTGATGAGCCTGACTCCTCATCTCCACCACCGCATGCGGTGATAAATACTAATATACTGAGTAATACTAAACCTTTGATCATCTTTTTCATTGTGATTGTTACCTCCCTGTATTTTTGTGCCTACAAGATATAGTTGTCTCTCTTTATAGATTGTCAATATCTTGTCGTCGACACTCACGTTAATAATGTTAACGTATATTGTTATGAATATTCAAAGCGGCTAAAATCCGCTATTTTAGAATATAACCGGCTCAGCTTGTCTCTCACTGGTATAGCTCGTGTATTGTTAAATATCGGCGACTATCGTCTAAAATACGCTAAGATATCATTATGTAAGGGATAAATTGTTAATAGTGCTGCTCATTTATCACGCATCGCTATCAAATGTATCAAAAAAAGAGATGACAGGGTAGTCATCTCTTCATGAAAGGTATCGGTTCATAATTAAAAATAGCTAAGGTTATTCTGATTAATTTTTTATATAGCGAGGGCCAATAATGTTGTAATTGTCATGGTTGATATGCTCCCAATCGGTTTTACGGTATTTGATGCCTTTAAGCCCTCCGTTAATATAATCAAAATCAAGTGGTCGGAAACCGTTCTTTTTCCCGAAAATAAGGGCTTGTTTATGCTCAGGATCTGAAGGGTTATAATAAGCTTCTAAAAAGCGATAGAAGCCTTCAGTACCGGCAACATCCTCAGGTGGGGCGTCATTTTCTGCTTCTAGTAAAGTAGGATAACCAAAATAATAGTCATCAACAACTGCTTCTAGGGTGATGGTAAATTCCCATCCTGCGCCGTAATCATATAAATACGTCATTGTTTTATAATTTTCGAGGTAGTGATCGATATAGTTTCGTTCAGGTAATTTTACGGTCTTGCGCAAATACGCTAAGTTTTTCTCTTCATATCTTCGCATGGCTGGAGGTATATTATTTAGTCGGTTTTCAAACCATTGTTTGTTTTTTAGATAATCTTTATGTTCTAAATAGCGTTCTTCATCGTTGGTTACGACTTGGTCTTCCTCGGATAAGTCGAACGTATAAAGATGCCGGTGAAAATAAGGATAACCGCTTAAAAAATTCGTCACGTTTTGAATTGTATCATGTAGACGGTTAAACGTTGTCCGTTCCGGTAAAATGACTTGCCGGTAAACGAGTGGGTCAGTGTCATTGAGTGATAAGTTGATAATATAGCCGCGCATGGTCATCTCCTTAAAGAAAAATAATGTCGGTTATTGACTATGTTAAGGTTTTTAGTGCTGGGAAACGTCCCCTTCTTGAAACTTTTCTAGTAACGCTTGAAACAGATAAAAGAGCGGATGCCACTCCTCATCTGATAGGTTATCCGTAATTGACGTGAAGATCTCTTGATAATACCATACTTGTTCTTCTCTTGAGCCGACAAAGTTGTGCCACATTGCCTCGCCGTGAACCATTTCTAGGTCGATCATCGATTGTAAGTTATCAATTTTATCGGCCGCAATGAGCAACTTCACATCATAAGGAACAGATTTAAACGACTTAATGCTGTGTTCTTTTCGTTCTTTCCACGGAATGTGTTTATCAAGCTCGGTGACATAATCCACATAAGTTTTTACACGCTTACCAAATAAGTGCTCAAGTTCTTCAAATGTACAATCTGTGTCTTCTACGGTGTCATGTAAAAGTGCTGCAATGACAATCTCTGCGTCGCAGTCATGTTCTTGTAGTAACATCGCTACTCGGTAAGGGTGAGCAATGAACGGGGTCTTATCGACTTTTCTTACTTGGTCTCTATGTTTATTGGCTGCGTAAGTAATGGCGCGCATTAAGTTATTTCTAATCATGGTTATCCCCCTCTAGTCTATCGTGTCTGCATGTAACGTTGTCGGTACTTTTATTGTATGAATATAATTGATGGGTAAATGACCTATTTACTTTTTCGGTTGTTATGTAAGCTCTATACATCTATTATAACTTTTATCGCTTAAAGAGAAAAGAAAAAGGGAAAAGAAACAAAAGAAGCACGACGATTTTTCTGAAATGAGGCCATAAATATGAACAGAGTACATTCATTTATAAGCATCATGTTGTTTGTAATCGTGTTGTCTGGCTGTAGTGAGCCATTTGAAGGGACAGCGCAAGATACATGTGTTGGTTTACCAGTAATAGAAAAAGAAAAAGCCGCACAGGATGAGTTGTTTATTAAAACAGTCCGTATCGGGGCATTTGGTGATATGCTTATTCATAGACGTGTTTATAACGATGCGAAAGTTAAAGAGGGGTATGATTTTTCGCCGATGGTTGAAGGGATGAAGCCGTATCTCGATCGCTATGATTTACTAACAGCCAATCAAGAAACGATGATCGGTGGTGTTCGTCACGGTTTATCGACGTATCCACAGTTCAATAGCCCAAAAGAAGTCGGAGATACGCTTAAAAATATGGGTGTTGATCTTGTGACACTTGCGAACAATCATACCCTCGACCGCGGGGAGGCAGTAATCCAATCGGCGTTAGCGCACTGGGACCGGTTAGATATGCCTTATGTCGGTAGTTATAAAGATGAAGCAGATGAAGACAAGTTACGGGTCGTTGAAAAGAATGACATCCGTTTCGCATTCTTAGGCTATACTTATGGCACAAATGGTATTCCGGTTCCAACCGGGAAATCACACCTTGTGTCATTAATTGATGAAGAACGTATGTTAAAAGATATTGAATCTGCGAGAGAACAAGCGGATGTTGTCGTGATGCACCTTCACTTCGGACAAGAGTATCAGCGTACCCCGAATGACGAACAGCAACGGTTGGCTGAGCGGATGGTTGATGCTGGGGTTGATATTATTTTTGGTCATCATCCCCACGTCTTACAACCAGCAGAATGGATTGAACGCGAAGACGGGACAAGAGGGTTTGTCATTTATTCACTTGGTAACTTCTTATCTGGTCAAGACGAACTGTACCGTCAACTCGGTGGAATTGTCAATGTCACGGTTGAAAAAACAGGGGATAATATTCAGCTAAAAGAACCAGAAATGTTGTTGACCTATGTTCACTTTAATCAATCCGTGCCAAAACAGTACCGTGTTCATCCACTAGCAAATGTGACAGATGATCTGCTTTTAAACCATGCAGCGATTGAACAAGAATTAAAACAGCATTATACTGAGCGGATGCCGGAGATGACGTTTGTCGAGTAAATCTCAATCCCGTGGTTAATGAATCAATCAAATGACAGTGTCAATGTCAGCAAGAAGAGGGCCTTCTGCCCTCTTTTTTGATAGTATAGGAAAGTATAAAATTTTCGTTGATATACCAAGGGTTGGAACGTTATGAAGAGTTGAAATTTATTGAGGAAAAGGGTTAAGATAATAG
>NZ_FOXC01000042.1 GCF_900115605.1 Halolactibacillus halophilus
ACGAAATTAATGAACTTGATTGGGCTCATGCATTATATCAGCTCTTCGAGCTTCTTGAAGATACCCTTAAACAAACAAATAATAAAATACAAAATATTATCAAAAGTCAACTCCAACAATGGTTTGATGCCTTACCTAGTTATATCAAGGCCTATCTGCCGATTTTGGGGTGCGAAAGTTGAGTAATTAAAAAGAGTCTGAGGTAAAACTCGAAAATATGACGTGAAAACCGGATGTGTTTTTCTGATAAGAAGATCACATCCGGTTCTATTTTAGTAATTTCATCCTTGAAAAAGGTTGCCAATAATCCAAATCCTAATTCATTCTCTACGCGTTTTTTCCGCGAAGAGAAAATCTTGTGAAACCCAAAATAGCTTTCAAGCATTCAAATACTATTTCTACGTTAATGTTTCTTTTGCCATAAACCTTACCAGCTTCTTCATCTGAAAGCTTCGCACGAATATATGCTTTTTGCTGTTCCAATTATTTTGTTAATGAAGTCCTTGGATAATCTTAAATGCTGTTTGGACCATATGCGCTCCAAGCGGAGCGCTTTTCGCTCTGCAAAAAATTGAGAAAAAAACATAAAAAGCGGCATCTCATATTTTTGTATGAAATGCCGCTTTTATCTAGTTATTTAGAATTTTATCCATGACTCTTCAGTCTTACTCACAATCACTTGCCTCACAGAATTCTTTTTCAAATTCTAACTCTAACGTGACGTGATCAATTTCATGATCATTGAGCCATTGTCTGACCCGACTTTTTTCTTCAATGAGTTCATTCGTCGTTAAATCATCTTTAACTTCTAGATGCAACGACAACATCGTTCTCTCCCCATCCAGTGACCAAAGGTGTAAATGGTGGGTATGAATGTTGAGTTCTTCTTCAAGTGATTGTTTAAGTTCGCTCTTTGACACACCTGACGGTGTCTTCTGCAAGAAAATCCCGACGATCTCTTTTAAGTTACCGACGACATTATATAAAATATACAGGGTCAAACCGAGTGAGAGTAGCGGATCAATAATAGGCCAATCAACAAACATTAAAATTACACTCGCAACTAAGACAACGACCCAACCTAAAATATCCTCCATCAAGTGCCAGGTAACAACTTTTTCATTCATTGAGCTACCTTTTTTTAGTCGCAACACCGCTAAACCATTCATCACGATACCCAGAATCGATAGCAGCAACATTCCACTTGCTTCAACAGGTTCAGGGTTTAATAGTCTTGGAATGACATGATATAAAATAATCATCGACCCGACAATCAATACTATACTATTGATAAAAGCCGCTAATAAAGAAAAGCGCGCATAGCCGAAGGTAAATGTCTCATCTGGTTTTTTTTCAGATACTTTCTCTAAAAACCAAGAAATACCTAGCGATAACGAGTCACCTAAGTCATGCAAAGCGTCGGCTAAAATAGCCATACTGTTCGTCATTAATCCCCCGATGATTTCGATGATCGTAAAACTGAGATTGAGAAAAAATGCGACTTTAATATTACCTGTCTCGTGATGATGATGGTGGTGATGATGTCCCATAACTCTTCTTCCTTTCTTTTCATAACGTTTTAACACGCACACGTATCATTGTATTATTTACTCTGTTTCCTATGTCGTTAGAAATAATACATACTTCATTAAAACAAAGATAATTGAGATGGCAAGAGCCCTTCTTCTTCAATGTTCAATAGCCGCTTTAGCTCAGACGCATTACTATGAGCGTCCTTACCTGAATTATTATTAAAAATCACATACACATTTTTCACTTCCGCCTGTTTCGTTAAGATTAGATCTTTAAATGCTGTTAATTCCTCAGTGTTGTAGCGATATAAATATCTGACCTCTCGCCAATTTGTTTCTCTGTCCTTTGGTCGATACCAGCCGGCTCTATTTCTACCGTGAAGCCGGATAAACAACGTCTCATTGACAACATCTGAAACAAACGGAACTGAGCCGTCACCAATCTGTGGCTCATCGGCTGCGGTATGAATGAAATCTAACTCCCTTAATAGCTGCAGCATCTCTCGCTTTACTTTTTCGTCATACCACGTCCGGTTACGAAACTCGATTGCTACTGGGATATCTTTCATCTTTTGACGCACATACTTCAAATAGAGAAGATGATCTTTTCGGTAATCAAACCATGGTGGAAATTGAAACAACACATAGGCTAACTTTTTATGTTCAATATATGGTGAAAGCGCCTCGCGAAATGCTTGAAACATTTCGCTTTTTGATGCGTAACGCTCATCGTCTTTCACATGACCTGTCATGCCGCGGTAAGCTTTTATGATGAATTTAAACTTTTTAGGTGTCATCTTGACCCATTTTTCTACTTGTGCCAGACGTGGAATTGCATAATAGGTGCTATCTATTTCAACAAGTAAATAATGGCTTGCATAATCTGCGAGACGTTCGTTCGGTTTTGTTTCTGGTAAATAGAGCTGGGGATGGTCGCCAAAACTAGATAAACCAATATGTATCATAATTTTCACCCGCTTACTGATGGCTTTAGCACGCTAGCAATTATTTGATTAATTACATTCTAATACACATTTGAATGTTCGTCAATCGTATTCCTTCTTCCTCAAAAAGCATAAGATAAATTCAGGATTTTGATAATTCGTACTTATCTCAGGATAACAGTTATGCTACTGTTCTTTTGGTTTAACATGAGTATATCTACAATCAGTCCTTTCCCGGTCTATTTACTTATCTTAACTAGGTTTATGTTAATCTTCTCTAAAAACTAAACTAGACATAAAAGCTAACAACTTAAACACTAAAAACCATCCTACGTTTAATGTTGAGCACGAAGTGGAATATAAATACTAAAAGCTAAAAGGAGGAACGGTCCACATGACAGACATTCAAGTTTTATTTCTCAACGCTTCATTAAAAGGCAGTTCAGAACCATCACACACACAAGGTTTATACGAGAAGGCCCAAAAGCTTTATGAACAAGAAGGAGCACGAACCGAAAGCATACGACTAGCTGATTACGATATTCATTACGGTGTCACTGGAGATGAGGGTGATGGCGATGAATGGCCACAGCTATTAGAGAAAGTAAAGCAAGCCGATATTGTCTTAATCGGTACCCCACTTTGGCTCGGTGAAAAAAGTAGTCTCGCCACCCAAGCCATTGAACGGTTATACGGCACGAGTGGTGATACAAATGACAAGGGGCAAGCAATCTATTACAACAAAGTCGGTGGTGTTGTGATTACAGGTAATGAGGACGGTGCCAAACATGCGGCCGCTTCGATTCTTTATGGACTAAGTCACATCGGCTTTGTCATTCCACCAAACGTTGATGCTTACTGGGTTGGAGAAGCAGGACCAGGTCCTTCTTATCTGGACGGTGAAGCAAGTGAGAATGCTTTTACTAATAAGCACATCGAAATGCTTGTTTATAACACCTTATATTTCGCTAAGCTACTAAAAGACCACCCGATTCCTGCAAAAGGTAATACACTATAAAGTTATATGTGAGTTGTTAGTTAAAAGATGACACAAAATAAGAGAGGCGTCAGTCAGTGACTTAACGCCTCTCTTATTTTTTCTATCATTGTATTTAACCATTGATGATGGTTGGTTTATTTTGCCGTAGCGGTGTAGCCTACTGTTTTGATATTTTCAATTAACTGATCAGTGGTTACAGCTGATTCGTCGTATTTCACTTTGGCTTCACCTTTTTTTAAGTTTACTTTCACTTTCTCTACACCTGTTTGGTCTGTGAGGACTGATTCTACTTTTCCTACACAGTGCATACAATTCATACCATCTACTTTAAAGATTGTTTTCGTCATATTGGTTTCCTCCTTGGGTGTCATTCATTCTATTAGAAATACTAGTTTCTCTCACTCTACGACAATTTAATGATATGATTTTGGTTATCCGTGACGCTGGCATTGGCATTGACACTGGCCCTTCACACAATTACAAGGCACTGTATCATAGGCGACCTGTTCTTTTTGAATCAGTTTTTCTTTTAATAAAGCAACATCTTCATGGCTTAATATCGCCTCGTCAATCAACACGCCAATCGTTTTACCAATATCTTTACTACAAATGTTGTGAAAAAAGTGATCGAGTGTTTCATTGACCAATGCATCCTCTTTAATATCAGTTGAGTAAAGAAATTTCCGTCCCTCTTTTCTTGTTTTTAACGCACCTTTTTTTACAAGCCGACCGATTAATGTCTTGATCGTTGGTTCTTTCCACCCTCGTTTATCCATTAAAACATCGATAATAACTTGAGAAGGCACTTCTGTTTGAGCCCAGACGACGCGCATTACTTCCCATTCCGCATTGGTAATGTCTTTATCCATTTCAATTGTCATTGTATCACCACTTCCGTTTACAATTGTAATCTTTAATTACAGTGTACAAGCCTTAACACGTTCTGTCAAGATGGCATGTAAACACGGGGTCATCAGTATGCATCACCAGGTTAACGGGACATTAACCGATGCAAGCGGACATACCCTAATATTTAAACAGGATCATGGCTATCTCGAAAAAGACTGGGGGCATTCATTCCCTGAAAAATACATTTGGGCACAAGCCAATCACTTCCCTAAAAAACAAACGAACTTAATGTTGAGTGTCGCAACAATTTCGTTATTTAAACTGTCTTTTATCGGGCATTTATGTCATCTTCACCTTGACGGGAAGGACTATCGCTTCGCGACGTATAACGGCAGTAAAATAACGTAGCTAAAAATCACCGACCAGCAGCTGTTCCTGATCTTGACCAAAATCCAATGGTGGTTAGAAATAACTACCTGGCTTGATGATACGAAAGAATTAAAGGCCCCACTCAATGGCACCATGACCGATACCATTAAAAAAGGTTTAAGTGACACACTTAACATAAAGGTAACTTTTTAACAAAAAAAACCATGTAAACCTTTGACAAATATGATAGATTCCTTTAGACTGAAAATATTGATTTTTCTTTTGTTGCTTTAATTTTCTAAATTATTAATTTTGGAGGTGTTTTGATGAAAAAGGTATTGCCCGCTGTTTTAATTGTGTCAGGTATGGTTGTGTTATTGTGGTTAATGATTGTCACCTATACCGACGTTGAACAAGCTTCAAATCAAGCTACCAGTAATTTATCAACGCTACTGATTGTCATGTCCCTTTACGCGTTTCTTTTTGGTGCATTAATGGAATATAGAGGGCTATCTCGTCTATTTAAAGGTGAAATAAAGCTTCAATCAACATTACTCGTTGTGACAGCAGTATTAATGGTCTTTGTCTTTATCCCTGCGACGAGTTGGATTGAATGGTTTAGTTTGGATCACCCTTTATACCTTGAAGTACTGATCATTCCTGAAACACATATGATATTGGCTGTTTTAGCCGGTACATTATTCGTGAGATCCTTCACCAAAGAATCACGTGCCATCTAGCCGTTCAGCAGACTGTACGTAAATATTTATCAACCACAAATACATAAGGAGGCATATGAGTGAAGAAACTTGTTTTCATCTTTTCAGTTATAATGCTCACCGCTTGTAGCAGTGACCAACCAATGAAACCGACGACACCAATGAATACGGCGCACTTAATGAAATTACACATCGACAGTCAAAATTATGATTATTTCCAGTCGTTGTTCTCAGAAGGTCGAGAAGACGTCATTTCTGAGGAAACATTTGAAAGCTTTGGCGAGCTGTCGACATCAGGCGCTAATTTTAAAAACTATGAATTGCTCACTTTCGATAATGGCGAAATGCTGCTGATTGAATTTAAGCCTCAACTCGACAATGAGGAAGAGCTCAAGATTGTGAATGTGATTCGCGTTCCTGATAACATGAAAGAATTGTTTGAAGTAAAAAATTAATGACGTCATTTAAAACAATCATACGGTTTAGTGTGATTGTTTTTTCATGTTGAAAACGTCATCATCTTTCAAAAAAACGCCATTATTGATTGTTTTCCAACTTATAGATCACTGTTTTTTTCCATTCGGTTGTCTCCTTGACTTAACTCGTTCTGATATACTCTTAAACATAACGATGAGAGGAGTATATTGATGGAACACTACAAACAGATCCCCGACCATTTAGCAACGAAAACAACCCTTCTAAAAATCCACCACCGAAAAATCACCGAACAGACTAAAGTAAGAGGAACAGTAAGTCTCTACACACCACACGGCCACAAAACATTTAATTTATATGCGATTGAAGATGCTATCCCAATCAAGAAGCGTCATGTAGAAATCAAACATGTCCACCTGACAGACAAAACATTGAGCGAGGCATTATACATTATAAACAAATCCGCTAAAAAAAGCCGCGATGCGAAAAATCTCGCCTACTTACTTGGCGATCACCAGACAACACAGAGTCAAAAATCACGGCAACAGAACTTGTATAAATTAAAAGATAAGACATTAGCAATTTTAGCCGCGCAAGGAAAACTAATCTATCTCGGCTATCACGAAATGGATGATGATTATTTATATCTTTATCGCTTCGGTGAGTATACCTTCCATATCCCCAAACAAGCAGAAGGAAATCCCCCCTTACTGAATGATCTGTCTGAGCCAATCTCTTCAGAACAAACAAGAAAGACGACTTTGAGATTTAGAGAAGCACAGGCTCTCATCCAAAGATTTTTAAAGGAAAATAGTAAGGCGTATAAATAGGTTCACGAGACTCGTTTGCATAATTAAAAGAGGATTCACCCCAGAAGGCGAATCCTCTTTTACTTTCTATTTGCGTTAATGAAAGCTTAAGCTTGACCTTGTTTTACCTAATTAGCTACCGTTACTGTTCATTTAGACTGATATTTCACTGCTACTTCTACATCTTCAACCTTGTTATCTTCATCATGTTTTGTGAATGCATCACTGTTACTAAAAACATAGCTCAACAGCGTTTCCACATACACTCATGCGGTCGCTTCTTTTTCTAGTAAGTGCAGCGCCTCCTGTAGATTTTTTTAATACAAAAACAGTCTTGATGCTCTCGCTAAAGAGGCATCAAGACTGTTTAATAATATAAATATACATTATGCTTCATTTAAATCGGCATTAATTAAATCTAAAATATCATTTTTGATCTCTAAATATTGTTCATCTACTTTCACGCGGTGATTATCTTTTTCTAGCGCTTGATAGGTGTAATCTAAATCATACGTTTTAATAATCGTTCCTGGCTGTTTTGACATCACAATCACACGCGTACCAAGTGAGAGTGCTTCATCAACGTCATGGGTGATCATCATGACTGTATTTTTATTTTTATGCCATAGGTCACGAATAAGTTTCTGCATATTCAGACGCGTAAGTGCATCGAGTGCACCGAGCGGCTCATCCATTAAGATCATTTCCGGTTCATTCGCAAGCACCCGTGCTAAGGCTACCCTTTGACGCATCCCACCTGAAAGATCAAAGACCGCTTTATCTTTATCTTTCAATAACCCAATTTGATCAAGGAATTGATCCGTTATTTGGTCAATCTTATCCTTTTTAACTCCTCTGACCTTTGGACCAAAACCAACATTATCTTTTACTGATAGCCAGGGATATAACGTAGGCGATTGGAACACAACCCCCCGGTGCCAATCCGGTCCTTTGATTACCTTCCCTTGAAACGTTGCTTCACCCTCAGTTGGCTGTTGGTAACCAGCAATGATTTTAAGCAGTGTACTTTTTCCGCAACCAGATGGACCTAAAATACAGAGAAATTCATTTTTTTGTATTTCTAAATCAATGTCATCTAAGGCAAGGACTGATTCCGCTCCTTGACCATAATCCATGCTTACATGATTAAGTTCGATTAAAGGTGTTTCTTTTGTCATTATGAAAACTCCTTACGTATAGTCTCTTAACGTGCTAAGTAAGCTTCAATATATTCAGGATTAATAAACGCATCAAAGTCTTCTTGTGATGGTGATTCTGAAATCGAGCTTTGTTCAAGTAGGAAATCTGACGTTTGTTTCATGACACGTGAGAAGTCACCTGCTTCTTCTGATGTTCCTAAATACTCACTACTTACTTCTTGTTCTGGGGTTAACCAAACGGAACCTTCCATTTGCATTAAAGCTTCCTCTTGTGCAATTTCTAACGGATCGGCAACACTTTCAGATGCTACTTTACTATCTTCACGGTAAAGGTTCCCACCTTCAACAAGTGCGGCAATAAAATCCGTTGTTAAGCCTTTGTATTGTTCCGTAAAGCCTTTTCGCGCAAGTAACACGTTGGCTGTTTTATGTCCCATTTCAGCTGCTTGTTCAGAAGAGATCAACATCTCGCCGTCTTCTAATAATCTACCGAGTGATGGTTGCCACGTGTACGCTGCATCAATATCCCCGCGTTCCCAAGCCGCCACAATATCAACAGTCTTCATATCAACAAGCTCCACATCATCGGCAATACCGGCATCATTTAATACTTGCAATAAACTATAGTGTGATGTTGAAGCAAACGTTGTCGCAATTTTCATCCCTTTTAAGTCTTCTACTTGTTCAATCCCGGCACCGTCACGAACAGCTAACGCTTCAATCTCACCAAGAATTTCATGTAGCCAAACGAGTTCCACATCTAACCCACGAGATAGAGCAATGATCCCATTCGTGTTACCCATTGAAGCAAAATCAACACTTCCTGATGCGAACGCTTGATTAGCTTCAACGCCTGAGTCAAAGACAACAAAGTTGGTTTCAATACCTAAATCGGCAAAGTATTGATCAAAATAGCCTTCTGTTTTGGCGACCATTTCATCGTTTGGTACGCGTAAATAACCGATATTAACAACTTCCGGTTGATCCGAGCCAGATTCATTACCTTCTAAGGCATCATCGCCACATGCGGTGACTACCAAAACCCCTATTAACATGACTAACATTAATTGTATCGTTTTTTTCATCATTAATCTTTTCCCTTCCAAAATACTAATTTGTTTTCAAGCAGCAACAAGCCGCCATCCATAATAATACCCGTAATACCCATAATGATAATCCCAACAAACATCACGTCAGACCGCAAATATCTCGACGCGTCAATGACCATCCAGCCAATCCCGCTTGTGGCCGCTGTCATTTCAGCCGCAACAAGGGTCGTATAGGCAAAGCCCATCGCTGTTCTAAGACCAGTAAAGATGTCTGGCATACATGCTGGTAACACGACTTTAGTAAAGACATCCTTTTGACTTGCGCCAAGTGACTTTGAACTTAAAATATAGTCTTGGCTGACGCTATTTACTGCTGCCACACAAGCAATATAAATCGGTGCAAATGCTGCCAAATAAAGTAATGTCACTTTCGAACCATCATCAATACCCATCCATAAAATTAAGAGCGCATAATACGCTAGCGGAGGAATGGGACGATAAAATTGCACAATCGAATCAACGATCGCCTTAAACTTACTAAAATAGCCACTCATGAGGCCTAATGGTACGGCCGTAATAAATGCTAAGCTGACCGCCCAAAAAAGTCTTACAAAACTATCACTAAGATGTTGCCATAGACTCACATTTCCGTAACCGTTCTGGACAATATTCATAAACGTCTGCCATACCACTTGCGGGGATGGTAAAAGAAGTGACGACATCTCACCTACATTTGTAAATATAAACCATAACACAATTACAATCAGCCATGTCATCAAGGTCAAGGTTACTTCAAATGGATTTTTTGACTGTTTGACATTCATAGTTTTCCTCCAATATTTCATAATCTATTTTCATTATATCATTCTCTAGCTTACCAGAAGTTTTCATCTTATTACAAGTGGAGGTATACAACTCGAGGAAAAAATCAATTTTTTATCACCAGTAAATTAGAAATAGCGGGAAGAATATTCTTCCCGCTAAAGATCACGCACTTTTAAAAAGTTTGGCTATCTTTATGCCTCTTAAAAAGTCTTAGTTAAAGTTATAATCCGTAACAATTGGTTCACGTTTAGATACAACATCGTTGAAGTATTCATATTCACATACTCCGAGGAATGAACCATCTAAGTTATAGACATGGTCATAGCCTAATTGACCGAGCGCACGGACCATATTGTAACTACGTTGACTTGAGCGGCAATGAACATAAATAGGTTGGTCTTTTGGAATCTCATCCAAACGATCACGGAACTGGCTAAGTGGAATATTTACAGCGCCTTTAATATGACTGAGTGCGTATTCACCTTCCTCACGTGCATCAATAATCATCGCGTTTGACTCTACAAGTTCACGTACTTTTGTGACAGGTACTTTTTTCACTTCACCGTTTAAGATATTTAACGCCGTAAGCGCTGCATGATTGACAACATCTTTTGCGGTTGAGAAGTGTGGTGAGTATGTTAATTCTAATTCTTTTAAGTGTTCTAAGTTACCATTTAGCATAATTGCTGTCGCAATGACATCAATTCGCTTATCAACATTGCCACGACCAACAGCTTGGGCACCAAGAATCTTACCTGATGGTACTTGGAAGATCAGTTTGAAGAATAAGTTTTCCGCATCTGGCATTAAACCTACTTTATCTTTAGGAATAACATAGCTGTAATCATAGTCAATTCCACGTGCTTGACATTGTTTTTCGTTAAGACCGGTATTAGCCGCATTCATACCGAACATTTTAACACTTGATGAACCAATGACCCCTGTGTTCACATACGTACGGCCATAAACATGGTCAGCCGCTGCACGTGCTTGACGCTGAGCTGGACCAGCGAGGGTTAATTGTGTTTTTTGACCAGTAAAGAAGCAAGTTGTTTCAATCGCATCACCGACAGCGTAAATGTTAGGATCACTTGTTTGATAGTGATGATTTACTTTAATTGCGCCACTTGCTGAAAGTGCTAAGTCCGCTTGTTTTGCGAGTGTGTTTTCCGGACGAACCCCAATCGCCATGACAACGGCTTGGGCATTAATTTCACGACCAGAAGCTAAGATAACTTTGTCTTTTGCGATTTTTTGAACGCTATCGCCTAAGACTAAATCGACATCATTTTTCATGATTTCACGGTTGATCATTTGAACCATATCATAGTCAAGTGGTGCCATAACTTGGTCTTGTGCTTCTACTAATGTCACATTATAGCCAGCATACTTCAAGTTTTCAGCCACTTCTAAACCGATATATCCACCACCGACAACAGTCACATCTTTCACATCATTGTCTTTTGCGTAGGTTGTTAGTGCTTCAACATCTGGTACTGTCTTCATGACAAATACATGCTCATCGTTGATTCCTTCGATACTTTGTGGGCGAAGTGCTACCGCACCTGGTGCTAGGAATAAGACATCATAGCTTTCCGTATAGGTTTCATTAGTTTGAACATTTTTCACTTCAACTGTTTTTTCTTCTTTATTAATCCCAACAACTTCGTTGTAGACACGCGCATCAATGTTATATTGCTTATCAAATTCTGGTGGTGTCATTAAAACTAAGTCTTGTGACTTTTCAATGTCCCCACTAATATGGAACGGAATACAACAGTTTGAGAATGACACGTACGGGCCTCTTTCAAACATAATAATTTCTGCTGATTCATCCAAACGTCTCACACGCGCCGCAACAGATGCTCCACCTGCAACACCACCGACAACTAATACTTTTTTACCCATGATAATTCCTCCTTGAATTTGGCGGTCAACTATGACCAATAATCATTTCATCTGCTTCTTATACTTTTATTTTTTCCCGATACGATGTGGTAAAATACAAACTTTACCGGCAAATAATTTCATACCTGCAATACCACCAAGTGTCATCGCAAGTAAGAACACCCAACCCGAGAATGAAAAACTTGAGATGGCTGCATACATCGCACCAAGGTTACACCCTAAACCAAAACGTGCACCAAAACCTAACATTAGACCACCTAAGGCAAAATAAGCGGCATCTTTTTTATTGAAGTTAAAATCAAATTTAAACCGTTTTGCTAATAAGAATGAAATCGTACAACCGAAGAATAATCCTAAGTTACGAATCGTTCCCGCATCACTTAATAATCCCGCTTCTACTTTTGCTAAGTGCGAACCGAAATAGTCTGGATTAAAATCAAACCCTAATAAATCAAAGAACCAAACATTTAATGTGAGAACGGCTGTCGATGCTCCCCAGTTTTTATCTGTTGTTACGAGAACGAAGATTGCCCCCATCGCTAAAGCTAAGGCACCAAGTTTAAAACCCCAGCGTTCAATAAATAATTTATGATACGTTTGTTGACTAAAGAAGGTTGTCTTTTTAGATTGATCAAGTGGTTTCTCAAAGTCTTCATAGTCTCCTTTAGGATCCATGTAAGTCCCTTCAGCTTTACGCATATTTTCATACTTTACTGTAATCCAGTAAAGGACGCCGAGTAAAGCCGCGGTCAAAGCGAAAGCACCGAAGTAGCCCATCACTTGTGGGAAGTGTAATCGTACCCCAATTTGACCAATCGCCGTGCCATCCACAACTTGACGTAAGTAGTGACCTGGCGCTGTACCGAGGACAAAGAAGACAAAGGCGATCATCGCACGTCCAGCACCTTCACCAAAGTCGGCTAACGTACCAGAACCACACGCACCCGCAAGCATCATCCCCATACCGAAGATAAAGCCACCAATCACGGTTGCGATATTAGTAAAGTAAACGTTCGTTGTCCCTGGAATAAATGCTTCACCATCACCAGCTAAATAAGCTGGCAACAAACCATCAGCTGCTGCCTTCCACTGCAAGCCCATTGTCACAAAGGCCGTTACTAAAATAAGAATAATTAATGCTTTTGTTAAACTACCTTCACCACGCATATAAATACGCTTGATCCCACCCGCAAAACCAAAGCGTGCGCGTGTTAGTACGTACCCTAAGTACACACCTGCGATTAAATAAACCGGTAAGCTTGTTTTTAAGCCATCAAGATAAATGCCGAACACAACCATTAACCCTAATAAGATAAACCCAAGCACCGGCTGTGTGTAAGACGTGCGTTCATATTCTGGTTCTAAAAACGCTACTTTTTCACTATTTTGTCCTAAACTCATATTTTTTTCCTCCCTTTAATTAAACACCTTAATCATGACACCAACAACCAATAAGCTCATTTATTCACAATTAATAATAAAAAAATATTCCAAACTTCTTCATTTGTTTTGTTTGTGATGTCTTTAACAAGTTTAATTATAATCGCAATATCAAGGTTTTGTGAAATGAAGAATAAGAATACCACTATAACAAAAATGAATATAACTGACTTTTACGTATGAAATATTGTAATAATATTCACAAACCTTTTAACGGTTAAAGTTAATTTAGTCAGTAAAACCCTTGTCATACTTCAGTCTTACCCGTTCTCTCAACCTCAAGATTGTATGTTTACTGTAAACTTAACATCGCTTTTCATTTTGAGATTATGCTATAGTTAAGGTAAGAATACTTATTTTTGCTTATGAATTATTATCATTTGTTATGATTAATTAACAATAGATTAAAAAGCTTATAGATTACGAGAGGAGCTGGTTCGATGTTAGACTATCGTTATAAAACCTTTTTAGTACTTGCCGACCAACTGAATTACACGAAAGCAGCCAAGCTGCTGGCATTATCTCAGCCAGCCGTCACCAAACATATTCAATACTTAGAAGAACATCTCCAAGTAAAGTTATTTCAATATGAAGATCGAACCCTTAAACTCACGCAAAAAGGAAAATACTTAAAAGATCAGGTCACTGTCTTAAACCGGGAAATTTCTGAAATACTTGATACTTTATCAGAACGTGAGGAGATTCCGTCCTTTATGATTGGGGTAAGCCGAACGATTGGTGAGTACTATATCCCTGAGCATACGTGTCTTTTTTGTGAGGAAAAACGTGTGAAGATTAATTTAATGGTTGAAAACAGTGAACGACTTCTCCAGCTATTAAAAGATGGAAAAATTGATTATGCTCTGTTATCAGGGCCTGTTCAGTCTAATGACTTAACCGCAGTAAGCTTTTATCAAGATGAAGTTACACTCGCCTGTTCACCGAGACATCATTTAGCTAATCAAACCCTTTCACTAAATGATTTAAAACACGAACGCGTCCTGCTGCGCGAAGAAGGCGCAGGACTAAGTGATGCGATTGATTATCAATTAACCGAAGCAAAACAATCCCTTCACCAACTGACACGGATCAATCGGATTGGCAACATTCAATTACTAAAAAATTACATTAAAAATAATGATGGCGTTGGTTTTTTATATCATATCTCGATGTTAAATGAATTAAAAACAGGTGAATTAGCGACAATCACCCTGTCTGATTTTAAGGTTCATCAACCTTTTTATCTCGTCTATCCGAAACAAGCAAAATCAAAAAAAGAAGTCGACTGTATGCTTGAGATTTTTTCACCTAGTGATCCTACCGGTTGTGAAGACAATTTACCCACTTAAGACAAATAATCCAGATATAAAACCAAGGGATACAATTTCCCTTGGTTTTTTGTTTCTCGTTTTAAAACGAGAAGCTACCTTCCTCTAATACGTTAGTATAAGGTGGGCGTCTTCTCGCCATAAAACGAAAAAGGACTTAAGTTGTTGCAGTGTCTTATATTAAGCTGTCCTTTTTATTATACTTATTCATGTCTTAACGATTGGTCAGTGTTACTACGATAAGTTCTGGCGGATTATTCACACGGATGGGAAACAAACTATTCCCTAGCCCGCGACTAACAATCATTGTCGTTTCACTACTTACATATTTACCACTCGTATACTCAGGCAACCATCCTTGATGCGGGGCGATTAATCCACCGATAAATGGCAGCCTCACTTGCCCGCCATGCGCATGACCCGAAAAGACCAGGTCTACACCTGCTTGTTCATATAATGAAAAATGTTCTGGTCGGTGCGACAAAAGAATCGTGTAATTACTCGCTTCAGGTAAAGCACGGTCGAGTTGATTCATCATAGTCGCTTCTTCAGTTGAATCTTGTTGAAATAATGGGTCATCAACACCTGTTAATGTGATTGTTTCATTATTTTTCGTTAGCTCAATCGATGTATTCTTTAACACCTGTACACCTATGTCCTCAATCCTTGATTGAAACGTTGGATACAAATCAAGTCTTGCTTCATGGTTACCAGTGACATAATAGACAGGTGCAATGTTTTTTACCGCTTCAAAAAAGCGATAAGCGACGTCGACATCGGTACGTCTTGAATCAATTACGTCACCCGTTACAACAATAAGATCAGGCTCAACCTTTTCTATTGCTTTAGTTAACCTTTGATTATCTTTACCAAACATAGCATTATGTAAATCTGACACTTGCGCGATTTTAAAGCTATCGAAATCTTCAGGTATGTGATCGCTTTGTATTGTTAATTGTGTTGTTTCTATCATAGTATTGCCTCTATAGAGCCATACACTTACAACAAGAATACTTATAAACAAAACGATCCATTTGTATTTTTTCATCTTATCACCTTATTTAACCTATTTTTAACCTGCTAGCTACACAACTAAACAATGATTCATTTTCATCTTATCATATCCAACAGGTCTTGATAGAATATTCTTCATTTAACAGCGAATCATTTACTAATTTCACTATTTTCGGTGAAATGCACGTGACTTGAATTCTACCATTTTCATGAACTACCCACCATTTAGGTTTGAACCTTCTAAACTTCATCTTAAAATTGCGCCAATAATGTAAGCTGCCTTAACACATCAGAATTATTAAAACACCCCCACCTAACATTCTCACGAATGATTGAGGAGAGAGAGATTTCATAAAACAACCAAAATAAGTGTTAGACTATGTGTCTACTTAAACGCAGCCACATGGTCTAACGCAAATTGTTTAAATGACGTTGGTTCTTTTCCTGTTAGTTCTGAAAAATCAGCTGTCACAGCTTTCGCCGTACCTAGTCGGGTCATTAGATACAACATCATCGTGACGGTCACATAGGTCGGATCTAATTGTCTTTCTTCGATATAGTATTTTCGGTATGCTAACATACTTGGCTTCTCATAATTAATTTTTTTGCCTGTCACGTTACTCAAGATATCAGCGACTTGATGATACGTGAGTGCTTCTTTACCGGTTAAGGTGTAAGCTTTATCATGATGTTTTTCAGGTTGATGAAGTATCTTAGCGATGGCTAAACCGATATCACGCGCATCGATAAAGCTTGTCTCGCTGTTACCTGCTGGGATACATACTTTGTTCTGTTCTTTTATCTCTTTTGCATGAACACCAGAAATGTTCTGCATGAAAAAACCTGGTCTCACGTGGGTATAGGGTAAGTGCTTTTGCTCAATATATTTCTCAATCCGGTAATGTGGTGGGAACGGATTACGACTGACACCCATTAGCGATAAGAAGACAACAAGTTGTAACGACCGTTCTGATAAGTGATCTATAAACGGGTACATATCTTTTGCCTTTCCTAAGTGAGGGGGCCGCATAAGAAAGACCCGGTCAATATTTTCAGTTGCGTCTTTAAATGTGTCAGGGCGGGTAAAGTCAAGCGTGACCGCTTCAACATCATTTCCGAATAACTCGGTAAGTTTTTGTTTACTTGTTCCCGCAACGACAACATCTTCTCCTAACAGTAGTAGTTCGTTCGCGACAAATCGGCCAACGTTCCCACTCGCACCCGTAACTAAGACTCGCATGATGCCAACTCCTCTAGTATATGATTTGCTTGTTCTGTTAATCTAATCCACTCATTAAATTGATCGTCTCCAAGCTTTTCTTTAATCACTAAAACTGACGATAAGTAATCCGCCTCTACTTCCTCAAGTAGACGAGATCCTCGCTCTGTCACTTGAAGTGTGTAACTTCTTTTATCAACCTGAGAACGTTGTTTCGTCACGTAACCTTTTTTTATCAGGGTTTGAATCAGTGGTGTCACCGATGGTTTTTTTACCCGCAAAAACTCACTCACCATTAACGGTGTGACATCAGTTGTTTGTTTCGATAAGTAAATGAGTACCCCCATTTCACTTGAGCGTAAGGGTAGATCCGGTTTGACGGCCAGTTTTAATCGGCAAAATCGTCCTAATACATCCATACTTTGATAGATTGTCATTATATTCTCCTTCAATATAGTTAGTTTAACTAACTATATTATATGAGACCTTTCTTCTTTCGTCAACATTTATCTTATACCAGCTTCATCAAAAACATTGAATTAATAAGACGTACAAAGCCATCTAGCTTTGTATGTCTTATTTACTTACTCATCCTCGAGAACACGTTTGCCACTAGCTTTTTGCCATTGTTTATATTCTGCTACATCATCTTCTATCAATCGCCAGACAAAGGCAATAACCACCACATCATCTAAATAACCCGCAACCGGGATAAAGTCAGGAATTAAATCCACTGGTGAACCAAAATAAAGCAGTGCACTTACAACCGCAATCATGCTACCGATTGGGATCTCTCGATATTCTTTTTTAATGTAGGCTCGAACTAGCGAAATTAACATCGGAATACTCGATAGTTGATTGCCTACCATCGGTACTTTTTGAAGCTTTCGTTCCATACGCTCTAAGAACTTTTCCATTTTATCTTCATCATTTAGTAAACGTTCTGCTTCTTTCGAATGGCCACTTAATTGACTTTTCAATTCTTTATCCGTAAATTCTTGTGTCATAAAAAACCCCTACTTAGTCTCTTGTGAAAACTACTTCTCTTCAACTGATGTAATTTTTCTACTTCATGTTAGCAGTTAAAGCTAACTATAATTAGACGTTTTTAATTGAAATAGCAATTATTTGGTTAAACACTATTATTGTTGATATATAATGAGTCATTATACCGATTTATTTTTTAATGGTAAGCGCCAATAGAACGAGTATATACCTTACGTGCCATCCTCCATTTACAATAAAGTTAACTTTATTGAAATGGAGGATAATTTTATGACCAAT
>NZ_FOXC01000029.1 GCF_900115605.1 Halolactibacillus halophilus
AAGCCTTCATGGCATCACTTATAAAAATCCAGAATTGAAAAGCTCGGCTAACCTCTAGCCCAAAAAGGGCGAGGCCTAGCCGAGCTTTTCTTATGTTTAAAACCAACGAGTGAAAAGAGGAAGCCAGTCTAAAATCCATACTAGGACTAAAGTTACTTGCCGTGTTATAATGGGGGAAATATAAGTAAGCGAGATCATTATAGTTTGATAAGAGTATAAGAAAGAAGGTGTGAGGATGTCGCCAAGGATCCAATCAGAAGACGTAAACGATGCAGAAAGTTTCTATTATACATTGTTTGAACAACACCATTTACCAGTGTTAATTATTCGGCCGGTAGATGGACAAATTATTGATGTGAATGAGACGGCTGTAAACTTTTATGGCTATGATAAACGAACGTTAAAAGCGATGACGATTTTTGATCTTAACACGCTATCAAAAGCAGTCGTCAAACAAAAGATGACCGAAGTAAAGCGGGAAAAGGAGCGACGTTTTCATTTTCAGCACCAGCTTAGTAGTGGTGAGATTCGGGACGTGAAAATCAATAGTATTCCAGTGACCTATCATGATGAAACGTTGTTGTTTTCACTCGTAACAGATATTACAGATGCGATAGAACATAACGCTTTTTTTCAGACATTATTTGAACAGTCACCTTATGCGATTATGATGATGAACCGTGACTACCAAATTGATAAAGTAAATCATCACTTTGAAGTATTATTTGGCTATACGAATGAAGAGGCGGCTGGACATACACCCGAACAGTTGATTTATCCTGATGAACATAACGCGATGTTTCGATCAAATAAGCGGATGATAGAAAAAGGAATCGTCATCAGTCAAAATAGTCACAGACAAGTAAAAAACGGGGACGTGATTGACATCCAAATGGTGGCAATGCCTGTGTATGTTGATGAGTTTTTAGTGGCGACCTGTGCGATCTATATTGACAAGCGCCAAGAACAAGAAATGAAATCGTATAATCAAATGTTGGCGTCAGTACTTGAGAACACCAATCAAGGTGTGGTTATCACCAACACGACAGGTGAGATTGAATGGATTAATCAAGCCTACACGATGATTACTGGATATGATGAGGCCGATGTGAAAGGTGTTAATCCGCGCATACTACAATCCGGTAAGCATGATCAGCCATTTTACGAGAAGATGTGGCGAGATATTTTGACTTATGGCTCTTGGACGGGTGAGATTTGGAATCGTCGTAAAAACGGTGAGGTATTCCCTGAGTTTTTAAAAATCTTTTCAATTAAGAATGAACAAGGTGAGAATGTTCGTTTCGTTGGTATTTTTATTGATAACACAGAAGCAAAAGCACATGAAAAGCAAATCGATGTACTCGAAACAAAAGATACCTTAACGGGTCTGTATAACCGTTCTTATGTTGCGCAGTATCTTGACAGGGGGCTTACAGACTTAGATAAGCAGACGCTGACCCTGTTATATATGGACATTGATCGCTTTAAAGCGATCAATGATAATCTAGGGCATGAAGTAGGAGACAAGTTACTAATCGCCTTTACTGATAAACTAAAGCGCAGTTTCCCTTTAGCAATGTTGGCACGTGTCAGTGGGGATGAGTTTGTCATTGTCCTGCCTAACCAAGAACAAGGAAGTTGTGAAGCAGGTATTCAGCGTTTATTTGATCAACTTATCATTCCGCTAGACCTTGGTCATCACCACCTGCTTGTGACGTGTAGTGTCGGTATTGCTTCCTATCCGCGTGATGCGGCAACGGCAAATGAATTACTGATGCATGCAGATATTGCGATGCTTGAAGCAAAAAAACAAGAGGGGAATTCATTCGCCTTTTATGATGAGGCCCATACGGTCAAGATGAATCGCGCTTTTAATGTGAAAACCGCGCTCCAACAAGCCGATTTTGACCGAGACTTCGCCCTACATTATCAACCAGTGATTGATGTACAAACAGGTCACGTTGTTGGGGCAGAAGCTCTGCTTCGCTTTAGTCATGCGACACTTGGACGTGTGTCACCAGGTGAATTTATCCCAATCGCAGAAAATAATGGCCTTATCCTTTCAATTGGTGAGTGGGTGTTAAGACGGGCTTGTCGTGATATAGGACCTTTGATTGAGATGATGTCAGACCGGTTTAAGTTAGCGGTCAATGTTTCGATTCAACAGCTCGAAAGTCGAACGTTCCCATTTGCCTTGAAAGCAATTTTGGAAGAGACTCAGTTTCCACAGGACCGGTTAGTACTTGAAGTAACAGAGGAAACGTCCGTCAGTCATTCTGAACGCGTCAAAGAGACGATTAATCAAATTAAAAGCTACGGGGTTGACATCTCGATTGATGACTTTGGTACGGGCTATTCCTCACTTGAAAAATTGCATCATTTAAAGGTTGACCAGCTTAAAATTGATCAATCTTTTATTCGTGAGTTAGATGAGACAACCGCGATTGTGCGGGCGATCCTAGCTATGGGTGAGAGTTTGGGTTTATCGATTGTCGCTGAAGGTGTGGAGACAAAAGATCAACTCGACTTTTTAAAAACAACGACCTGTGATTATGTTCAAGGCTATTACTTTAGCCGGCCACTTACTTTTAAAGACTTCCAATCCTTCTTATCAAATAAAACTTGATTGTCCTAAATAATCATAGACCTAAAGGCAGGAGTAAGGAAAACTCAGGCTTTCGGGTCTATTTCTTTAAAATGATAAGGTAGTTTCAACAAATGGTTTCAATAAGACGAACGTTTAAATTAAGTAAAGACCAACAAATGAAAAACAAGCCTTTAAGCGTTTAGAAGTCAACGTTTAAGGCTTGTTTTTTATGGTTGTATAATATTTGGTTATGTCTTTATGTTAGTTATTTTGTTGCAACTGTGACGGTATCATTACCTGAAACGTGTACGGTTTCATCAAAAATCTTCACATCAAGATCAACAGCTGTTTCATTTGTGACCTCAATCTGCGTTTGGGTTACACGGATGTTGAGCCGTGCCCCTCTAAAGACAATCTTAAATGAGAAGCTATCCCACTGACCAGGGATGAACGGGCGTAAGTGTAACTCATGATCGATGACTTTCATGCCACCAAAGCCTTGAATAACGGACATCCATGTCCCGGCCATACTGGTGATATGGCAACCATCTTCGGTGTCGTTATTGTAGTTATCTAAGTCAAGACGAGCCGTGCGTAAGTACATGTCATACGCTTTATCTTGATAACCGAGTTGGCAGGCTAAAATTGAGTGTACACATGGTGAGAGCGATGATTCGTGAACAGTCATTGGCTCATAGAAGTCAAAGTTTCGCTTGATGGTTGCTAGGTCGTATTTATGATTCAAGAAATGCATCCCTTGTAAGACATCGGCTTGTTTAATGAAACAAGAGCGTAAGATGCGGTCCCATGACCAGTTTTGGTTAAGTGGTAAGTGTTTTGGATCTAAGTCTGATACTTTCATAATCTCTTTATCTAAGAAGTTATCTGCTTGTAAGAAGACACCTAATGCCTCGTCCACTGGGTAGTACATTTTGTCAATAATCGATTCCCATTTGGTTGTTTCTTCTGGTTTAAGCTCAAGCTGATCGATCCATTTCGTATAAAGTTCTTTATTAGACGCTTTTAAATCACGAAGTGATTCCAATGTGTAAGACATCGTCCAGCTGGCAATTCGGTTGGTGTACCAGTTGTTGTTGACGTTGTTGTCATATTCATTCGGTCCCGTCACACCATGCATCATGTAGACATCTTTACGCGGCACGTAGTGAACGCGTTCTTCCCAAAAACGTGAAATTTCAACGAGAACTTCAATCCCCAATTCACCAATGTAGTCTTTATCACCGGTATAGTTTACATAGTCATAAATCGCATAGGCAATCGCCCCATTACGGTGAATTTCTTCAAATGTAATCTCCCACTCATTGTGGCTTTCTTCTCCGTTCATTGTAACCATTGGATAAAGAGCACCTTTAGTGAAACCAAGTTTCTTCGCATTTTCTTTTGCTTTCTCTAAATGATTGTGACGGTAGACAAGTAAGTTACGCGGAATACGTTCATCCGCCGTCGCAAGATAAAACGGCAAGCAGTAAGCTTCTGTGTCCCAGTAAGTACTACCACCATATTTTTCACCAGTAAAGCCTTTTGGACCAATATTTAGACGGGCATCTTCACCGGTATACGTTTGGTTCATTTGGAAAATGTTAAAACGAATCCCTTGTTGGGCACTGACGTCACCTTCGATGACGATATCACTGTCTTGCCATTTCTTATCCCACGCGTCTTTTTGGGCAGTTTTTAACGCGCTAAAACCAATCGCAACCGCATCAGTTAATTTTGATGTTGCGACGGCTTCGAGGGTATCATTGTCGTGATCGCGATTGGTGACATTTGCCGCATATTTGTAAATCACTGTTGTTTTTCCTTGTGTCAGCGGTGCTTGGAAAGTGACATCGGCATACTTTTCACGGGTAGAGGTTGCATTTGGTTTAATTATGTTACCATCTGTTTCGACAAATGTTTGCATCTTAGATGTGTAGTAAAAATCAAGTTTTTTTGTTTTAACTGTGACAAGGGCTTCATTACCTGATGCTTGTTGATTAACCTCAGCCCAGAACTTTTCATCATAGTTGGCATCGCTATTAATAATATCACCGTCTAAGTAAGAGGTAATGTCAATTTCACCGTCAAAATTAGCCGGTGTAATTTTGTATTCAATCGCCCCAATTTCTTTCATCGTAATACTGACAAAGCGGGTCGCTTCAACTTTTATAGTGTTCCCGTTTGAAAGTTTAGCGGTGAAGGTACGATAGAGGTAGCCTTCTTTCATATTAAGTTCACGGGTGAAGTCTAAAACTTCGGCAGTATTTAAATCTAACTCGGTGCCGTTAATGACAAGTTTTAAGCCAATCCAATTGGTGGCATTAAGTACTTTGGCAAAGTATTCAGGGTAGCCGTTTTTCCACCAACCGACCCGAGTTTTATCCGGGTAGTAGACACCGGCCATGTAGCTACCTTGTAGGGATGAACCAGTATACGATTCTTCAAAGTTCGCACGTTGCCCCATATGGCCATTCCCGATACTAAACACACTTTCTGAGATTTCATGTTTTGTTTTGTCAAAACCCTCTTCAATAATTGACCAAGGGTGTTCTTTTAAATAAGGTTTCATAATAAATTCCTCCTAATCTGTGATCGCTGTTATAAAATGATAGTTTTTTTATTACTTGAGGCGCTCGAGTGTCATTTCTGATAAGTCACTAACATAATCATCAGCACCGGTTAAGACATTAGCATCACCAACACCAACGACATACATGCCAGCATTTTTCCCGGCTTGTATCCCAGCCTGGGCATCTTCAAATACGACACAATCTTGCGGGGCAACACCAAGTAACTCAGCCCCTTTTAAGAAGACTTCAGGGTCGGGTTTTGCTTTTTTAATGACGTTGCCATCAACAATCGCATCAAAAGCATCATATAGCTCAATTTGATTTAAAATAATCGGGGCATTTTTACTTGCCGAACCAAGGGCAACTTTAATCCCGGCTTCTTTTAACGCCTTCAAAAAATCAGTGACACCGGGTAAGATTTCTGATGCATCCATTTGTTTAATCGCTTTTACGTATTGATCATTTTTTTTGGCAGCGAGTGCGTTCTTTTTATCTTCAGGTAACGTCAAGCCACCGACTTCAAGTAGAATAGTTAATGAGTCCATCCGACTGACACCTTTTAAACGTTCGTTATCTTGTTCAGTAAATTCAAATCCTAATTCACGTGCCAGTGCACGCCATGCAATGAAATGATGTTTAGCGGTATCGACAATGACACCATCTAAATCAAATAGGACAGCCTTAGGCATTCCCATAGGTGATTCCTCCTCCAGATTAATCTCTCTTTTTATCATACAACAAGACAACTTTAAATGAAAGCGATTTCGCATAAAACTTAATAAAAATGAAAAAAAGTAAGCGATTTACTAAGCTAATTATCAACAATAATAGATTTTAAGTTCAGCTAATAAAATGTTTATTTCGTAAAATATAATGCAATCGATTTCCTTAATGGTAAAACAGTTGTTAATCAAAAACAAAATATGGATAGGGATGTAAAAAAAGTGAAAGTTATGTTAAGATGAACAGGAACGATTCTATTTTACATATTGGAGGAAAAAGACATGAAAAAGTTAATCAGTGTGCTTATAGTTGGCAGTCTAATGCTATTTATCACCGCATGTGGTAATCAAACCGAACAAGTCGTTATTCCACAAACCTTCTTCTCAGAAGCCGAATTGGAAGAAATTATGGCCGAGATGGAAGTAGATGATGAAGCAGAGGTAACAGTTAATGATGACGGTGATCTCGTCTACGAGATGCCAAAAGAAGAATATGATGAGATGATGGAAGAATTAGCTGAAGGTATTGATGAGATGATTGAGGATGTTTTATCAGATGACACAATTTCAGCAGTTAAAGCGATTGATGTAAATGATGATTATGATATGTATGAAATTACGGTTGAAAGAGTGGAATTTGAAGAAAGCTTACAAGGGATGTTTATTTTAGGCCTTGGTATTAGTGGCGTGATGTATCAAACGTTTGATAACACAACTGATAGTCAGTCAGTAACGTTTGATTATATCGATGAAGCAACAGGTGATGTCTATGATACGGTTATCTACCCTGAAGCGTTAGAAGATATGCAGTAAAAGTGTTGTAAAGAGAACAAACATAAAAGAGAGCCTACACGTCCAATCGATGTGTAGGCTCTCTTTTATGTCTTACTTTTGACTGCATGATTGTTTTTGCGTGATCTCCTCCCTCGAACATTCGTGAGAATATTAGGTGGGGGTAGCTCAATTGTATCTATACTCGATTATTCTGTGCTCGTCCACCTTAAGTGAAACTAAATAGACGAGCTAAAACAAAGCGTACAACAGGCATGTTGAAATAATCGAGTATTTTAACGCTATCATTCGTTTTCAGAATATTTTGTTTCATTTTTAAGAGCTGAAACGAACGGTTTTCTATCAATGTATGGTACAATGTTTCATAAAGTAAGCGGTTTATTGACACTATGTTTTATAGTGGTAAGATGTGAATTAAAGGAGCGCTCCTCGATGGAAATTATTACGATTCGGATGAAAACATACCGAGAAGAAGCAACTACAACAGAACAAGCCATTATTGATTTTGTCCTCGCCGAACCTAAAAAGGTAAGTCGCATGACGATTTATGCTTTAAGTGAAGCGACGTTTACATCACCATCATCAATTATTAGGTTGTGTAAGCAGTTGGGGTTTTCAGGATTTAAAGGGTTTAGTAAAGCTTTGTTGTATGAATTAGCAGTAAGGGATCATTATAAAGCAAAAGAGATCAGTGATGTAGAACGAACAGATAAGCTTAGTGATGTGATTCATAAAGTGACACATAAGAATATCCTCTCACTGGAAGAAACGGGAGATTTATTGGATGAAGCGATTGTCGACCAATGTCTTGAGTGGATGATGAAAGCTGATCGTCTTGTCCTGTTTGGTATGGGTGCCTCATTAATTGTCGCAAAAGATGCCCAATTAAAATTTACCCGGATTAACAAAATGTCTTATGTCAATGAGGACTGGCATACACAATTATTGATGGCTAAAAACATGAACGCGCGTGATATCGCCATTGTCATATCTTATTCAGGTCAAACAGATGAGATGGTGACATGTTTAGATGAAGTAAAACGAAATGGAGCAAAAGCTATTTCAATTACGAAGTTTGGTCATTCACCCATTGCTGATAAGTCAGATCTACAGCTTTATGTAGCCGCAAATGAATACAGTTTTAGAAGTGGCGCTATGGCGTCACGAATAGCTCAACTCAATTTAGTTGATATTCTATATACAGCCTATGTAAATAAAGAGTATGAGCAATCACTGGAAATACTAGAGAAAACTCAAATTAGAAAGGGGACAAATGAGGATGGATTTAACCAAATTAACAACAGAGAAAAGAAATCCCCGTACGATGGATCTTGATGCGTTATCTTATAGAGAAATTTTAACGATTATGAATGATGAAGACCAATTAGTACCACAAGCGATTCAGTCTGTAATTCCAGCCATCGAACGAGCAATTGAAATAATTGTCGAACGATTTAATCGTGGAGGGAGACTAATTTATATGGGAGCGGGGACGAGTGGGCGCCTTGGCGTCTTAGATGCAGCGGAATGCCCGCCGACTTTTGGGACAGATCCCGGGATGGTTATTGGCTTAATTGCAGGTGGAAAAGAAGCTTTCACAGAAGCAATTGAAGGGGCAGAAGATTCAGAGGTGCTCGGTAAAGAGGATCTCATTCATTTGAATCTGACTGACAATGACGTCGTTGTGGGCCTGGCGGCGAGTGGTCGTACCCCATACGTGATTGGTGGCCTTCGTTACGCTAACGATGTGGGAGCACATACAATCGCGATTAGCTGTAATAAGGGAAGTGCGATTGGCAAAGAAGCAAAGCTTCCAATTGAAGCGGAAGCAGGACCAGAAGTACTAACAGGTTCAACGCGCTTAAAAGCAGGTACCACACAAAAACTAATCTTAAATATGTTGTCGACGGTATCGATGATAGGGATGGGAAAAGTGTATGAGAACTTAATGGTTGATGTTAAACGGAGTAATGAAAAATTAGAACGTCGTGCACTCAATATTATTAAAGAAGCGACCGAAGTAAACGATGAGGTCGCTGAAAAAGCCTTAAAAGAAAGTCAAGGACAAGTTAAAGTAGCGATCACGATGATTCTATTAAACGTAAATCAATCAGTCGCTGTTAAAGCACTATCAGAAACAAACGGACATATTCGACAAACGTTACCAAACTAAAGGAGCGATTATTATGGCGATTAAAAATGAACAACTTATTGAAGAAATCGTAAAGTCTATTGGTGGAAAAGAGAATATCTCTTCTGCGACAAACTGTATGACACGTTTACGTATAAGTATTCGCAATGATCAAGCGATTGATTATGATCAGTTGAATGCTATTGATGGTGTTATGGGGGTAGTCAAAGCTGAAACGCTTCAGGTTGTGGTTGGTCCAGGAACGGCGAAAAAGTTGGCGGATTTACTAGTCAGCCAATATAAAATACCAGCGGATCAATCATCTGAAAACAACTGGGAAGACAATAAACAAGCAGTAAAAAACAAACAAAAACAGTCTAAATTAAAACATGTTCTTGAAACAATTGCCGGTATTTTCATTCCAATGATTCCAGCTATTATAGCGGCAGGTATTTTCCAAGGATTTAGTGGTTTACTTGGCACCTTAATTTCAGAAGGAGCTATTTCTGGTCAATTCTTTGAAGCTTTACAACTTATTTTTGCTTTAATCGGTACAAGTTTCTTAGGCTATTTTGCCATTTATACGGGTGTTAATGCAGCCAAGCGATTTGGTGCAACTGAAGCGCTCGGTGGTATGATCGGAGCAATGTCTATTGCGAGTCCAATCATTGATCTTTCAATATTATTTGGGTTATATGATGCTAACCAACCGCTTAACTCTATTTTAACAACAGGTAAGGGCGGTATTATCGGTGTAATCTTTGGCGTGTACTTACTTTCTGTCGTTGAACGTAATGTTCGTAAGCGTGTGCCTGATGTCCTCGACTTAATCGTGACGCCGGTTGTGACTCTTTTTACGACAGCGTTATTATTAATCTTTGTGGTCATGCCAATTTCAGGCTTTCTGTCTGATTGGTTAGTCGATGCACTTAGCCTTATTATTGGCTCTGAGAATGCTGTTGTTAGTGTAATTTCTGGCTATGTGTTAGCCGCGGTATTTTTACCAATGGTATTACTTGGTTTACACCATGGCTTAATTCCTATTTATGCAATTCAACTAGAAGCGCTTGGTGGTGTGTCACTATTCCCTGTATTAGCTATGGCTGGTGCTGGTCAAGTTGGGGCGGCCATTGCGATTTACTTGATTGCTAAAAAAGTGGGCAATCATCGTCTAAAACAAGTAATCGCAGGTGCTTTACCAGCTGGATTCCTAGGGATTGGCGAACCATTAATTTATGGTGTGACACTTCCTTTAGGTAAACCGTTTATCACGGCTGGATTAGGCGCTGGGTTTGGTGGTGCGTATGTTATGATGACCAATGTTATGGCTAATGCTTGGGGACCATCTGGTTTAGTCGCTATTCCATTGATGCAGGCAGATAAAATGATTCACTTTACAATTGGTATCTTTATTTCTTACATTGCTGGATTCATTATTACTTATGTTTTTATAAAACAAAAGGATATTCAAGATGCCTAAACGATTAGGGTTTTCTGTCTACGTAAGCCATTTTGATGAACAGCAAGCTTTTTTAACGCAAATAACAGGTGAAGACGTTTATGTCTTCACCTCCTTGCATATGAGTGAGGAAGTATCAGCCACATATAAAGAAGCGGTCATGTCAATGTGTCATTGGCTAAAAGGAAAAGGATTTATCGTGATTGGCGATGTTTCACGGTCATCGCTGTCAACCTTTAATGTATCTTCACTTGAGGAATTGCAAAAACTCTTACAGATTGATTATTTTCGGTTAGATGATGGTTTTACTCAAGCAGACGTTGCGACATCATCACTTAATTTTGTCTTTAATGCATCTACAGAACGCTTGGTAGTTGATCACTTGAAGGCGCCAATATGTATGCATAATTTTTATCCACGACCTGAAACAGGGTTAGACCGAGAACAGTTCAAAGAACGAAATAACATACTGAAGCAACAAGGTGCAAAGTTACTCGCCTTTATTCCGGGCGATAATAAGCGTGGACCACTGCATCTCGGTTTACCAACACTAGAGGAACATCGTTATGTACCGAGTTATGTTAGCTATTTAGATCTTGTTAAGAACGAGAAGCTAGATTATGTTTTTGTTGGAGATGTAACCCTTGATTTAAAACAGTATCAATTGATTCGAGAGTTTGAGACAACAGGTCGAATACAGCTTCCGGTAAACTTAAATAATAAAGACCTATATCATCAATCGTTTACGATCCGGTCAGACTCGCCAAAATCATTATTACGCTTAGAAGAATCAAGACAGTATGCCAAATCAGGGCCAATCATTGAGCCTACAGCAACGTTAAGTCGACCGCGTGGAACTATTACGATGGATAACAAATATTACTTACGCTATTCGGGAGAAATCCAGATCACACGAGCGGATTTTGTTCAAAATCATCGGGTGAATGTGATTGGGCAAATAGCCGACGATTATCTTCCGCTACTGGATAGCATTGAAAATGGTGATATGATTACCTTTGTTCCGAGTGAAGACCTAATATAAAATGTTAAATACAAACATCCTTCTAAATTTTAATTTAGAAGGATGTTTGTTGTGTAAGGAAATGAGATATAACCTGTATTAATAATGATACGTCTGTAGTTCCTGTTTAAAGCTTTGGGTGAGTTGTTTAAATTGGTCAAGTTCTTGAGAAAGTTTTTGAATTTCCATCGTATACGTTTGAACATTTGCGCTTGCTTCTTCTGTTGAAGCAGAGTTTTCCACCGCAATAGCGGCGAGTGATTCCATTGTCGTAAACAGCTGTTCAATCGCTTTTGTTTCTTGTTCAAGCTGCGAGGTGGTGGCCATCATTTTCTCCGCAATGGTATCAATTGATTGATATGACGTTTCTGTTTCTGAAATCGCTTCGTTCATCGTTTCTGTTTCGTTGCCAATGGCTTGGAATTGATCAGTTAAGCCACCTACCATCACATCTAGGTCAGCTAGGAACGAGCCAAGATTCGTTTGAATCGCTTCAGCCGCCTCATTAGATTCTGTGGCTAATTTTCTAACTTCCTCAGCAACAACTGAGAAACCTTTCCCCATATCACCCGCACGGGCGGCTTCGATTGAAGCATTTAAAGCGAGAAGGTTCGTTTGTTCGGCAATAGAGGAGACGACGGCGGTGATCTTCTCGATTTCTTTGCCTTTTTCTTTTAATGTAACACTTTCATTTTTAACGCCTTCAAAAACATGAAGAGATTTAACAAGGGCTCGCTTGGTTTGATTTAGGTTATTAAAGGCTGATTTAATTTTTTTCATCTGTTCTGTCAGTAGATCGCGACTGGTTAATTCAGCTTCTGTAATCGTAGTAATGGCTGCAATGTTGCTCTCTAATTGACTGACGCCTTGTTCTGTTTCTTCTGCTTGAGTCGTACTTGTCGTCGCAAGTTCGTCAACGACTTGTCTAATATCGGTACTTGTTTCACTCATATTTTCAGAGATAAGATTGAGATCAAGGCTGAAGTTTTCTAGTTCCTCAGTCATACTCATAAAACTAATAAAATCTTCACTTAGATGAAGCTTATAGTCGTTTATTGCTTCATGCAGTTGTTCAAATTCATCATTTCCACTCTTCACATCTGTCGTTACGACAAAGGCTTTATTATTTAAATCCGTCAAGTTGTCACGAACCGCTTTAACTGGCCGCATCGCTTGGTTAAGACCGAAAACACTGAGTAAGCCAAAACCAGCTGGTAACAGATAAACTGGTAAAGTAAAGGCTTGTTGGAGAAAGGTTAACAAGAACGCACCGATTGTTAGAAATAAGCTGACTTTAACATCTAGGCGTTTAATGAACCCAAGTGATAGAAGCTTAGAGAAACGGTAGCTTTTCTTCTTTCTAATCACATATGGGAATGTTAATTCTAAAACCATTTCGCTATCACGACGTGCACATTCTTTTACCGTTACGTCCTCATTAAAATGTGTTTGCGCACCGATCAATAGTCCATGTAAGTAATCATACATGTTTCGCTTTGAACGATAAGTGAGTCTGGCCGTTTGTGAACCGATGACCTCTAAATCTAATCCAGGCGGGTTAGAACCAGTGATGCGTTTTCTGACAACTTGATGGACATCATTCATCGAACTTAAAAATTGAAACAGATTATCTTTTTTAAAGAATGAACCAAATCCTTGATAGAAGGAAACAATATTATCCTCACCGATCTTAAGCCAAAGTTCCTCGGTTGAGAGTTTTTGGTCAGTTGCGACACGATTGATGAAGTTGAAAATTTTATCGTCTTCAATATTATCAATGGGAGAAATCGTTTGGTTTGGGTCAATCCCTGCAGCTTTGAGGTGAGGGTGAATACGTTCTTTGGAGTAGGCGCGTGTTAAGGTGTTAATCCATGTTTTTACGACAGTTCCTTTCATGTTGTTCCTCTTTTCTTATGAATGTTAGTATTGATATGTCTATTCTATCAGAACTTTCGAATCATGTCGCAATTTTAAAATGAAAATAAATAAATTCTTCACAAAAATTTTCCTTTATATAGAATAGTTTAACTTATTAGCCTAAAATATTATATAATTTATCGAGTTTTGTCATTCATCGTTCTTAATACCTACCAAAAATGGGAAGTTAAGAAAAGTAAAACAAAAAACGTTAACAACTTATAAATTGAATTTACACGTTGTTAACGTTTATGATGTGTTCATCGTTCATTAACTATTCGAAATCTGGCCCATTTTTGAAATTTTAAGGCCTTCTTGTTGGAGCTTGGTGATTTGTTTTTGTTTAAGCTCGGGGTCTTTAATCGAAATCTTCCCACCCTTACCGACAACCCTGTGCCAGGGGAGCGTGTCTTTTTCTCGTTTTAATATACCACTGACCGCGCGTGCTGCGCGGGGGCGTCCGGCAAGAACAGCGACATCACCATAGCTAATCCATTCGCCAGGTTTTGTGCTTGCCACAATTTTGATCACGGCTTGTTTAAAGTCTGATATCAAATGAAACCCTCCTTACTGTCTACCTATAATCACAACCCTCATCATGATCATTGACAAAGCCAGTTGCTTGAAAGAAACTATAAAGCGTAGTAGGGCCAACAAACTTGAACCCATCGCGTTTCATTTGTTTGGCGATTTGTTTACACAAATCAAGATTAAGTCGCGCGTCATTGAGCTCAAAGTTTGGTGAAAATCGCTCAATTGAAGCGCGTAAATAATCATAAAACGACTGCTTACGCTCAATTGATACAACAACCGCCGCATTCGAAACGACAGCTTCAAGCTTTTTCTTATGACGAATGATTGCTTTATCTGTGAGCCATACTGCGATATCATTTTCTGTTCTGGCCGCTAACTTTTCTAAATCGTATTGATTGAATACGCGTTTAAAAGCATCACGCTTTTTTAGAACTGTTAAAAACGATAAGCCTGACTGCATGAGTTCTAACGTGAGTGATTCAAATAAGTCCTGTGTCGATGTTTTATGTTGACCCCATTCGTGGTCGTGATAAGTCATATAGAGGGGGTCATTATTTACCCAGTGGCAACGCATAGTATCAAGCCTCTTTCATAAACAAATATAATTAAGGGCAACTATTACAAACTAGTGCCCGGGAAATAGCGCATGTTTAGTCGTTTAGTTTAAACACTAAAATAATTTACGCAATGTTGCTTGTAATTAAAAAAGCCAACCCGTATTAAAAATGTTAACAAAAATCATTCTTCTGTAGAAGCTGGTTTTGTTCCAATGTGGACAACTTTATCTTTTTTTTCTTTTGTGATCTTACGATTGACCTCTTCGATTTTAACTAATTCATCACCTTCATAAGTTTTTTTATAGGTAATTGTTAGAATGCCATTAACGCCCTCTGTAACGAGTTCAACGGTTCCTTCTAACAAGTCGGGGTTTTCTATTTCAATGACTTTATGATAAATGACTTCGGTTTCTGTATCAGTCTTTGTTGTCACGCGTGGTGTTTCATCATCTTCCTCATTAGCGTTATCATCAGTTCCTAATTGCACACCACTTGTTTCATTATCGTTTGCCGGTGCTGAATCATCATTTTGTTCTGATCCACTACTAGTAGCATTATTTGATGACTCTGTGGTGGTCGGTTTCTTATTAGGTTTAACCGCTGTATCAGCTGGTGAAGATAGCGGGTTTGAAGATGTTTTATTGTCAGTATCATTTAATTCCGTTTCTTCTTCAGCAGTCAAGTTTTCGATTAGGTAATGAGGATTCACGAATCCGATAGCATCATCAACTTTAATCGCAACCCACTCAACCTCTCCGTCACCATAGTCAAATTGGTCAAAGGTAATCGTTGAACCAACAATGACAGAATCATTCTGAAATAAAGTTTTTACAACATCAAAGTCTGTGCTTGGTCCAGAGCGTAAATTGAGTGAGCTCGCGTTAATGTACATCTCTTTTTCTGTGTTAAATAGTTGAGTTAAGACGTCGTCTTCTAACGGAAAGGTAAGAGGCTCTAAGTTTTGGCCGCTATTTTCAAGTGTTAAGTTTTCAGTTAGTTGGTTTTGTATGAGGCTCTCCTTTTTATGTGCATCCTTTGATTCATAAAAGCTAAAGTTTTGTTGTCTATTCACAAGGATTAAAGCGGCTAAGATTAGAATGGAAAGTATACTAATTCCCCAAACAAATATGGATTGTCGTTTCATTTTTTTCTCCTTTGCATCTAGTCATTTATAATGAATGATCGGTTGTTAAATTCTTTTTACGAAGATTAAGCGGTCCCGTGTTGGGATTCCGTTTTCGTATAAAGGCGTCGGGTAGTCAATATAAAAGTCCGGTTCAATATCGACGAGTCTAAACCCGAGTTTTTGATAAAAATTGAAATTGTCAATGCTTGAATTAGCAACTCCAACAATCATTTCTTGGTAGCCTCTTTGTTTATATAACTTTGTCGCTTGTTGAATCACGGCCTTACCGTAGCCTTGATTTCTAATGGTTGATTTAATCGCAATATTTTTTAATTCAACCGTACGTATCTTTGGAAAGGTGAAGAGACTCACACCAATAATGCGTTGATCCCGCTTGATAACAAATAGATCACCATGGTGAAGATACTCTCTGACAAGCGCTTCATTTGGATCTGCTTCAAGTAATGAGGATAGGTAATTAACGCGTGCCTCTTTTGCGATGGCGATAATAGTAATCGAACTCATAAATCAACCTCCTACAAATTTGATTAAGTAAAGTGTATCATGTTTTCAGTTTTGATAGTAAACCAATCCATGAATTTATGAATAGGCCATCTGTTTTAATAAAGATAAAGGGGATAATTGTAATAAATATGTCCCCTTTTTAAACTAAAATAGTAAATGCCTGATGACAAATGAATGCTTCCGCTTAAAAAAATGAGCGAATATGTCTAGTCGATGTGAGAATAGGGTAAATGTTTACTAAAGACAATTCATCTAGACTTAAACGTGTGTAAAAGAAGGAGGCGAGGTTGAATGGTCAGACGACTAATGGTGCTTAATATGATGAGTGTCATTATACTACAATTTATTTTTTTTATTTATCATGATCAACTGGTAGTTAGACAATTTATCGGTTCGTTCATTCCGCTTGGCCTTTCTCTGCTTGTCATCATACAGATTATTCAACTAGTCAAAACAAAACGGGTTGATGACTGGCCGTTTTGGCGTGCCCTATTTATCTCGATGTTATTTTATATCGGATCTTATCTTGTTTGGGCTATTGATTTTACTCAAGGCGAAGTCGTCGCTTCAACACCGGTATCCTTTGGATTATGGGTTATGGTTTATCCATTTTTGTTCTATGCCCTCATTTATAAAATTGTACAGTTTCGGAATAAGACGCATGTCTATCAATACTTATTCCATATCTCCACACTTATTGTAATTATTCTTGCGCTTTCGTTTCATTATGTGTTTGAACCGTACGTCGTCGTTAGTAATATGACAGTGATCCGCTTTTTGGTGTTAATGTTTGAACCACTGCTTAGTGTGCTGTTGATGATTGCGGCAATTGTGTTGTACTTTTTATCGATAGAGTCAGATGAGCGAAGGATTCATCTATTTTTTGTGATAGGTTTTTTAACCCAAGCACTTGCGGAAATGTTCTATGTGTTTCAAACGATTGAAGACAGTTATGTCGTAGGGCAATTCACTGATGTGTTATGGATTTATGCTATATTAAATATTCTCACGGCGACCTACCTATCTCGTAAACGTCCCGCAAAAGTAAGTTGGCGACCGCTGCGATTAGTTGACCATGAAGAAAGTGTCCTGCCTTATATCTGGATTATAGCCTTTATCGTGTTAGCACACAACGTTGTTTCACCTACCGTGAATGCACTCTCAGTGACTGTCGGTGTGTTAATTACTATTCTAATTGTCTATCAATTGATTGTCATTAGACGAAGTGCAGAATTGTTAAACTCATATGAGAAAGGGATTTACTTAACACCACTAACCGGTCTTAGAAACCGCACAAGTTTAATGTATGATTTGCCTCATATTTTAAAGCGGATTGTCAGGCTGCACCAAACACTTGCGCTTGTTGTCATTAATCTTGACCGGTTTAAAAATATTAATGACGGCTTAGGCCGTGAATACGGCGATGTGTTACTAAAAGAAATAGCCAATCGACTCGCCCTTACCACTGATCGTTATACCGTTTTATATCACCTTGGTGGGGATGAATTTGTGATACTCGTTTATAATAAATCAAAAAAAGATGTAAGCATCTTTGTTGAACAAGTAACAGAAACAATATCAGAGCCAGTCAAACATAACAATAAACAGATGAACGTGACCGCAAGTATTGGGGTGAGTTTAGCGCTAGAAGATGCGCAAGGTGCTGAAAATTTATTTCAGACGGCTGAACAAGCGATGCATCAAGCTAAATCAAACGGTAATAATCAATATTTTTTCTTTGATAGAGACTTAAAACACCAACTAGATCGGTGCTTATTGATTGAGAATGAGTTAAAATTTGCGGCTAATCGCAGAGAAATCAGCGTCTATTATCAGCCGAAATTTATGCTAGAATCTGAAGTTTTAGTCGGTTTTGAGGCACTGTTTCGCTGGCACCATGAAACACTTGGATTCATTTCGCCGGCAGAAGCGATTCCGATTGCAGAGGAGACAGGTCATATTAATCTATTAGGCTACTATATTTTAGATGAAGTGATGGAGGAAGTTGCTCGCTGGCAACGAGATTATCAGTTCTTTGGTGTGGTTTCTGTCAACGTTTCCGCAGTTCAATTAAGACAAATGGACTTTTGTCAACAAGTGAAATTCTTATTAGAGAAACACAACTTAGACGGGACGTACATTGAGCTTGAGTTGACTGAATCAGTGATGATGGAATTAACAGATGTACTACCGAAGTTAGAACAACTAAAATCGCTAGGTTTAAAGATTTCATTAGATGATTTCGGTACAGGTTATTCTTCGTTATTTATTTTAAAAGAATTGCCAATTGATACAATCAAAATTGATCAATCATTTGTCCGCACCATTGACGATGCACGTAGTGCCAATATTATAAAGACCATTCTTGCTATTGGGTCAAACTTGGGCCTACAAGTCATTGCCGAGGGAATTGAAGATACTGATAGTTTAAATACGTTGAAAGGACTCGGTTGTCTATTTGGCCAAGGTTATTATTATGCCCGGCCGATGCCACTCGAAGAAGTGGTACATTATATTAAAGCGCACGACACGGCGGAGTAATAGAGCGGGGGATGGTTATGGAATTACAAATGATTGAAATATATGTGCCAAATAAAGATGTTGATGCCTTTAAAGAAAAAGCAGAGGCATTTAAAGTCATTAATGTTTGGCGCACGCGAACAAATGACCAAATTAGTCTTTTTAAAATTCTCGTTGAAAAACAGTACACCGAAGATATTTTAGATTTTTTAGAGACAAAACACACCTTTTCAGAAGAGTTACATGCCTTCTTATATGACATTTCAACCTACTTACCTCGTATAGAGAAAGAAACAGAAGACCAGGCTAAAGAGGACGAAGAGGAAGAGAGAGACGACAGTGTAGAGATCACCCGTGCGAGCCGACATGAGTTGTATAACGTTGTAGAGTCAGCTAGTCACTTCAGTGTAAATTACCGCTGGATGCTTGTTTTATCTAGTCTAGTTGCGGCGGCAGGGTTGATCAATGATAGTGCCGCTGTGGTGATTGGGGCGATGGTGATCGCGCCACTTATTGGTCCGTTTACCGCACTTAGTTTTGCGGCCTTACTTGGTGATTTAAACTTGATGCGCCGCTCACTCTTAACGTCAACTCTTGGTATAGTCATCCCGCTTGTGATTGCGATTGGATTTGGTGTTATCTTTGGCGCACCGCATTCAAGTACAGAGTTTCTCTCGCGGACAGAAGTGAGTATTATGGATATTATTATTGCCCTTGCGGCTGGTTCAGCTGGCGCGTTATCGTTTGTTAAGCGCGTATCTGAAGCGCTCGTTGGGGTCATGGTGTCAGTGGCATTACTACCACCAACAGTCGTACTAGGTATGATCATTGGCGCCGGTGAATGGGGAATGGTGATAACCCCGCTCCTGCTTGTTCTTGTGAATATTCATGCGATTTTACTATCGGCGATTTTAGTGTTTTGGTTGACGGGGATTAAGCCAATCAACTGGAAAGAAGTACAGGTTGCGAGTGTATCAAGAGTTGCGGCACTTGTGTTTGTATCGGTCGTAATCATTATTTTAGCGGTTGTTATTTTCTTAGTCTCACAAAGTGCATAAAGCTAGAAAAATATATCGCAAATAGGGGGGGACTTCTGGAGCACTAGTCCTAATAAAATCAATAAAAAAATGAAACGTGCCTTTGCGTTTTCCGCCGAGCATGTTGAGTATATGTGTCATTTATTTATTCAAATAAGAGTCACCAGGGTTGAATCACATGTCCGCTGGGAGCATAAAGATAGAGGTGTGTTAACACCGTTTCACTTCTTGAATGAAGCAGAAGAGTTTGGTTTACTCAGTCAGATTGATCAACAAGTGATGAAACAAGCATTTACCCAAACAAAAATTTGGCAAGACCAAGGTTTCACTGATTTCGAGGTATCGGTTAATATGTCGTACCACTTATTTAATCAAGTTAATGTCGTTGATGTCGTTAGTCAGTTGATCCGTGAATCAGGGCTAAAGCCTGATTCAATTTGTATTGAAATTACAGAATCGATTGCCTTAAATCAAGTAACTCATGCCCATGACAAGATTAAAGCTTTTCAAGTACTTGGCGTAAAAGTGTCGCTTGATGATTTTGGAACAGGTTACTCGAGTCTTAGCCAATTAAGAAACTTTACCTTTGACCAAGTTAAAGTCGATCAAGCGTTCATTCGAGAATCAACCGGTGAAGATATAGATGCGAAATTTGTCGAGGCAATTATTTATATGGCAAAATTATTCGGCTTTGATGTTGTGATTGAAGGAATTGAAACGTTAAACCAGCTGGTGTTTGTTAGAAATAATTACGCCGATAAAGCCCAGGGGTACCTTATTCAAAAACCTGTGCCTAGAGATGAGGTACAATTAGGGTTGAAATTTGAAGAGACAGCATACGATGAACAGAAATAACAAAACACATCCAATTTAGGGTGTGTTTTTCTTGTGTAATTTCATTATAAACGTGATTAATGCAAGCGTGGAAAGGGAAAAGTATCAAAGGAAAGGGTGAAGATAATATGAAAAAAATTGCGATTTTAACGTCAGGTGGCGACTCACAAGGAATGAACAGTGCGATTCGTGCGGTTGTAAGAACAGGCTTACATCACGGACATGAGATGTACGGGGTTAGACGAGGGTTTAAAGGTTTAATGAATGATGACTTTTTCAAGATGTCTTCTCGGGATGTTAGTGATATCTTGTACCGGGGCGGAACCTTTTTACAATCCGCTCGGTCGGAGAAGTTCAAAACACCAGAAGGTCAAGAAATTGCGGTAGATAACTTAAAAAAACGCGGAATTGATTATCTTGTTGTGGTTGGAGGAGATGGTAGTTATAAGGGAGCGCAAGTCCTAATTAAACACGGTATTAAAACCTTTGGTTTACCAGGGACGATTGATAATGATATTCCACTCACTGATTATACGATTGGCTTTGATACGACGCTGAATGTCGTGACTGATGCGATTGGAAACTTACGTGATACGATGAGCTCGCACGAACGCGTAAGTGTGATTGAAGCGATGGGAAGAAACTGTGGAGATATTGCCTTACAGGCGGGGATTAGTAGCGGGGTGGATGCGATTTTAATTCCAGAAGTCCCGTATAATTTACATGATATTGCGGCGGAATTAAAAGCCGGTTTTGACCGAGGAAAGTCTCACAGCATTGTAATTGTCGCAGAAGGGGCTGGAAATGCAGAAGAAGTGGCTAAAGAATTGAAAGCTTTATCAGGTCTTGATACCCGTGCAACGATATTAGGTCATATTCAACGAGGCGGGACACCGAGTGCATTTGACCGAGTATTTACTAGTCGAATGGGGCACCGGGTGATTGAGCTGATTGAAGAGGGTGTTGATGGCGTCGCCTTAGGAATGGAACGAAACGAGATCACGTATCATACGTTTGATGAGATATTTTCTGGTGAAAATTCAATCAATGAAAAAATGTATCAAGTGTTTATGGACCTTGTATAGCGCATAGCATTAGCATGATAAGCGAGAGGGGTACTATCTATAAAAGAAGTGTAAGTCAAATTGTAAATAGAATAGATTAGAACCAAGTGAAAAGCACCCGCAACTAGTGGGTGCTTTTGATCTATTGGAAAGAGAGCGTTTACTTACCTTGATAGAGATGTTTAATCGATCGAAGCACTGTTACTCATCATCGTCAATAGTGATGGTTTGATTTGTTGTGAAGGCTTCGGTCGTCCGTTCTAGAACACGCATGTTTTGGTAACTATTTGTTAAGGTGTTGATTGGTTCTTGGTTATTTAAAATCGTATACGAAATGTGTTCTGCCTCATCTCGGTATAAGTCATTCATGAAGCTTTCTGTTTTTGTATACGTATTCGTTGAAAGAATTACCTCACCAACACCACCGTGATTATCCGGTCGATAAGCAAATGGGACGGTAATCATTCCTTTTGTACCAACAATTTTATAGGCTTGTTGGTGGAACTGATCAAAGCTACTTGTTAATGTGGCGGTGATGCCTGATTTGAATGTGTAATAGCTCACGCTTGTCAAATCAACGCCTGTTTCTTTATCTATCACAGCATCACTCTTAACTGAGATAGGTTCTTCATCTAGTAGATACCGCATCGCATGGATGTTGTAACTACCAACGTCATAAAGGCTCCCGCCACCCAAATCTTTTTCCATGCGAATATTACCATCACGGTCTGCTAAGTAAAAGGTAAAGGTAGATTCAAAATGTTTTACCTTACCAATCGCACCTTCTTCAATAAGTGCTTTTACCCGTTGGTGTTGCGGATGAAGCATATACATAAAGGCTTCCATCAAGATGACATCATTATCCAAACAAGCCTGTTTAATTTCAAGCGCGTCTGTACTTGATAAGGCGATTGGTTTTTCGACGAGAATGTGTTTTTTCTTATAGGCTGCCCGAATCGCCCACTCTTTATGAAGACTGTTTGGCAGTGGGATGTATACGGCATCAATCGTGTCGTCATCTAATACTTCATGATAGCTATCGTAAGCTTTTTCGATTCCAAATGCTTCGGCAACCTCCTCGGCACGCCCGCTTAAACTTGAGATCGCCACAACCTCAGCGTTATCTGCGCGCATAAAGGCTGGAATGACATGATTTTGTGCAATACTTGCAGTACTTAAAATGCCCCATCTAACTTTTTGTGTCATCAAAGTTTCACTCCTTTAATTAATTCTTTTTGTAGTATACACTTTTCCCTTTTTTCAAAAAAATAAAACAACCATACGTCACCGCATGGTTGTTAAATCAATTATAATTTAAAATGATTCACGTCTTCTTCCAATTTAATTGATAGGTGGCGTAATTCATCGGCACTGCGTGAAACTTCTTCCATTGAACTGCTTGTTTCTTCAGCTGAGGCTGCCGTTTCTTCTACAGCTGCCGCGGATTGTTCAGAAACGGCCGCAATATCATCGATTGATTTTTGCATATCCGCTGTTTCTGATTTGATTTTGGATAAGTCACTCACAATCCGACTGACGTTTTCGACCATATCGGTAATGGACTGTTTGATTGTATCAAAAGCTTGACCAGTATTAGTCATTTGATTAGACCCTTGTTCAACGGCATCATACCCTTTATGAAGAGAGGTCGCGACACTTTTAGATTCGATTTGAATCGCATCAATGATGGAGGTAATGTCCGTCACTGATGAACCGACTTGTTCAGCCAGTTTTCTGACTTCATCGGCTACGACTGCAAAGCCTCTTCCTTCTTCACCCGCTCGCGCTGCTTCAATCGCTGCATTTAATGCAAGTAAGTTGGTTTGTTCAGAGATATCTTGAATCACTTCAACGATTGTCCCGATTTCTGTCGCTTTACTTTCTAAGCCTTCAACTTTAGCAACGGCTTCTTTTACAATCATTTCAATATTTTTCATTTGGCGACTAGAATCGTGTACTTTTGTCGCACCGTCATCTGATAAGGTTAAGATATGGGTTGAGCGCTCATCGATGTCACTCGCATCTGTTGTCGCATCGACAACATATTGGTTGAAGCGTTCCATCGTCATTGCTAAATCACTCGCACTATTGGCTTGTGTTTCACTGCCGCTTGAGAGTTCTTCCATTGTCGCCGCAATCTGTTCACTACCTTCACGTACTTGTTCAGACGCTTGGGATAGGGTGCCGGATTGACTGGCGACTTGGTCGGTGGCGCGTTTAATATCAAGTAACATTTGTCTTGTCTGTTGTTTCATTTGATTAACACTTGTCGCTAATTGTTTAAATTCATTGTCACCTTTTACTTCAACATTTTCAGCGGTAATCATCCCACTGGCGAGTTGATCCATTTCTTTTCCGACCGCGCTTAAGTTGTGGTTGATATTTCTGACAAAATAAAAGACAATAATAAGACCAATGACGATCGCGATAGCGACAGTAATAAGCGAGCTAATTAAAATCTCCGTTCGAACAAGGCCGGCAAGTTCAGCCATATCAAAGTCTAAACCGACGACACCAATCGCTTCGCCGTTACGCATAATCGGACGTGCGACGGTAATAATCGACTGGCTTGTCGCTGTGTCGATATAGGGACTTGTCCAAATCGTATCATCTTCAGCCATCGCTGTTTGATACCATTCGGTTTCGCGTGAGTCATACTGTGATAAGTCAGCATCAGGTATGTTGTGAAGGTATAAAGCCCCATCGCTTGAACCAACAAATAGATTTACAATGTAATCATCACCCGCTGTTAAGTTCGACAGTGTTTCTACGTAATAACTGGTCAGGGCAGGATCATTTGCTTCCGGTAACTGAGTGAAATCAATTGTGTTATCGACTGAAGTATCGGTTGCTGTTAACTGAAAGGTCTCGCGGTTACTGAAGTCTTCGATTTTAGTCTCATAATCAGTAAATGTGTCTTCAAAGCGTGAGCCGAGCTGTTCCATTTCTTCTTTTTCAATAATGGCATGCTCAATAATCGCCGTGTTTTGATACGAAATATAACTTGAAACAGCGACAGGTAAAATAAGGAGTACTAACATAAACATGGGTAGTAAAAATTTGATTTGTTTAATACGTGACATAATTTTCTTTCCCTTCTGACTATCATTTTTATATCTACTTACTGTATATGTCGTCAGATCTTTCGTATTTGTGAAGAATATTGACACGAAAAAAGTGATATATATCAGATTATTCAGTCTTTTTTTACTGTTATCATACAAAGTTAGTTAAATATTGAAAGGATGGGTCTAATGAAGGGTTGGTTAATCCACAATGGCAGTTTACAAACAGAGAAGTTCAAGCATATACATGCGCGGTATCTAAATCAAGCAAAAAAACAAGGGATTGGACTTACGTTAAAACGAAATGATGAGGTGTTGGTGCTACTCAGTCAAACACATCAGCCATTGACAAAACTTAATATTGATTTTATCTTATTTCTTGATAAAGATGTCTTACTTGCGAAACAGTTAGAAGCATGTGGGTTACCGGTCTTTAATTCGAGTGAAGCGATAGAACAATGTGACAATAAGGGTCTTATGCACCACATCCTTGCTACTAAGGGCATTCGGCAACCTAAAACAATTGTCGCACCGCTGATTTTTCAGACGGGCCAAACGTTTCCGGTAGCTTTTTTGGACCAAGTTGCCAAAACACTGGGTTTTCCACTCATTGTAAAGAAAAGTTTTGGGTCATTTGGTGATGGGGTGTATTTAGTGGACTCAATGACTGAATTAAAGCATCACAGTGAAGCGTTAAAATACACACCACATCTCTATCAACAATATATCGCCTCAAGCCACGGGCGTGACTTGAGGGTTCATGTCGTTGGTGATCACGTCATTGCGACAATGATGCGTCGATCAGAAATAGACTTTAGAGCCAATGTCACGAATGGAGGCAAGATGTTTGTCGTGGACGTACCGGAAACCTTTAAAGATTTAGCGCGAAAAGCAACAAACGCTCTTGGACTGGATTTTTCTGGTGTTGATTTATTGTTTGATGAGACGAATGAACCGATTGTCTGTGAAGTTAATTCGAATGCGCACATTGAAAATATTTATCAAACGACTGGTATTGATGTCAGTGAGGCGATTCTTACTTATATCATCAGCCGTGTCCATGACATGAACAGCTAATTTTTATGATTATTGCGTGATAAATTATATGAAATCGCGACCAATTACTTAATAATCTCCAAAAAATAGTGGATTTATTCACATGTTATGTTACAATAAGACTATGATAAAGGCAAAACTATTGAAAAATAGTGACGCAAAGCTTCGGGTCTTCGGTGCAAATTGTACCATGACGGCTGAGTTACCGATCTAGTCATAATTTTTTGAGTTTTGTCGATCCCTGGTTTGGGTCGGCTTTTTTGATGTCTTTTTACGTGCACAGCTAATCTAAATTGGTGATGACTGAGACTTACAATGAGGTCAGTTGAGTTAATCAAATAGTGAAGAAAGTGGGGTGGAGATGATGAAGCACCTAGGTGTCTGGAAGTTTATTATTCTTTTAGTCATGGGACTAGTTTTAAGACAATGGGATTTTCAACTATCGTATAGTTTATATCTGCCCCTCTATTTTCTCGTACCCATTTTAGCTTTACGTTTATGTCGCCTTAAATATGCAGTACTTTTGACCAGCCTGTTAGGGACGATCTTTATTTTTATGGGTGATGCGATTGTTTTTCATGTCTTAATGATTGTGCATGTCTTTGTGATTGGTATTTTGTATGAGCGATTTCGTCGGAACTTATTTACTTGGACCATTGCCTATAGTCTAGTAGGGTTTGGTGTAAGTTATTTAGCGGTACGACTTCTCATTGAGTCTAGTCAGTTAGAGCTGTTATATCAAGTAGAAGTATTATCATACTGGCTGATGCTACTACTTGTTAATTTATTCGTTGATATTTTAGTGCTCGTTCTTCCACAAGTGCCGTTTTTTAATCGCTTGCCGATTAATCAAGAGCCAGTAAGGTATAACGAGCTTATTTTTATGGGGGTAAATCTCGTGGCTATACTTCCTCTTATCGTGATTACAGTTGTCCAGTCAATTTCTTTGGAACATCAGATGATAAATGCATTTGATGATAGGGCAGTTGCGTTAGAAGCAGTCTTGACTGAGCAGATTAACCGTCTCGATGAGACGGAAATTCAGCGACTCGAAATTGGGTCAGCGATTGATCGTGGACGTTTAACTGAAGTGATTGACCGACACATCGGGACTAATTTGGAACATGTTTACATATTCAATGCAGACGGTGAACCGTTTCTTCATTCATCAGAATCGGAACGGTTTACTGATTTTAGTAATGTTTTATCCAAGGGGGTTAGCTTTAAACCAAACAGTGACAGTGAGGTCTGGTTGAATAATGACGGGATGACACCAAGAGATTGGTATCATGGTTATTATGTCAGCGCCTTCACAATCCTTAACCGACCCGTGTGTTATTTTATTGATATGGGGGAAACAGTTGTCGACCGTATGCAAGTTATTTCCTATTATTATTTCTTAATGTTGATTGTATTTATTATCTCATTTGTGATTGGGCTGTTTAGTGAACGAATCTTAGTAAAACAAATTGAAGATATCACCAAAATGGCAGATCAAATACCGCGCCGAATGATGCATGAATATCCAATCGAATCACCGAGGACAAGGATTTTAGAAGTGAATATTTTAGCGGACCGTCTCGCAAAAGTTGATAAACAGTTGCGTCAAATGTTTAAAAACTTGACCAATACTAATCGTGAACTGAATGAAAAAACGTTAGAACTAAATGCGTCAAAACAAGAACTCTATCATGTGGCTCATCATGATGCACTTACTAATTTACCAAATCGCCGGTTGTTTTATCATACCTTAGAAAAAAAAGTCGACCGACAAGATATCTTTGCGTTGTTTTTCCTTGATTTGAATGATTTTAAAGAAGTAAATGATCGTTACGGGCATAAAGAAGGAGACGCGTTATTAAAGCGGGTGGGTGAACGTTTGAAACAGTTAGAAGTAGAGTTTCCTGTCCGGTTCTACCGGTTAGCGGGTGATGAATTTGTCGCAATTTTAAAACGAGATCATCATGAAGATGTATCTTTTTTTACGAAAACATTAAAGAAAAGCTTTATTCCTGCTTTTGAGATTGACGGTGAACAACAAGAGGTGAATATCAGTATTGGTCTTAGTCTTATGCCAGAAGACGGCTCAACGTTTGAAGAGTTACTGCATATCGCTGATCAAGCGATGTATGAGGATAAACGCGTATCTAAAGGGAAAGAATAATAATTTACGACAAAAGAGGAGGTGTTTAATATGACTAGAGGTAAGCGTCTCGTGCTAGTTATTTTACTGGTAATCCTGTCCGCTTGTGAACAAAAACCAATTGCTCATCAACCAATCAATGTTTCAGCAGATGATTCTAAATTATTAGCTGAGGATAACAAATTGATTATTTGGACGACGAGCGACCTGTTTGAGGGTGCGATGGATCATTTTTTTAAGTATGAAACGGACCTAGAGCTCGAATTAGAAATTGTTGATCCCGCTGAAGTAGTTGACCGTTATTATGAAGCATTAACGTATAGACGCCCACCCGATTTATTTTTTGTTTCAGATGAATATGTCGGACTATTTTCTGAAGTGGACGGCTTTGTTGATTTTAATCATTATATTACTAACGGCAGTATTTATGAAGACTTACCAAGCCCGTTAAACGATCGCTATATTAATTTAGAGGGCCAACGCTACGGCGTCCCAATAACGTATTTTCCCTATGTAACGTATTATCGTCACGATATATTAGAAAGTAGAGGGTTCCCGAGTGAACCTGAAGATCTTGGTAACTATATCAAAACAGGGGCAAACTACCATAAGCTGGCCCGTACATTCTTTGATGAAGGCATCTACGTCTTTGAATCAAATCAAGCGCTCTTGCAGCTAGGATTAAGAACCAGTTACCCGTTTGATGATGACTATACATATCAGTTTGATAGAGGAGCATTTAGACAACTAACAGACACAGTCTCCTTGATGTATCAAGATGGTATGAGACCTGAGGTATCGATTTGGTCTAATTACGGACAGAACCTCCTGAGAGAAGATAAACTCGTAATGTTTCACATGCCGACCTATGGTGCGAGTCATTTAGAGGACTGGGTACCAGAACAAGCAGGCAAATGGCGAATGACCTCCTTACCTTTAGGATTATCGGGAATTGACCGTGAAGGTTCAATGGTCGCTTTAATGAGTGAGAAGAGTCACCATCAACGAACGGCTTTTAAGTTATTACAAATAATAACAAGAGACCAGAATTATTTGGTGTTGAATGAATCGAATCACCCCATGCTGGACCAAGATAATCTAACGACTTATTACACCGATTATTTAAGTGAGACGACGGCTGGTCGGCCATCGATGCTTGATTTGTATGCGAGACGTCATTGGTATAATACGATGTTTGATATCAACAAAGGGGTAGAAGTCAGCCCACTCCTTTTTAATAAAACACATGACCGGCTTAAGGAAGAAAGTCGACTTGACCAACGGATTTTGATTGAACAGTTTGTCAGTGAATCTAGAGGCCGAATCGGTAAGACAAATTAAATAGAATATAGAAAATAGCCCACCACATGAGTCATGTGATGGGCTATTTTTATAATAAATGAATCGTGACATCTTCTTCGTATAATTAAGATAAAGGAAAGTAGAGTCGCACCCGGAAAAAGGCCCCTAATCACAGACCAATCCATCGCTTTCATTACGCGTCCGATTGTAAGGAGCGTTGAGATGTCATCACTAGTTATCGCCATAACTTTTCTCAATGGAATCATAATACAGCCGACAGGCATTACTGCTACAACTTATGTAGCTAGTTTTCGCTAAGGTTTACGCAAATTCAATATTTAAGATTTTAAAGGATAAGGGGATGTGAGATAAGGATTTTGATAAAATCATGTATACATTTGCATTTAAGTGAGTAAATACAGTCTTTTCCTATCATTTTACACTGGTATTATGCTATAATTAGTTAACAGGCTTCGTTTTTTGTTTGTTTTTTACTATTTAGGGAATAAACTAAATAGATATTTAAGGTCTGTTTTACATCATGAACGATAGGTGGAGGAGAGAAGTTATGACAACATTAAAAGAAACGCTCATTGATGTGCTTAAATCATTTGTGCCGCTATCATTATTAATTGCGATTTTACAATTCACCGTCGTATTCTTACCGATGGCTGTCTTTATTGATTTCATTCTAGGAGCGATCCTTGCGAGTGTAGGGATTTATTTATTTTTACTCGGCGTTGAAGTTGGGTTATCACCTGTGGGAGAGATGGTAGGTCAAAGTTTATCTAAGACTGGTAAACTGTCGCTTATTTTAGGATTTGGGTTTTTACTCGGTTTCGTTGTTACCGTTGCTGAACCAGGTGTGCAGGTATTAAGTAATCAAGTGGAATTTGTTTCTGGTGGAGAGGTTCCGGGTATTATGTTACTATTATTTGTATCACTTGGTGTCGGTATTTTTGTGGCACTAAGTTTACTAAGAATGATCTTTAATATTTCGTTACTTAAGCTTCTAGGAACTGGTTATTTGGTTATATTTATATTAGCGTTACTAACGCCAGCTTCGTTTGTACCCATTGCATTAGATGCAGGCGGGGCAACAACGGGCGCGATGGCAGTGCCATTTATTCTAGCACTTGGTGTCGGGGTGACGAGTGTGTTAAGTAAAAAAGCTAACAGTGGTGAGAGTTTTGGTCTTATTGCTCTGGCAAGTGTAGGGCCAGTTATTGCGGTGTTATTGTTAGGGGTGATCTACGGATGATGCGAATATTTGAAGGATTTCCAGCGGTCTTATTAGATGTAACGTATGCGTTAGTTCCGTTACTACTGTTTTTTCTATTGTTCCAAGTCATTTTTTTACGACTAAAATGGCGTAAAGTAAGAGATGTGTTAGTTGGTTTCATGCTGACTTATGTTGGTTTATCACTATTTTTACAAGGGGTAAATGTTGGATTTATACCGATTGGTGAGAAAATGGGAACGGTTATTGGCGGCTTACGTTACCGCTATATCTTTATTCCAATTGGGTTTGTGTTAGGCTTTTTTGCGGCTTATGCCGAACCTGCGCTACAAGTACTCACTAAACAAGTTGAACGGATCACGGCTGGTGCGATTCCAAGAAAAGTTTTACTCGTTACGATTTCTATTGGTGTTGGTTTATCGATTATGTTGTCGATTATTCGAGTATTTGTTGGCTTTTCAATATGGTACTTTGTTTTACCGGGATATCTAATCAGTTTTTATCTCGCCAGAAAAAGTTCAAAGATATTTACAGCCATTGCCTTTGACTCAGGTGGGATTGTGACAGGTCCGATGATTTCAACCTTTATGCTTAGCTTATTTGTCGGTCTAGCGGGTGTAACTGAAGGACGCGATCCACTGGTTGATGGTTTTGGTATGATTGCGCTTGTGGCATTGGCGCCAATTTTATCGGTATTATTTTTAGGCAAACTCTATTCTAAAAACCGTAAGGGGGCGTCTTGATGGAACGAATCAACGATCAAAAATTAATTATAACCATCGTCAAAAAAGGTGAAGCAAAAAAACTTGTTAGTAAAATCCGAGCAGTCGGTGCGACAGGTAGTACAATTTTGTTGGCGGAAGGTTATCGCATGAATGAACGCCTGCGCATCTTTGGCATCCCCACGCACCGAGAACGTGAAGTGATTTTAACGATTGTGGATGAAGCGATGTTTTCAGACATCTTTGAGTTATTAGGGAAATACGCGATTTTAGGGAAAAACACACAGGGCATTACCGTGTCCATTGATGTGAAGAGTGTGTTAGGCATCACTATGTTGAGTGGTGAAGAAATAGCTGACTGCAGTAGAAGAAGAGGAGATGAGTCCATGTTAGATGAGACGCGATATGATTTGATTGTGACAATTATTAATAGCGGTGAAGCAGAGGATGTTGTAGAATCAACGAAAGCGCACGGCGCAGATGGCGGTACGATTTTACGTGGTCGTGGGACGGGTGTTCATGAACAAACGAAACTGTTCAACATACTCATTGAACCAGAAAAAGATATCGTGTTAACGCTGATTGAAAAAGAGAAAACATTGGACATCTTGTCAGGGATCAGAGAAGATTGTGAACTCCATAAACCAGGTAAAGGGGTTGCCTTTGTATTAGAAGTAGAGAAAACCGTTGGTTTAAATGCCTTACTAAATACAAACGAATAACAAATGCTCACTCGTTATAAAATAGACCCTAAAGAGAGGACTCTAAAAAAGTCTGTATCTTTAGGGTCTGTTTTTTATACTTAAAACAAATCATAATCAGTAGGCTTGAAGGGGCTTCTTCATGGTAACTCAAAGTCATATTATTTTTTTAACTTAATCAAGTCCGGTTGATACTTCATGTGAAAAGAGTGCTACTTATGGCGAAAACAATATTTACATATAAATAAATACGAACCCTTGCACTGAACCCTCATGTCAAAAGAATATAAGTTAAAGTATTACTTACGTGGTCGGCAGTTAGTTAAAATGAGTGGGCGACGGAAGTAGGTAGGGTATGATATACTGAGGCTTAGAAACGACTTAGATAATGAACCACTTAACAATAAGGAGCTAATGAAGATGACTTTTACTTTACAACCATTTATACAAGATGCCCTCACCAAACAAGGAATTGAGACGTTGATGCCGGTACAAGAGAAAGTCTTGCCTTACTTTGAAGCGAGACAAGATGTGTTTGTGACGGCCCCAACGGGAAGCGGGAAAACATTGGCATATCTGTTGCCGGTGATAAATAACCTTGAGACAAATACACTCGACTTACAAACTGTGATTATTGCCTCAAGCCATGAACTCGTGATGCAAATTTTTGACTGGATTCAACAATTAAAGCAAGGCTCAGATATTCGCGTTCAAGCACTTATTGGTGGTGCGAATGTGAAGCGACAAATTGAAAAGTTAAAAAAGAAACCACATATTGTCGTTGGTACACCAGGCCGTATGGTCGAATTGATTAATCAAAAGAAATTAAAAATGCATAAAGTATCAACCATCATCCTTGATGAGGTTGACCAACTCGTCATCCCAGAACATCAACAAGCGCTTGAGCGTATTATCCAAAGTACGGATAACTCGCGTCAAATTACTTGTTTTTCAGCGACGATTAGTCACCAGGCCAAAGAAATAGTGTCTGAGTGGATGGAGGCACCGGAATCGATTCATATTAAACGTGAGGATATTGTTTTACCTGATGTGACACATGGTTATTTACTCGGTGACCAACGGGATAAGTTTGATTATTTGCGTAAGTTAATTCATGCCGAAAAGAAAAAGACGCTCGTCTTCTTTAATGACAAAGCGTCACTTGAAAAAGCGTATGAACGTTTAACCTACCATCATATTGATAGTTTAATGTTGCATAGTGATTTGCCTAAAGAGTTGCGTAAAGAATCAATTAAGAGCTTTAAACAAGGCGATTGTCAGTTGATGTTGACGACCGATGTCAGTAGTCGTGGACTTGATGTCGATGACTTAACCGAAGTTGTCCAAATCGACTTGCCACGTGAAGTTGATCAATACGTTCACCGTGCGGGTAGAACTGGCCGCCTCGGTTCAACAGAAGGCTATGTTTTATCGATTGTCACAAAAGGTGAATATCAATCACTAAAAAAATTGACGAATGCCTTACATTTAGATTTAACTGAGTTTTACTTATCACATGGTCAGTTAACGGAACGAAAAAAATAGCGAAGGGTTATGTGCCCTCTCGTCAAAAAAGAGTCAAAGCTTCTCTTATATATGAGAGAAGCTTTGACTCTTCTTATGAGAGTTCAATCGGTAAGACGTAATAAAGAACGCTGAAAAAATGAACAATTGTTCCAGCTAACACAAATAAGTGCCACACCATATGATGATATTTAAACCAGCGCCACATATAAAAGACAGCCCCAAACGTGTAAAGAATGCCGCCAATGGCAAGTAAGACAATCCCACCAGATGCAATATTTTCAGTTAAGCTCGACCATGTAAAAACAATCAGCCAACCCATTAAAATATAGATCAACGTAGATACAATCACGAATCGTCGAACAAAGAAAATCTTAAAAATCGAGCCGGCAATCGCAATCGCCCAGACGATAATAAATAAGCGCATCCCAACGTCTCCTCTTACGGCTACGAGTAAATAAGGGGTGTAGGTACCGGCGATAAAGAAGTAAATTGATGAGTGATCAAGAATTTCAAACACATCTTTTGCCCGACCATTCGGTAAGCTATGGAGTAACGTTGATGATGTATACAAAAATACCATCGTTACACCATAAATCGTAAAACTAACAACATGGACCCAACTGCCATTTAATGAACTAAACACAATCAGTAACACGAGAGCTAAAATAGAAAGTAAAGCCCCAACGCCGTGACTGACGGCATTAGCAATTTCTTCCCCTAAACTAAACCGATGCTTGGTAATCATAGTGATTCCTCCACAATCTCTAGTATGTAATAGACATATTCCTAAGTGATGACCATCATCACTTTTGTTTTCCAGTCTTTTTTCTGTCTCTTACTATTATGAATATGATTCAAAAGAGATGCAAGGAAAAACATAATCGGCTATGATAAGGATAGGCTATATAAAGAGAATGAATGGTGAGCAATTAGTAAAACGGTCTATTGACACCGACCCTTGTCATAGCTTGAAAGTTTGTAAAGAGGGTGTAAATTTCAATATAAGTGATTGATTATATAAGCAGATGGTTATATACTAGACACAGAAGGAGCGAATATTATGTTACCAATAGAAGAAACAGCATCAATTCTTAAATTAATGGGGGATAAAACACGACTCACCATGCTGAAATTATTAGAAGGAGACACGTGCTGTGTTTGTGAGTTCGTTGAACTCTTTGGCATGAGTCAACCGGCGATTAGTCAGCATTTACGCAAATTAAAAGATGTAGGGCTTGTAAAAGAGGACAAGCGTCATCAGTGGGTATTTTATTATTTAAATGAGGACCATGACCTTTATCCAATGGTTGAGCGTGTGTTATCGACCTTACCGTCTCAACAAGAGAAACTCCTTCAGTTGACAGAAGACGGCAAACGTATTGATTGTTGTTCGATCAAAGGGGAGAATAGTCAAGATGACAAAGGAACAAACGTCAGGGATTAGTTTTTTTGAACGATATTTAACCGTCTGGGTACTGTTATGCATGGTTGTCGGCGTATTACTGAGTATACTTTTTCCAGGGGTAACGAGCTTTTTACAAGACTTAACGTACGCGGAAATATCGATTCCTATTGCAATTCTGATTTGGTTAATGATTTACCCAATGATGATGAAAGTGAATTTTAAAAGTGTCAAACGCATCTCAAAAGACCGAAAAGGGATTTATCTAACGTGGGTGATTAATTGGTTGGTTAAACCATTTACGATGTACGCGATTAGTTACGTGTTCTTTTACTTTATTTTTAGTGCATTTATTTCAGAAGATTTAGCACGCGAATATGTCGCTGGTGCGGTCATTTTAGGGGCGGCGCCTTGTACAGCGATGGTGTTTGTTTGGAGTCACCTTACGAAAGGTGACGCAGCTTATACGGTTGTTCAAGTTGCAACGAATGATTTAATTGTCTTATTGCTGTATACGCCGATCGTTGCTTTATTGTTAGGGGTTTCTGGTATTGAAGTCCCGTTTGATACGTTGATTTTATCGATTGTCTTATTTGTGGTCATTCCACTGTTAGGCGGTTTATTGACGAGACAACATATGGTGAAAGCTAAGGGTGAGACATATTTTGAAGAAGTCTTTTTAGCCAAGTTTAAAAATACGACCACCATTGGCTTACTCCTGACACTGATTTTAATCTTTATGTTCCAAGGCGAGACAATTCTTGCTAACTATGGACATATTGTGTTGATTGCTGTCCCGCTGATTATTCAAACATTCTTTATCTTTTTCTTAGCATATTATGCGGCTAAGAAATTAAACTTAGCTCATGACATTGCTGCACCTGCAGGGATGATTGGCGCGTCGAATTTCTTCGAACTATCTGTCGCGGTGGCGATTAGTTTGTTTGGCGTCACCTCACCCGTTGCTCTTGCGGTAACGGTTGGGATTATTGTAGAAGTACCAGTGATGTTGTTACTTGTAAGGATCGCTAATCAAACACGACATTGGTTCAAAGCCTAAGTAGCCATTCGGATAAGCTGTTAATATAGTAGCGTCTCTCTTTCAGTTGAGAGACGCTACTCTTTTTTTGGTTGATGGTCTATGTTAATGTGATGATGGCTTGTCAGAATAACGAGAATTTTTTTAAGATTTGAACTATTGACAAGGTCCTTTTCAAATGGAAAATGGATAGCTATAATCTCGAGTTTGACACTTAATTAAAACAAAAACTCTCTAACCCCTTATTTTTCAGGGGTTTAGAGAGTTTTTTCGCTTTTGAAAAAGTGAGTACT
>NZ_FOXC01000086.1 GCF_900115605.1 Halolactibacillus halophilus
GATGCAGCAATCACCAATGCAAAGATAGCTAATGCGTCAATAGACGATGCGAAAATATCCAGTTTAAGCGCAGATAAAATCAACGCCGGCATATTAAGTGCTATAGATATTGAAGGTGTAAACATCACTGGTTCGAGGTTTGTTTCAAACTCTGCTTCCCAAGACCGTCAATTATTTATTGATTCATCGAGGATACATGTAGCAAATCATGACACATCTACAGAGGTACCTGACGCTTTTGTAGATATATCCGGCGATAAATTTCTGTCGTATAAGTTAGGTTTCGAATTAAGAGATGCAGGTATGGTCTTTCAAGCATCTAATGGACTTTATCGAGGAGATATAGCCAGCGGTACTAATGAATATGGTGCATCGACACTCTTTGTTAAAGGCGATAACGAACTTAACTTATTTGCATCTAGCAGGGTGAAAATAGAAAGTTTGATTGATGCTAGAAACGGTATGACAATAACAGGGCACCCAAGAAATTCATATAATGGTATCTCATCTTCTACAAGCAATGGTGGTCATTTAATGCTTGATAGTAATGGTTCTGGGCACCTTTATCTTAATTATACTGATGATGGTGATGTTTATATGTGTAATGGGGGTGGAGATGTAAACCTTGCTGATGGTAGTGGAAGTGTTGGTATTGGTACGAGAAGCCCAGCTTATCGTTTAGACGTTAGAGGTAACGGTAGGTTCACTTCTAGCTTAACTGCACAGTCTATATCAGTTGGCAGTAGCGGTATAAATTCTAGTGGTTACGTTGTAACAAATGCAGTTGACCATAATGGTTCGGGTACTCACCTATATATTAGACCAGGTTCAACTGGTGAGGTTAGAACAACTGGTATTGGGTCTACAAGTTACTATGAAGCTATACGGACAGCCGGTGTAATTACTGGATATACGAATCTTTATTTAGGCGCACCAAGCGAAGTCAGAGCGATGAATGGTAATAGACAAGGTTGGGGTTCATATATACCAGTGAGAGCATCATCTTTCCCAACAAGTTCATCAATTAAATATAAAGATAATATTGAAAACTTTTCTGATTATGATGCTTATAGAATACTAGATAGTACAGATGTAGTAACCTATCATTTAAAAACAAATTTAGAAATTGGGATATACGATAAGGCTAAGATTGGTGTTTTGTCAGAGATGATTCCAAGAGAAATCAGAGATGAAGATGGCGTTGATACTTACTCAATGGTGTCTGTTTTATGGAAAATAGCGAAAGTCCAAAAAAGTAAAATAACTCAATTAGAGCAAAGAATATCTGACCTAGAAATGGTCGTATAGGAGGAAAAAAGATGAATGTATCAATTAAACACGCTTATTTAGGGCAGGCGACTAGCCTGCTTTTTGATTTGGCTTTAAAGGGGAAAGAGTCTCGACACCGCACAAGATTCATTAAACTTCTAACTGAGCGATCACACGAAGTTGAAGAACAGCGAAAGGCACTAGCTGAAGAGCATGCAGAAAAAGATAGTGATGGGAAACCTGCAGTTGAAAACGAGAAGTACGTTATCGTTGATCAGCAGGCGTTTCATGATGATTACGAAGAACTTTTAAATGAATCATTCGTGATTGATGGTGGTGA
>NZ_FOXC01000021.1 GCF_900115605.1 Halolactibacillus halophilus
CGTTATAAAGAGTCATTAATTCATGAGTAGATAGTGATGGCAAGTGGCATACAAAATTAATTGCCGTTTAACGCAATTCCCTATTGCCAAATACAATTACAATCACATGAGGGTTGCCTCACATATCACATTATATGGGAAGTTCGGCCAATTCTCCACCCTTAAAGAGCATATGCCATATAACCATCAAGTTTATATCGAACAAACGCCTGAAGAAGCGATTAAATGGGCGACAGGTGTTGGTGAATATACCCTTCAAGTTATTATGTCAATACTTGACCGTTATGATAAGGAAAAGCAAGCAGTAGATATAATTTTCAACCTTAAGAAACTAGAACGAAGGTATTCTAGATATGAGATTGAACGTGCATGTAGGATCGTTTGTCAGTCGACAAACAATCCTGCAGTTAAAAGTATTTATACGTTGATCCAAGCTAACCGGAAGGAAGATGAACGTGAAGCTACAACACTAAACACTCAAAAAACAGACGCTAATCACGGATTTACTCGTGGAGCCGCCTATTATGGAGGTCGGGATCAATGAATCAACAAAACTATGACAAATTAAAAAGCTTAAAGTTAATGGGTATGGCAGAAGCATATGAAAATATGTCACAAGGGCAACAGTTCGACGAACTGTCATTTGATGAACGCTTAAGTCTAATGGTTGATCATGAAGAATCCCTTCGTAAAACAAACAAGTTAACGCGATTAATATCAGCCGCTCATTTTCCAATGAAAGCTGCCATTGAAGATATTTTATATCAAGAAGATCGTCGACTAGACAAAGCGTTAATTCTTCAATTAGCAACCGGTAATTACCTGACTGATGGACGAAACATTATTTTCAAAGGTCCATCTGGAAATGGAAAGACGTTTTTCGCCACGGCATTTGGTGTACAAGCTTGTAGACAGTTTAACAAAGTAGAGTATAAAAGGTTGCCACACCTAGTGGAAGAGTTCAAATTAGCAAAGTATCAAGCAGATGGAAGTTATTTGAGGCTAATGAAAAAGCTTGTCAAAACAGACTTATTAATACTAGATGAGTGGTTACTGTATCCCTTAGAGAACGAAGAAGCAACGATTATAAATGCGAGGCATGAAGCCCAAAAATCGAACATATATTGTTCACAATTAAATATCAGTGGATGGTATGAGAACTTGGGCAATGGTACAGTAGCTGAAGCCATAATGGAGCGCATCATTCACAACGCTTACGATATTGAATTGGATGGTAAAATGTCTATGAGAGAGAAGTTAAGTTTTAAGCAAACTGAGCGTTAATAATGAGGTAATAAAACAATAGCGATAAAACTAATGGAAATCCCTAAGTTTTATCGCTTCTTTATGTTCTGGTAAATTATCTCGCAAAGAGTGGTACACTTGTCCGCAATAGGTGGTAAAAAACACCCGCAATACCCAAAAAAGTATACACGTTTCAATAACTGTTTATTCGTACATTAAAGACCTCAGCAAGCTCATCCTACAGATGAGAGCCATGTTTATACTCACCACACGATTTTAATAGAAGCAGTATAACTAGTCTTATCAAGTCAGCACTGATAAACCAAATGAATCTAAAAGAGGCAGTAATGGTTTAGATCACGCCAGTATTAATCATCTCTATCAGTAAACAATACCATTGTCCTTCACCATTACTTATAGCTAGAATTACTCCCATGACCTAACCTAGGCTATTCTTTAGAAGTCTGGGTCAGTTCATTAAATCATGTCGTTTTGCTGAAAATAAAACGTTTACACTTAATCAATCCTTAAGGATTTAATTTCGCAGCTTTAAGCTTTATTATGACTCCTTCTGCATAATACCATTAGCCATGCCAATTTATCATACAAACGTTTTTAAGCAGTAAATAATTTGAAATTAGTTATTCTAAGCTCCAGTTAGGTAGCTCTTTTCGCCAGATAAAGTTGGTAGTAAAGTAATCAATGGCTCAGTTTGAGCCATAAAACAAACTAAAACGTTCTGATATTTATGGTGCGCACTGTCTGTCTATTATTTTTCATTGATAATATACGCTAAAATCTTTGTGAAATCTTTATTTTTATTTTCTAACGTGTCATAGGTTTCTTTATTAAAATTGATTCGATTACCTTTTGGTAATTCAAATTTGTAGTCTTCTAAGAAAGCTTCTATATCTTTATGGTCGCTAAGTCTTTTTCCAATAGGTAATTCAATAGAAATACCGTTCTTTTGTAGATGAAGGTCGACGATTAATGTTTTACCCTCTCGTTTAAATGAGATGGATGATCGGCTCCCCTCAGGTGAAGACTTATACTCCGCAATAAAATCTCGATTCAAATCTTTAAAAACTTGCTTTATTTTTTCGAACACTTCCTCTGCATGTTCACGAATGATTTGAGTGTCTTCAATTGAAGGCATATTATTCTTTCGGCAATGTGCTTCAAATAATTCTTCAAAACTACCATATTCATTCCACTGACTTCCCGTTTTTTTCGTTTTATCTTTCGAGGTCCCTAATGATATATTAATAATCTCTGATAACGTTTCATTTTTCAGATGATTCCTGTTTGCAATTTCGATTACTTTATTAAAGAAGGCATCATTCCAGCTTCTACCCGGTAATTTCTCTACATCAGTATCACCAGTCTCTGTTATATATTCATCTTTTATTCTTTTTAGAATATGGCTTACCATCTCTGGATTTTCTTTGTTATCCTTTTCTTCGTTATCCTTGATACTATTAAATATAACTATAAACTGAGAATATATGTCTTTATATGACTGTTCCATACAAATAAAACTAAACAATAAAAGGTTCTCACCTGGGTCAAAATTCTTTATATGTCTATTTAGATTGAAAATATTTAAAACCCGTTTAATCGAGCGAGGATTTTTCCCTACAGACTCTATCAATAGCTTTTCTAAATCTTCTTTTTTATATTGCTCTTTATTTAAGTTTTTATCCGATAAATAATTATCAATAAACTGCCCGAATTTATAATCCTCTATTGGTGCGCCAAACGGTACCTGAATAATTTTATCAAAAAAACTATTGGCTTTTTCTAATTCCTTATGATTATTCATATCAAAATTATACTTATCTGAAATTCCGCGAATGACGACGTCATGATCAATAGCGAGTACAAATACACATTTCTCAACGTCTAAAATCACTTTTATAGTTTCTAGTAGTTCAACCGCTCTTTTTGGTTCAATTCGGTCTAAGTCATCTACATAGATAATGATCCTTTTTATTTCGTCTTTTGTCACCTCATTAATCAATTCTTTAAATTCATTTTTAATTATTTCAATTTGATTAAAGACATCTTCTTTACCACTGGTGAATTTAGACAAATCAATACCGAATTTATTTATAGCAAAACCATTACCGACATCTCTAGCGATGCTCAATAGATTATGTATTCGTTTCTTCATTTTACGTTCTTTAAAACTAAGCTTTCTTTGGTTTCCTTTATAACCTTCATAAATTTGTGAAACCAATCTACTTAAAAAAATAATTGGTAATTGTTCATCATAAGAAAATAATGAGAATTGCCACACATCAAACCATATATTCAATGCCTTTTTAGAATCTGACTTATCATTATTAGCTTTAATCCTTGCTTCCACTTGCCGCATTATTGATGTCTTTCCAGCTCCCCATTCACCTTTGATTGATAAAGTTAATGGTGTTTCACACGCCGTTAAAAAGTCAGTAAGTCCCTTAACATAGCGATCAATTTCTAATTCATCTGTCATTGCTGGTTGATCGGAAAGATGAAACGTTGTATCGGTCATAGTAATAATCCTCCTATTCACTTATTGTTTATTTCACAAGTATAATAGAGATTAAACTAATAGTTAGTCTAAACATCATTCACCAATTCATTTCAAAAGATGAAAATATATACTTGTTTATATTTCAATTGTAACACTATTTTCCATGGTTAGTCAGGAATTTTTTAACTTCTCTAACTTTTTTAAAAAAATTATTATATTCCGCTTTGATCTCGTCATGAAGATGCATCTCTTCGGTTATTCTCTCTTAAAGGTCATCTATTTAGACCGAAAGCATTCCGACTAAAAACCAGTTGAAGTTCATTTAGCATTTCAACTGTCTTGTCCAACAGCTCGATCATTTCTTGTTAAAAGTCTACGTCCGATATTTATCTTCAATAACGTGATAGTGTTGATGATTGATCTTATCCCATTCGGTCTTTTTATAATTAATCGCTTTCAAGCGACCATTGATATGATTTGGATCATATTCGCTAAAAAACATCACATCTGCCCAAGCTTTTATTTCTTTATACTCTGGATGGTCAGGTTGATGATAAATCTCTAAAAAGTCATCAAAGCCATCGATTCCACCAACACCTTCAGGAGGTGCTGTTTCTTTGCCATCTAATAGCGTCGGAAAGCCGAAGTAATAATCATCAACAACATCTTCAAGTCTCACGACAAACCACCAATCATCACCGAAATCATAATTATACCTAATTACTTTATGTTGCTCCAAGTAATCATCGATTTTTAATCCTGACGGCTTTCGTACTTCTACTTTTAATAATTCTAACCGTCGTTCTTCAAAACGTTTTCTGCGAGTAGGTATGTCTTTTAACCTCTCTTCATAAGACTGTTTATTCTTTTTATAATGATGATGTTCAAGGTATCTCACATCATCATTAGTGACAATCTGGTTGTCTTTCACTAAATCAAATGCATACAAGTGATACCCATTACTCGGATAACCACTTTGAAAGTTTGTTACATTTTGAATCACATCATGTAGCCTTTTATACGTCGCACCTGCTGGCATAATGACTTTTCGCCAGATAGATGGATAAGATCCTTCTAGTTCTATCGTGATAATATAAGCTTTCAATATCTTTCATCCCCTTCGGTCAGTCACTAATAGCAATGAACGTTTAATTTACTGATTCATCAACTCGCCCTACTGACGAATAATCTTAACTTGAAGTCTCTTACGTTTACGACATTGATTTTTAAATTCCTTTCTTGCTTCTTTATTTCCTATTAAAGTCAGCGTCGTCGCAAGTGTATCGTTATCGATAGAACGATATAAATCGTTAATTTTTCTCTTAATATAACTCGCAAAGTAAAAGGTAAGTACGTCTCTATCCCCATCAAATGTTTTATTACTTATATACCAATCAACTAGACGCTCAACATGAATCTCATCTGGCATTAGAAAGCCCCCGTCAAGATACTGTGCTGAGCCAATAATGGTGTTGACTGTGTTGGTTGCTGACATAACACAACTTCCACCTAAGTGCTCATAATGTTCTTTACCTTTATATTGAGATGCATAATATTTTACGAGTTTGATTGCTTCGTTCATTTCCGTTTTAATTGTTTGTATATCAGCTAGTGTTAACTTAATCGACTCACTCACTTTATCCCCCCTATTTTATAAGAGAATTACCCTTTTGTTTTCCTATTAGAAAGACGTTGCTAAAAAAACATAAACCAGATGATTGATTTTCCACTATATACGCCATATATACATCATTTAGCTTTCTTAAAGATACTTCTTTCAAGTAACTTACTAAGCGACACTACGACTAATCAATCTTATTATACTGATTAACCAACGTTTCCGGAACAATCATTTGCCACTTCTTGACGTAACTACCACTATCTTTAGCTTGTTTTGAAAAGAACCGACTACTTTCTCCAATTTGTTTTAGGCATGTATTTAGACATAATGGTTGGTTCGTTACTTTTAAATGTCCTATCTCAATAAGAAACCCGCACTTTTGATACAGGATATGTTTGTTTCGTTCAGCTAGCCGTGTTATTAAGTCTTCTGCTTTGAGCGCACGTGCACTTAGGAGCGCTGTCAAAAAAGTGTCTAACGACAACCACTTATCCATGTATTCGATTAGATCTAAAGTAGTATCAAGATAATCGGTATATCGTCTACCTTTTGTTTCAATAAGACGCGCTCTTTTTTGTTCTTGTTTAGGTTTAAATAAAACACCTTCAATTTCGACTGATTTAAAAGCTTTTTCCACACCAATCATAAGGGTGTCTAAATCACACACTGTAATGCCATGGAAACGACAGGCATATAAACCAATGATATAAGCATCATCATTCACACCACAAGCAATGTCCTCGACAGAAGCAATAAGTTTGCCATCATGATTAAGTATGCCATATAAATTAAACGGCAATTTTTGGATTTTCGCTTCCTTTAGCAATCGCTTTAACTGCATGTAAGTTATTCGTTCACTTTTGAGGTAAGCTTTTAAATCTTGCGATTTAAAGAGCGGGTGTTTAGTTAACCAATCAATGAGATGTTGTTCCATTTTCTTCTCTCCTCTCTATCAAGAAAATCATTGCGGTTTGACTCAGATATACATTTTGTTTTTTCAGATTAGACTACCATTTTAGCAAAATTAATTCGTAACCGATGTGATGGATATACAACTTTATTTTTAAGATTTATTTTACGTAATTTCAATATTGTGTTAGTCTAAGTTAAGTTAGCTTTTAGAAGTTGGAGGAGAAGATGGTATACAATAAAGCACTCTATGATAAAATACATAAGTTACTTAAGAAGAAAGTATCGCACCGTGAGGTGGCGAAACAATGTAGTGTCAATAAAAACACAGTAACAGCCCTAATCGATAGAAAAATGGCGACCAATTCAATTTATCCCTCGCGATTAAAATTATCTGCGTACAATCATGATTTAAAACCTATCACAACTCAAATAAGATATTATTTAACAATCAAACGCAGAACCTATGAAAAACATAAGCATATCTCTTTAACGAAACAAGAAATCTATGTACTTATCAAACATGATTTTCCTAACATCTCAAAGCGAAAGTTTGATTATTTACATAAAAGTGAATCAAATAAGCAACGAGAGGGCTATTTAACCTTGCGTTATTCGCCTGGTTACACGGTTCAATTTGATTGGGGAAAATGAAATTAAACCTTCAAGGGGAAAATCGATATATATTATTTGCGGTCTTTACTTTCCCGTATAGCCTTCACCAAGTGTGTTTTATCTCACTGAAAGAAGATAGTCAAAATTTCAGTGACATCTTTTCACGTTTTACTGATAGAGTAGGTGGAACACCTACTGAATTACTCGTTGATAATATGCGCCTAGCTAGAAAGAAACAAACAGATTCATCAAAGGAAAAGCAACTCACGCGACTTTTTAATGAATTAGCGGATTATTATCAATTCAATGTAAGATTTTGTGCAAATCAAGCACCGAATCAAAAAAGCTAGGTAGAAACGGGTGTTAAAGTAGTTCAAAACATTATCAAACAAAGCTATGAGGAAACATTTGACTCACTTGAAAAAATTGAATCCATTATCAATGAGAAACTACATGCAATTAATCAAAAAATACACCCGTCAAAAGCTAACACAAGAAAGCAACTATTCATCGAAGAACAAGCTTTACTCCATTCTTTACCAAACAAATCTTTTACTTTCTTTCATCAAGTTGAACGCATTGTTCATAAAAAGACAGGTGCTGTCACTTTTAAAAAATCAAAATTTTTAGTTCCTAAAAGTGAACAGAGTAAACGTGTCACCATTCGTTATAACCAAAAGCATCTCTATATTATTTCAGACATTGATGAAATCATCGCCAAGTATCATTATCCTCAATATGATGTGACAACAAAGAAGCAACTGAAATTACGAATATGGTATTGTATCGATCGCATTAGATCAAAACGCCGTGGCTTTGAATACAGTGAAGAATATCATTTAATGCCTAAATGGCTTAAACAAGTTTATCATTATGTTTATCAATGTGATCCGATCAGTTTTGCGAATTTTTTAGAGTTAGCGACACACACACCAAAAGATATGTTAAAGAGAGCATTAAACTATCACAAAACAGACATACAAAATATAACAGCTGATCAACTTGAACTCTTTATTTTTGAATTTTCAAATAAATATAGACCGAAGAACCTCTAGTAGGTTCTTTTTCTTATCTGTATTTGTCCCAGGCTGTCCCAGTTTTAATGTGACTTTTTGCGGTCGGGTAATTGAAAAAATACACTTTTCTAATAACATCTAAAAAGTTAAAATTTAGCTTTGGATTCTCAAAACCAAGATTTTCAAATAATGAGGCATTACTATTAACACGCTTCTCAAACTCATCTAATCTTATATAAGCTGACTTTGCCTTGATGACTTTTCGCTCAAAAGCCTCTTGTTCATTCTGACTAGAATGATTTTTAAGATACTCATGATATGAATCACAGAGTTGGGATAACAAATATTCTGCCGCACATCCTAGCATTGTACTGGCTGCAAGTCTATTGTTTCTGATTGCGCACTCACACGCTTCATAAAGATAAGATTTTTCAATTTCATCGAGACCTAATGAAAAAACTTCTGTTATAAATGATTGGTAAACAGAACCTTCCACAATCTCTTTTTCAATTTCCTCTATCTCAATAGTAGTGACCTTTGCCGCTAGCACTGTAATAACAACATCGGTTGCCATATATTCATCGTCATCTTCATATATTTCAAAACTTAAAGTCCTTAAAAGATCAATTTCTTTTTCCAATAAGGTTTTAAATTCTATTGGCGTTTTTATATTTATGTTCATCTTTCGCTGATAACTAACAACACCAGAAAACGACCAGAGCTTGTCATATACAATTCTAGAACGCTTGATGATATTACTGAGTTCCTGCTTACCTTTGATATCAAGATATTTTATTAGTGTATAATGAAAATCTCTTTCTGGCGTCATACTTCACTCTCCTCAAATCAGTATTTAATCAATATTCTGTAAACTCATCTTCTTAAAAAAACGGACATCTCTTCTTCTAAAAGTGCCCGTTCTCTTTCACTGCTAATCATGGCGTCAAACTGCTCAACCAGAATCACTACTGATCATGGTGTCAAACTGATTATGGATATCTGAAAAGTTACCATCACTTCTTATCTGGGATGTTTACCATCACTGCCTATTTAGGATGTTTACCATCACTGCCTATTTAGGATGTTTACCATCACTGCTTATCTCGGTGTCAAAGTAATCATGTATATCAGCCAGATTAAGCTCACCCTGTATATAACCCTTAGTAGAGCTAAGCCTCATTATATAAGATTCCCAAAATTTACTTATGTGGATGGAAAGTTTCTTGGGGAGTTAGGAGGGTTGGGGATTCACTGGATGGGTGGGAGTGGGGAATCAGATAATTGAATAAAATACAGAGATTGCATTAACTTGTCCATTTGTCCATTTGTCCACTTGTCTGTCACTGGCACCTCTCAAATTTAATCATTGGTTCAACACTTTCCAATTAGCAATTATATTTTTTCGTATCAATATCAAATAAACAATTCCCCAGATAGCACCTAATAGAATCGCTTCTAAAATGCTTCCGATTATATAGTCAACATGGATTTGCTCTTTTACAAGTATAAAGAAAACAGCTAGAAATGTATTAATTGCGAGCAACCTACCCAGTTTTGCCCAAGGGAATATACTGGTAAATTTTACATCTATACTTTTTGCTGTTGCAAATAATTGTAGTAATTGAACTAAAAGTATAGATATAAAAGAGGCATAAGCTGGCCCAATAAAACCAAAAATCAAATAAAAAATATAATTCAATATCACATTTATGAGTAGCGATAAAATCGAACTATAAAATATAAATTTTGTTTTTCCGATAGAGTTCAATATCATTCCAAAATATGTAACTCTAAGCAACAAAACTAAACTATATACTCTAAACACAGCTACCCCAGGTAGGTATTTTTCGGAATATAATAATGATATAACTTCTGGCGCAAAAACTATCAATCCAAATGAAACAAAACAAATTATGATGAATGAAATTTCAATAGAGTTTCCCCAAATATTTACAGCGTCATCATATTCTTTGTCTCTCAATAATCTTACTAATCTCGGCATCAAAACTGCTGTTAATGCACTAGCTATTATTGTAACTGGCATTTCTCTTGCAGCATTGGTATATATTGCTATGTCTTCTGTTGAAAAGAATCTACCTATTACCAATTTATCTAATTCTACACTTAATCTTCCAACAACGGAAGCTAAACCTAGAGGAAGAGAAAACTTTAGTATATTCCTAGTATCTTTTAAATCAAAATTAAAGCGTAATTTTCCTGCAGTACTATAGACAATAAAATATACAACAATTGCAAATAATGACTCTAGGACAATAAACATAATCATGTAGTAACTAAACGACAAGTCAAATAGTTCTACTAGAAATATGGTTAATAGAATTGCGATACTATTCAATACTCTGAATAACATTACAGAATTAGGTTTGCCATAAACAATTAATACATGATCAATGCTCGAAAGTATTATCTTAGTCCATGGAAAAATTGCTAAAATATATATAAACTTCTCGATTAAAGGATTACTAAAATAAGATACTATTAATGGTGTTGATAAGACTAGAACCAGCCCTGTTAGAAATCCTAATAGAGTTGATAAAGTATAGTATATTGATAAAAATTTTTGTCTGCTCTCTTTTGTTTCAGCTCTTGCTAAGAAGAAATTAATACTATTCGGAAGTCCCATCATAATAACAGTTGTTATTAAGTTAATCACCAATAATAATTGTGAATAAGTGCCGTACTCCTCTAAGGTTCTAAATCGGGATAATAACATTGCTGCCAACATCGAAAGAACCATAGTTATTATTTTTGATGTTGTTAATTTTAGTGCATCACTGGCGATTGTCTGTTTCAATGCATTCTCTCCTAATCGTTATTAACTCCATAATATTCTTGATGTAGTTTATTAACTATGTTCAATTCAGCTTCCATTCTTTCATCCCAACTCCAAAATTCTCTTTCAGCATATGCCTTAGCATTTTCACCTAATGTTTTCGCATAATTTTGGTCTTCTAATATTTTTATTATCTCTGTAGGAAGTAAATCAAGATTATTAACATCTAAAAGTACCCCATTTTGATTATTCATAATTAAGGAACTTGTGTCTCCAACATTCAGTGTTATTATGGGTTTTCCGCAAGACATAGCCTCCAATAACGGATTTCCCACATTACTTAAATCATATAATGACAAGAAAATATCAGCAATTTCCATATAATCTTTTATTTCTGATTGCTCAACAGCCCCAATAAAACAAACATTGTCAGTAACACTTAGTTTTTTAGCTAATTTCATTAGATTTTCCTTTTCATCACCGTCTCCAACAATAACTAGCTTAATATTACGATCGATATCAACAAGTTTTTCCATTGCATTAATGGATCTATCTAATCTTTTCCAAGAAGCTAATCTCGATACAGTTAATAAAACCTTATCATTTTCTCTAATATCACATTTCTTCCTTATTTCACTTATATTATCTATATTTACTTCATTGCTTCTATTTATATCCACACCATTTCTCCAGAACTTAATAGTATTTGATTGGTTGCCCAACCTTTTTAACACCTTATCTCCGTGTGTTCCATCATCAGTCATAATAGTGATATCAGCATTGGTACTCAATGCATTAAAATGCGGATATTTTTTTAATCTATTTATACAATTATCTTTGATAGGATGGAGTACCGTACCTTGAAATCTTGTAACTAATGGTAACCCAAATTTATTAGCCAACTTTTTTGCTGCTCTCGCACCATGTACTTCATATGCATATACACAACTATTTCCTTGCGATTCTTCAATTATATTTTTTGCTATTTTGTATAAAATGTAGTTCCCATGCAAAGAATGTAATATCCTTCCCAAAAAGCTTATCTTTTTGACTTTAGTTAATGGGAAAAAAAATGGTTTGAAATTATAGTTTACAACACCATTGATTTCGGGAGTTTCTCCAATTTTATAATTCGGATTAACTAGTATAACATCCCATCCGTCCTTTGCATAAGCATCTATTGTTTTAAAAAAAGATTGTGCACCTTTTCCTTTTTCCATTGACCACAAATTCAAATAAGTAAGAAATATTATTTGCTTCAATATTCTTCTCCTTCCTGCTGCCTTATAATCTTGTTTTCACTAAATTTTGGAATTCCTTGAAATGCAATGGCTATAGCCCAGAAAACCCATAACCACTCACTACTAATATTGGAACTTGAACTAACTGAACCTACAATATAACCCACCATTGATGACATTATCGCTAATGAAATTGTAATCTCAATTTTATTTGATGATTTTTTATATTTTCTATACATAGAATTAAACAACCTAATATAAAACCACATATACATTATAAATATTATGATTCCGTATCCAACTAGTATTTCGAACCACCAATTGTGAATATTTAAAATATCACCAACGAAATATTTGCTATAATTGGCCATCCATATTTCAATATTCCCTGCACCAGTTCCAAATCCGAAAGTGGATAATAAGAAAATCATACCATTCTTTATTAAATTAATTCTAGTTGCATCTGAACCAATCTGTGCAGCAAATCTAAAGGTTAAGTTTTCGTCAATTAACGAGTAAAAACTTACTATATATTCAGGTTTAATTACTAAAATGAAAAAAGCTAACCCTAAAACAAATAATAATCCGCGTCTAACTCGTTTATTCTTTAAGGCGAGAAAAACGAATGCTGACAAAGCCATTATAAAGCCTAAGATGTTCGCTCTAGATCCAGTCATTACTAAAAGGTAGCTTGAAGACAAAATAAACCCGATATTTAATATTTTATAACTCAATTTTTTTGAATTATAAACACAAACATATAGAATAAATACTGAAAACAACATAAATGTCGCAAAGTTATTAGTGTTACTAAACATCGAAACTGGCAATTTGTAATTCACATACTTTTGAATACTATCATTTAGGAATATGTAATTTCCTGTAGTTATTTCATACCAACCCATGATGTTGTGAAAATAGATCATAATTGATAAAAACTTAAATGTTTTAAGTATATCGTAATTTGACTTTAAATATCTAGAAAAAATTACTACAGCTAAAAATCCCAATACTAAGAAATAAACTGATCTTAACCATCCGCTATAGTCTTTAACCCATGCTAGTGTCATAATTGCATAAGCTACCCATATAAACATAAAAATTATCGAATAACTATTTTCTTTTTTTCTAAACACAACTATTGGTTTATAGTTCAATAATACTTCAAGCAACATATAAATTGTTAGTAGTATTACAAACCCTCTAAAAATCGAAAGTTGAACTCCAGCAAGTTCTATAGACAGAATACTTGCACCAATCGATGAAGTTAATGCTATCATATACACAATTTTTTTAGCCATCACAATTTCATCCTTATCTATTACTAGTGATCTCTTTATATATCACATTTAGCTGTTCTGATATAACATTAGGACTATACCTAATTTTTACACTATCTGATATTCTCTTTCTATTAAAACTTTTGATATGTTCTTTCATAAAAATTAAGCTAGTTGTTAAATCATAGACATTATCTACTTCAACAAGGACGCCATTTTCTCTATTAATAAAATCTTCAGGACCTCCACACTTTGTTGCAATCACTGGAAGCCCCATAGACATCGCTTCAATATAAACTACTCCAAATGTTTCTAACTTTGATGCTAGAACAAAACAGTGACTTTCTTGCATCTTCTTCGCAATTATTTTTCTATCTTTTAACCCCATTAAAATAACTCGTTTTCTCAAATTTAATTTATTAATTAAATCTTCAAGATTCTTTCTTTCTGATCCTTCTCCATAAATGAACAGATTTACATTGACTTCGTCTTTAAATGCATCATTGAAAGCATTAATTAATAAATCCATTCTTTTGTTTTTTGACAAACTTCCCACTGAAATAAAATTAAATTTGATCTTATTCTTTTTCTTGATCTCGTAGTTGAATTTGCTTAGATCGACTATGTTTGGAACAACCGCGGGCTCAATCCCAAATTTTTTCATGATATTGTTTTTTAAGTACTCACTTACTACTATTATTTTAGTCATATTCTCATAAGTAAAACTTCCTAATTTGTGATAATAATTGGACAGTTCCACTTGATTCATGCCTGAATAATGCTCTGTGTGTACTAGAGGGATCCCCTTCTCTCTGAACACTTTTGCAGTAGTATAACCAATACCAATGAAATGCGAGTGGATTACATCTGGTTTCCCGTGCTTCTTAACTACTCTTGAATATATTTTACTAAGAGCTATTTTTCTAAACTTATTAAGGATAAACTTTGGTACTCGGCCACAAGGAATATTAAGAGCTTCAACATGCACTCCATCTTTTACAAAATTTACATATCCCCACCGTCTCCATCTTCTCAAAGATCGCACATCAACTGCAGCCAAAATAACCTCGTGACCACTTGAAGCAAGCGCTTTAGCCTGATCGAATTCAAATATTCCATTTATATTATATTTTTCAGAAGGATATCCTCTAGCTACAATTAATACTCTCATAGTTCCCTCCATCATTTTATTTGTTAATTAACTTATAAATACTCAATAAATTGCTCTCCTGGGTCTTCCGGAATATATATAATCTAAATTATTTACAACATCTTCCCATGTAAATTTTTGTGCTAAGTTTTCAATACTCTTTACTTTTTGTTTGATAATCTCAGGATTCATTGCAATTTTTTCTATTAAACATCTTATATTATCAATATTGTCTCCTTCAACTACAAAACCAATATCTTCCTGGATTACAATCTTCTCTAGTACAGAACCTTTACTTACTATGATAGGTGTTTTTGTAACGATTGATTCATAAAATTTTACAGGATAAGAGTTCATATGTTGTTCGTTTTTATTAGAATAAACAGCATAAATTAAATCGGCTTCAGAATAATAATCTGGTAATTTACTAATGTCATAGGCACCTGTAATCTTAACATTATTATATTTGCTTGTTAATTCTATTAATTTTTTATGCGCAACCCCGCCACCATGAATTGAAATTTTAACTTTTTTTATCTGTTTACATGCTTCAAACAGATTTACAAATTCTTCAAATTGTCTGACGGAACCTATATATGAAACCCTAATATTTTCTGAATGTTTTTTATCAATATTGCCCAAAACTCTTTTCTCTGGATAATTAGGTAAGTAAATCATTTTATTTGCGCAATTTGATATTTTTTTTTGGATTTCATTTACATAAATTATATAATCTGATTTCATTTGAAAATGATTTACAATAAATCGAATTAAATACTTAATTCTTCTTTTACTTCCTTGCGATTCATAGATTTCATGCATATCAAAAATTAGTTTTGAACTACTACTCTTTATATATGCACCAACTACCACTCCATCTAAATCATGGCAATGAATATAGTTATAATCGCTATGCTTCAAATAGTTTTTGACTTCTAGAATAAACTCTATATATGATTTTAACTGTCTTATCCCTGATCCATATTTCGATAAAGGGAAGAATCTTTCCACTGATATTCCATCTATCTTCTCACTCTTACGATGAACAAAATCATTTTCTCGATCCCAGCATAATACCTCTACTTGATATCCTTTATTTTGTAGGTACAATGCTTCTTTATGAACCCTAATATCTGGATCATATCTATTTGTAACAATCATTACAACTTTATTCATTTTTTATCACCTTTAGTGTTTTGCACAATACTCTACATACTTTATTTGCTTCTTCTTCACTCAAATACGGATGCATCGGCAAAGAAAGAACTGTATCACAAAGCTCATTAGTCACTTCAAAGTTATTATCACCGTAATCAAACTCCGCAAAGGCACTTTGCTTATGCATCGGCTTTGTATAGTAGATCATACTTGGAACGCCTTCTTCTTTTAATTTAGCTTGTAAAGCATCTCTTTCCTCTTTGTTCTTTAACTTAATAGTATACTGCGCAAAACTTGATACATATCCTTCTGGAATAATTGGTGTTTCTACAACCCCTTTAAGTTTCTCAGTATATAATTTATAAACTCTATTTACATCTTCTAGTTCATGTTCAATAAAGGCTGTCAGCTTAACGTTAAGTACAGCGGCTTGAATTGAATCAAGTCTAGAATTAATACCTATTCTCACGTTGTCATACTTATTGTCCCCTTTACCATGAACCTTCAATGAATTAAGAAGTTCTGCTAACGCATCATCATTTGTAAAAATTGCACCGCCATCACCGTAACATCCTAATGGTTTTGCTGGGAAGAAAGATGTTGTTGCTGCATCACCAAAACTACAAGTTTTCTTACCATTAATGCTACCACCAAAACCTTGAGCTGCATCTTCCAACACTCTCAAGTTATACTTCTTAGCAATTTTCTCAATTTCCATATGATCAGCAGGTAAACCAAATAAGTCCACCGGAATAATAACCTTTGGAGTAAGCTTACCTTCATCTAGCACCTTATTTATTGCTTTTTCAAGTTTAGTAGTATCAGTATTAAACGTATCCCTATCAACATCTACAAATATTGGTGTAGCTCCTCTCAATGAAACAATCTCTCCTGTTGAGAAGAACGTAAAATCAGGAACAAAAACAGCATCTCCTTCTTTTATATCCCATGCCATCATGAGGAGAGTCATGGCTTCAGTTCCATTAGCACAGGTAATACAATGTTTCACACCTACATATTCAGCCAGTCTTTGCTCTAGCACGTTCACTTCTTTGCCACCAATAAAATTAGTGTTATTTATAACTTCCTGGATTGCTGAATCAATCTCTTTTTTATATTTATTATACTGAGCTTTTAAGTCTCTAAATTCCATAGTCAACACTCCCCTCAATTACTTTTCTTTCAAATCGTTATTTTCTAATGTGTACTCTCTTTCACACTCGCTACACTTCAAATTGTCTTTTAGAGGTACTCCACATTCACAAACCCATCCTATTTGTTTTGCCGGAACACCTGCCATTAGTGTATAGGCTGGAACATCTTTTGTCACTACCGCTCCTGAAGCAATCATTGCCCATTCACCGATGGTGTTGCCGCATACAATAGTTGCATTCGCACCTATAGAGGCTCCATACTTAACTAAAGTTCTCTTATAACCAGCTGGGCCTTTGGGATATTTGCTTCTTGGTGTTAGATCATTAGTAAAAACCATAGAAGGACCACAAAACACATAATCCTCAAGTTCAACACCCTCATAAACGGACACATTGTTTTGGATCTTAACACCATTACCAATTTTTACGTTATTCGATACATTTACGTTTTGACCTAAAGAACACTTCTCACCAATCTGAGCACCTTTGTGGACATGGCAGAAATGCCATATTTTTGTACCCTCACCTATAGATACATCAGCATCTACATAACTGCTTTCATGGACGAAGTAGCTCATCGGTCGAACCTTCCTTTAAAATCTAATGTGCTGCATTTATTAAGTGGAAGTTTTACACTCTTTCCTTCCGCTGCTGACTTGTAAATAGCAAGTACTATCTCAAGTGCGTTTCTTCCATCGACAGCTGTCACATATGGCTGTCTATCGTTCTCAATTGCGTCAATTACATCTGCATAGAGTGGATTGTGACCAAATCCATAAACATTCGGTGGGTTCTCATGGTATTTCTCTTTTACTTCTTCTGGATCATCTAGATTATCTGCAAACTGCCATTCCTCAATTAGATTTACAGACTTTCCGCCCGCTTTAACCGTTCCTTTTTCTCCAAAGATGTATAAAGTTTCTTCAAAATTTTTAGGATAAATATTTGTAGTACCTTCAATAAGGCCATAGCTTCCATTAGCAAACTTAACTAATGCCATCCCTAAATCTTCTGCATCAATGAATCCATGGATTAGATTATCTGTCATACCTACAACTTCAGTGATTTCATCACCCATCATCCATCTCAATAGATCTATATTATGGATGCACTGATTCATTAAAGCACCGCCATCTTGTTCCCAGGTACCTCGCCAAGGTGCTTGAGTATAATAATCTTCTCCCCTGTTCCATCTGATGTGGGCTGTTCCATGCATCAGTCTACCAAATCGATCAGCTTCAACAGCTTCTCTAATCTTTTGTACAGACTTATTGAACCTATTCTGATGACATGCACTGACCTTTATATTCCTTTCATTGGCCTTCTCTATTATTTGATCTGCTTCTTCTAAAGAAAGTGCTATCGGTTTTTCAATGATAAGATTTGCGCCAGCATCAATACATTCCAGAGCAATCTGACCATGCCTACCACTTTCAGTGCATATGGCCACAAGTTCTGGTTTTTCAGTTTGAAGCATTTCCTTATAATCAACATATTTCTTTGTTTCACTTGGTAGTTTGAAATCCTGAATGGTTTTATCAATTTTTGATTCTTCAACATCACATAAAGCTATAATATCCAAATTGTTTTCAATTGCAGCTGCTATATGATTTGGTGAAATTCTTCCACATCCGATAATCGCATATTTTAAACTCAAAGTAAGTCCCCCTTAAAGTAACTCGATATTTTCACGTAATTCTATTTGTTTCATTGCATTCTTTGTATCAAAGATCGCCTTAGCATATTTCTGAACAAAATTATAATCAACATTTGTGTGGGCAGTGGTTACAATAACAAGGTCCGCACTTTCTATAAGTTCCGCAGTAAGTTCAGACTCACCTTTCTTAACTACACCATGTTCACGGTATTCAGAGACAAATGGATCATAATAAACAACTTCCGCACCCTCTTTTTCAAGCTCTTCTATTACTCGAAGAGCAGGACTTTCTCTATAATCATCAATATCTTGCTTATATGCAACACCAAGAATTAAGATTCTAGCACCATTCATAGCTTTCTTAAATCTATTAAGAATCTTGCTTGATCTCTCAGCGCAGTATTCTGGCATTCTATCGTTTACCATCATTGAAGACTCAATCATAGATGTGTGGAATCCATACTCTCTAGCCTTCCATGATAAATAATAAGGATCTAACGGAATGCAGTGTCCACCAAGACCAGGTCCTGGATAGAAAGCTTGGAACCCGTATGGTTTTGACTTAGCTGCATCCACAACTTCCCAGAAGTTAATGCCCATCTTATTACTAAGGATAGCCAACTCATTAACAAGGCCAATATTTACATTCCTATATGTGTTTTCTAGAATTTTTTCCATTTCCGCTACTGCAGGCGATGATACTCTATGAATAGGCGCCTCAAGGATTGCTTCATACATTGCTGCAGCAACATCTGTACATTCAGGCGTGATTCCTCCTACTACTTTTGGGGTATTCTTAGTTTTATAAATAAGGTTACCTGGATCTACTCTTTCAGGTGAAAAAGCAAGATGGAAGTCCACTCCACATTTCAACCCTGATTTTTCAAGAATAGGTTTCAATAACTCTTCTGTAGTTCCAGGATATGTAGTTGATTCAAGAACAATTAACATATCCTTATGCATGTATGGCACAATACTCTCGGCAGATGCTTTAACATAGCTGATATCTGGTTGCTGATATGTATCAAGTGGCGTAGGCACTGCAATACAAACACACTCAGCAGATGCTACTTGAGCAAAATCCGTTGTAGCAGATAATAGTCCAGACTTAACGATTTCTTCTAGATCTTCATTAACAACATCACCGATATAATTCTTACCTGCATTGACCATTTCAACTTTCGATTCTTGAACGTCAAATCCTATGGTCTTAAATCCCGCTTTAGCTTTTTCTACTGCTAAAGGAAGTCCTACATAGCCTAATCCTACTACACCAAGAGTTGCCGTCTTGTCTATTAACTTCTTTTTGATACTATTCATTGATTTTCCCTCCATTGACTATTGCCTCACATATTTTTAATGCAGCATTACCTTCACCGAAAGACTTAGGCTGTGGATGCTGTAAACATGTTAATTCACGTTGCACCTTGCTTTTAATCTCTTTGACATCTATCTTGCTTAAGACATTCCATGAATTTTCCAATGTTTCAACCCATTCAGTTTGATCCCTTAGTGTTGTGCATGGAGTCTTAAGAAAATATGCTTCTTTCTGTAAGCCTCCCGAATCAGTTACTACCATATAAGCATTTGAAGTTAAATAGAGCATTAATAAGTAACCAACTGGTTTGATGACTATTATATTCTTCATACCAACTTCGAGATTCTCTATTAATTTTTTAGTTCTAGGATGAAGTGGTAATAACACAGGCTTGTCCAACTCACTAAATGCTTTGAAAATATTTGAAAGTTTTTCTGGATTGTCAGTATTTTCAGCTCTATGAATGGTCGCTAAGTAATATTCATTTTCACTAATTTTGCTTATTTCACCATTTTCTCTGACTATTTCATCGAACCATAATCCCTTAGAGTATTTTTCATTTGCTATATCAATATTTCTAAGTACAGTATCATACATAATATCTCCAGTATTTACTACCCCAGCTGTAATTCCTTCTTTTTTAAGATTATCTACTGCAGTTTGAGTAGGGCATAACAGCATATCAGAAATATGATCTGTCAGAATTCTATTCTGCTCTTCTGGCATTAATTTGTTATAGCTACGGAGCCCAGCTTCTACATGATAAACTGGGATGTGAAGCTTGCTTGCTGCTAAAGCTCCAGCAAGCGTTGAATTGGTATCTCCATAAACTAGAAGCCCATCCGGCTTTTCTTTAAGTATTATTTCTTCGATACCTTCTAGCATGCTTGCAGTTTGTTTTCCGTGGCTACCAGATCCAACTCCTAAGTTGTAATCTGGTTTAGGAATTCCTAATTCATCAAAGAATATATCTGACATATTTGCATCATAATGTTGTCCTGTATGAATTAGAACTTCTTCGTTGTTTTTTCTATATTCTTCAGAAAATGGTGCAGCCTTAATAAATTGTGGCCTTGCGCCAATTATTGTTAATAATTTCATGCTACTCAATCCTTTCTTAAACTATCCAAGTTAAATCAGTCAGTCTCTTAATCTCTACTAAATAAATCTCTCGTATAAACCTTATCCACCACATCTTTAATCTCATCAGATAGTCTGTTAGCAACGATGACATCCGAAATCTGTTTGAACTCTTCAAAATCTTTAATGACTCTTGAATGGTAGAACTCATCCTCTTTAAGAGCTGGCTCAAATACCACAACCTCAATACCCTTTGCCTTAATTCGTTTCATAATTCCTTGAATTGCTGATTGCCTAAAGTTGTCTGAGTCCATTTTCATCGTTAGTCTATAGATGCCTACAATTTTAGGATTTCTCTTAATAATCATCTCTGCAATATGGTCTTTTCTTGTACGGTTTGCATCTACTACCGCCCCCATTATGTTTTGGGGGACATCCTGGTAGTTGGCTAATAACTGCTTTGTATCCTTGGGTAGGCAATATCCACCATAACCAAATGAAGGATTATTATAGTGAGACCCTATCCGTGGATCCAGTCCTACACCTTCAATGATTTGTTTAGTATCAAGACCTCTTATCTCAGCATAGGAGTCAAGTTCATTGAAGTAAGCAACTCTTAATGCAAGATAAGTGTTAGCAAAAAGCTTAATTGCTTCTGCTTCAGTAGGATTTGCATAAAGAATTGGAATGTCCTTCTTGATTGCACCGTACGCTAATAGTTCAGCGAACACCTTAGCTCTTTCAGATTGCTCTCCAACAACAATTCTTGATGGGTAAAGATTATCATATAGTGCTTTTCCTTCTCTCAAGAACTCTGGACTGAAGATTACATTTTGTGTATCAAATTTCTCTTTAATAGACTCAGTATATCCAACTGGCACTGTCGATTTTATCACCATTACTGCATCGGGATTGATGGACAATACGTTAGCAATAACAGCCTCAACAGTTCTCGTATTAAAGTAATTTTTCTCTGGATCATAATTAGTAGGTGTTGAAATTATGACATAATCAGCTTCTCTATAAGCTTCATAATTGTCCGTCGTTGCTCGTAAATTAAGATCTCTTGTAGCAAGATATTCTTCAATCTCTGGATCGATAATTGGAGATTTTTTATTATTAATCATATCAACTTTTTCTTTTATAATGTCTAAGGCGATTACTTCATTGTGTTGTGCTAAAAGAACTGCATTAGATAATCCTACATAGCCTGTTCCGGCGATAGTTATTTTCATTCTTTCATCCCCCCTACCTTGTACTCTCAGCTTTTTCCCAAAACGGTCTAGCTTTACCCGTTATTATTCGATAAACGCCAACCCACTGAGCAATTATTGTAACTGTATAATAGTAAATCAAAGTTAGATATTTATTTTGTGATTTTGTAACTGCACGTAACAATGCTAATAGATAAAATATAGTTTGTCCTAAAAATGCAACTGAATATATCCACGATTCCCTAATCAGTAGAGCGCTTGATACGAAAAGCAAAAGATGTGATATCCAAAGTAAATATCTGCAAGTTCTGTGACCAAAATAAAAGTAAGAAAACCAGCCATACTTGAACACATTCAGAATCCTGATGTCAGGTAAAATGTGCTTAAGAATAATCCGGTTCATTCTTACTTTTCGACCGAATTCATCTTCTATGACTTCCCCAGCTTTTTCATAAGCGATTGCATCATGATTTGCTATTGCTCTTTTACCTTCAAGTGCATACAATGGAGGCATTGCACTATCGTGGCATTGAATAGGATTGAAGTCATAATAACCTTTTGTCCTGCATGCATATAAGGCCCCATTACCAGCGGTAATAGTTTGTATTCTTCCTTCAATTTCTCTTGCTGCTAAATCACTATCCCAGTAACTTGCCTCAGCATTACTTACATCACTAGCTTCCTGATTCACAATAGAAAGTCGTCCAGAAACATATGCAATATCATCCGATGTAAATGCAGCCATCAACTCTTTAACTGCATTCTTATCCATCATTGAATTTGCATCTGTCATCACAAGATACTCTGTCGCTACTGTTTTTTGCGCTTCATTCTGTGCATTAGTTTTTCCCATACGTGCTTTAACTTCGTAAAGCCTTATGTTATATTCAGAATGATCAGCAATAAATTTCTTAACTATTTCATTCGTTCTATCAGTGCTATTATCTGATGATATTAAAAACTCGATTTTCTCTTTGGGGTAATCTAGTTCAATGATATTTTGGAGTTTATCAAGAATTACTTTTTCTTCATTATGTGCTACAACCATAACTGTAACCGTTGGCTGATGGTTGTAGTCCTTCTTTAGTTTTCTAGACTTATAGATCTTACCAATTATCTTTAAAGATACTGGATAGCCTACCATGCCCCAAACTATAATAAATGCGCTTATGTAAAAAAGTATTTTAAATAGTAATTCCATTTTATATTCTCCAATCAATAGTTTTTAATCTATCTTCTTAACCGGAACCCCAACATACGTTCCAGGCTCAGTAATATCCTTAACCACCACAGCCCCTGCACCTACTTTGCAACCACTGCAGATGCTTACGTTATTGCTTACAACACTTCCTATTCCTAGCCAACTTCCCTTGCCAACTCTTACACTTCCTGCAACTCTAACCCCAGGGGATATGTGAACATAATCTTCAATAACATTGTCATGATCTAGGCTAGAACTTGTGTTGATGATACAACCATTACCAATTCTAGAAGAGCTGTTAATAACAACCCCAGCCATCATCGCTGTCCCAATACCGATCTCAACGTCCGTACCAATAACTGCACTGGGATGAATCAAACTAACTACTCTTAACCCTTCATCTATCAATTTCTCTTGAATCTTCTCCCTTGTAGCATTGTTACCAATAGCAACAAAGAAATCAGCTTCATATTTATATGTAAAAACATCAGTAGTCTTACCGATGACTTCTAACCCCATAGATGCCTTAATAGACTCGTCATCATCGAGGAATGCGATGCTTTGCCACTTATTCATTTTTATTGCGATGTCAGCAACAACCTTACCGTGTCCACTGGCACCAATAATAATCAATTTGTCTTTCATGAACAGTACATTCCTCTCTGAAATAGTGATTTATACTTATGATCAATTAGCTTTTCTGAAGTAATAAATGTATGATTGCGGTAACCTCTAAAGTCTAAATGTCTTAATTCTCAACCTTAGTTCCCCTAAACGGCTCCATCGTAACCGATGTATCTGAACTAATACCTTCTTTAACAAAAACCTTTTTTATAGTAAGAAAAATAATCTTCCAATCACCAATGAAGCTAACATTATCAACATACTCAACATCAAGATTGAACTTATCTTCCCAGCTGATCGCATTACGCCCATTGACTTGAGCACGTCCTGAAAGACCAGGTCTCACTTCATGTCTTCTCATTTGATGGTCATTGTAAAGTTTCAAGTATTGAATCAGTAATGGCCTTGGCCCTATAATGCTCATATCACCCTTGAGAATATTGAATAGCTCCGGAAGTTCATCTATTGATGTTGATCTTAGCATCCTACCAAACTTAGTAAGCCTAACTGAGTCTGGAAGCAGCTCACCATTCTCGTCCTTCTCATCTGTCATTGTTCTGAACTTATACATGGTGAAGATCTTCTCATTAAGCCCAGGTCTTTTCTGCTTAAACAGTACTTGGCTACCTAGCTTAAACCTAACAAGAACCGCAACGATTATAAGTACAGGACTTAAAACGATAATTGCCATCAAAGACAAAATGAAGTCCATTGGTCGTTTGAGAAATCTTCTGTATATGCCTTTGTTCATTTTATCTTCTTCTTTAACTTCACGCTGCATCTATTAGCACCTACTTCTTATTTAGACCATAGTCCCTTTATAATTGAACAAATTCTCTCAAGATCCTCATCCGTCATCTTAGTATCAGATGGCAAACACACGCCATTCTCAAACAGCATCTCACTTACATCTCCACCTACATAATCATACTCAGCAAAGAACGGCTGCAAATGCATTGGCTTCCATACAGGCCTTGATTCAATGTTCTCAGCTTCTAATGCTTCCATAACATCTAAAGGTCTAACTTTCCCTTTCAATGTCATAACGCTTAACCAATAGTTAGGCTCATTCCATTCATTGATCGGCATAAACTTGACGCCCTCTAATTGACCAAGTTCTCTCATATAAAACTCAAAAATATATTTCTTCTCCGCCACTCTCTGGTCTAAAACTTTAAGCTGGCCTCTACCAATTCCAGCAACGACATTACTCATACGGTAATTGAACCCTAATTCGCTATGCTGGTAGTGCCTTGCTGCATCTCTTGATTGAGTGGACCAAAACCTAACTTTCTTTATCTTCTCTTCATCATCAGAAACAAGCATTCCGCCACCAGAAGTAGTGATAATCTTATTTCCATTAAACGAGAACACTCCAAACTCACCGAAGGTTCCAGTATGTCTTCCTTTATAATAAGCACCTAGTGACTCTGCAGCGTCTTCAATGACTGTCACATCATACTTATTACAAATCTCCATGACCTTATCCATATCAGCTGAAAGACCATACAAGTGCACAACTAAAACAGCCTTCACCTTATCACCATACTTCTCGAAGGCTGCCTCTAATGCTTTTGGATCCATATTCCAAGTTTCATAATCACTATCGATAAAGACAGGAGTTGCGTTCTGATAGATGATCGGATTGGCTGTAGCAGAAAAAGTTAGAGTTGGGCAGAACACGATATCCCCTTCACCAACACCAGCAGCTTTTAGAGCTAGATGAATGGCTCCTGTACCAGAAGTCATAGCTGCAGCATGTTTTGAACCAACTTTCGCTGCAAGTTCTTTCTCAAACTCATTTACATTCGGTCCAAGTGGGGCTACCCAGTTTGTATCGAATGCTTCTTGTACATATTGCATTTCATAGCCTTCATCACTCATGTGTGGTGAAGCGAGCCATATCTTTTTATTCTCAGCCATTTACCGTCATCCTTCCTTATATAAAGTCTATGTATTGAACAGAGGTGCTTTTATGTATTTAGCACCTTCTTGATTTTCAATTTTATATTTTTAAAGACTCAATTAGTTCATTAATTGCAGCGTCTACTTTTATTGAGTACTCTTTGTATTTAGACTGATTTCTAAATTTACTAAATCTATGTGCGATGTCATTCCTTCTATTCCTATATTTCCCTTTTGACTTCAATAGGTCATATAAGTTAGGCAATCTTCCATTTGAGAAGAATTGTTTTATTAACTCTTCGTTGGGAATACTATCTAAATCAACTCTAAATGAGTTGATAATTTTAGGTTGTTTTTTAGAATCTGCGTTTAAGTACTTAATCCACTCATTTAATTTAATCATTAAGTTTTCTTTTCTTTGAAGTTTACCAATCTCTTTAACGGCATCCTCAACAATCTGCCATTTGATTAAATAAGCGAGTTCATAGACTTCTTTTTCTTCATAATTGAAAATCAAACTTTCTTTTTCAGCCACACTAGTTATTAAATCATTATAGATTTCACTTCTATCTTTAAATTCTATTGCCACCTCAAACCTCCATATCTTCTTATATAATTGGTTGAGACAACCTACAATTATTTTTTAAAATGTACATTTTTGATTATCTGTTAGAACTGTTAATTTTACTGGGCTAGCCCCTCTTTGTCCTTTCACCATACTCACCTCGGTCTAATCATCCAATCTTGTATAGAAATGGATTGGAGTCAGTCTTGTAGTAAAGACTAACTCCAGCCTTTGTTACTTATTAATATAGTCAAACAGATTGTTTTGGATTTAGTCGCTTACACTTTATAATCAGTAAACATTAAAGCCAAGGTACAGGATCAATTTCTTCCTCACCTGTACTTGTTGGTTGATGGATTGTACAACGGACATGACCTTCTTCATAAATAAACGTATGGTCATTTGGGTTGTAATCTATCTGTTCAGATAGAAAGTTTTCAAACAGCGTACCCGTGTGATCTAATCCTTCTAACATCAAGAAATGATGATAGTGTTGTTCGACTACTTCTACACTAATATCACAACTTTCGCGATTGGATTGTTCAATGACTTAAGTGATTGCTGGTACGGCGATGACTAATATGATACAAAGAGTATTCACCGTTGCGATTACTTCTACAAGAGTAAAACCAGCTTCATTTGTTCTCATTGTCGCCATTCCCTTAATTTCAGACTTTTTAATCAATGATTATATGAACATTGAACGTCTGGTAAGCGACTGACCTCTAACAACCTGTTTCACCACGTAACAACGAATCCATCAAACTATATTAATCATTAAGACGCCTAAACTTTTTCTTGATTTATAAAGTCACGTGTATAGACTTTTTATTTTCTTGTTTAAAGGCCTTACTTGTCTAGCCCTGAGTACTTAGTGCTTGATTGATTCTTGCTTGATCGTAATGATAGACAATACCCATGAGTGCTTGTCTTAACTCATCGGGTGTATAATCTTTAAATCTCGCTAATAATTGTAACACACTTTCCATATCAATTTGACCTGTTCTACCAACATAAATCTTGTCATAGACTTCACCAGGTAAGATTTCTTTATCATCAAGCAATTCTTCATACATTTTTTCACCTGGTCTAATACCAGAAAAGTTAATCTTAATCTCATCTTCTGTTAAACCGGATAACTTGATTAAGTTTTTCGCTAAATCAACAATCTTCACCGGTTCACCCATATCAAGGACAAACACTTCCCCACCACTTGCTAGTGTGCTCGCTTGAATCACGAGTCGCGAGGCTTCAGGAATTGTCATAAAGTAACGCGTCATATCAGGGTGAGTGACAGTAACAGGACCGCCTGCTTCAATTTGTTTTTTGAAGAGTGGAATCACTGACCCCCGACTACCAAGCACATTACCAAATCTCACTGCCGCAAACGTCGTTTCACTTTTACGCCCTAAGTCTTCAACCACCATTTCAGCTAAACGCTTCGTTGCGCCCATTACGTTCGTCGGGTTCACTGCTTTATCTGTTGACACTAAAATAAAGGTATCCACATGATAGTGATCAGCCGCTTCAGCGACATTTTTTGTCCCCATCACATTGTTCTTAATCGCTTCATGGGGGTTGTATTCCATTAACGGCACATGCTTATGCGCAGCTGCGTGATAAATAAAGGTTGGTTGATACGTTCTGACAACGTCAAAAATACGGCTTCGGTCTCGGACATCGGCAATAATCGGAACAATTTCAATACCTTGGTCTTTATATAATTGCTTCAGTTCCATATCGATATTATAAATGCTGTATTCACCGTGACCAAGAAGTAACATTTTTTTTGGTTTGAATCTCATTAATTGCCGAGTGATCTCTGAACCAATTGAACCACCAGCCCCGGTGACAAGTACGGTGTGTCCTTCAATATCTTGTCTGATCGCTTGAATATCAAGTTCAACTGATGGCCGGCCTAAGACGTCTTCGACGTCCACATTTCGAAGGGCTTTGATTGTTACCTTACCAGATGCGATGTCTTCTAATTTCGGTAAGATTTGTACTTTTGCTTTTGTTTCATTGCAAAGGGCAATCATCCGTTTTAAATTCCCGTTCGTTTGTGATGGCATCGCAATCACAATATGATCAATACTTTCTTGTTTAACGACCTTTGGAATATCCTCACTCGTCCCAACAACAGATAAGTTATACAGTTCAAGTCTTTGCTTATCTGGGTCATCATCGATAAAACCGACCGGACAAAGTTCCGAGTGCTGTGCTTCATTCTTTAACTGCCGCGCAATCATCGCACCAGCTGAACCAGCCCCGACAATAAGCGCGCGCTTTTTATCGGTCTGATCAACAATAAACCGATCACGATACACCCGCCAAGCAAACCGGGAACCACCGATAAATAATATATGTAATAACCACGTGACAACAAGAGCACGACGATAGGTAGAAAAATTGTTAACAAAAAATTGTACAACACCTGTCGTGAGAATAGATAGACTAACAGCTTTTACAATCGCAACGAGTTCACCAATACTCGCATATGCCCATACCTTATGATACAACTTAAACATAAAAGCAAATAGGTGGTGCGACAATAATAAAGTGAGAGCTGATATAAGTAAAGTATTCATGCTGAAGATCTCCATCGATGGATAAACAATCCACGAGGCAATGTAGACAGCTGATGCGACGATAATTGAATCTAATAAAATTAATAAAAGCATCCGCTTTCGGTAACTCATGGGACCCCTTCTTTCTGTTGGTGTTTACTCATTTAAACCAACCAAATAGACCTTTTGATTTTAGCCGCGTCGGTTCATATGAATGAATGCGTTCACCATTTAAAATATCATATGCATTCTCAGAGAGCTGTTTGACATACGCTGTATCCATGCGTTTTCTTACACTCTGATAAGCGTCCTGTAAGTCAAACGCTCGGTGTTCAATATGATGCGCATCACTCGCAATCACATGCGCTAGGTTGTGTTCTATAAGTGACTCACTAAAATGACGCACCTTTTTACCTAATTTCCCTGTAAGGTTTGAGGCAGTCACTTGAGAGAGCCCACCATTTTTTACAAATTCATATAAAATATCTGAATTTTCTAAGATGACTTGATTTCGTTCCGGGTGCGCGATAATGGGTATGTATCCTTGTGTAGATAAATTATAAATCAAGTGATCGGTATATCGCGGTATTTCATGAGAGGGTAGTTCGATAAGCACATAAACACCTGTCTCATTGAGTGACAACAATTCTGTTTCATCAAACGTATGTCCCATATGTTCAAAAATACGAATTTCTTGACCAGGATGCACCTTCAACGGAATATGCTCTTCTCGTAATCGGTTATTAAGTTGACGAACAGATTCAAGCACCGTTTGACGATCATTCTCATACCGTGTTGTTTTATGATGCGGGGTTGCGATTACCGCATGAATACCTTGATCCACCGCTTGCCTTGCCATTCTTACACTCTCTTCCATATGTTTAGCACCATCATCTAGATCCGGTAATATGTGACAATGTATATCAATCATAATCGTTCTCCTTTATTTTTCGCACTCATTGAAAAAGTATAGCATGTTTTACCACCAATTGGAACCTTTTAAGTGACATTTTTCTGTATTTTCCCCAATGAACACATTACCATAGGACCATAAGAAGATATAAAAGCGTTTATTTTATAACTTCACTACTTATTTAATCATGCTGATGTTACAATAAGTTCATTTTTCTACAAATAACTTTACTTTTAGTCTGCTATTTTCTTAAATTCTAAATATAACATAATACTCTTATCCAAGGTTTATTTGATTCAACGGATGTTAGAGAGAATATTATCACACATGGCTGTATTCTAATTATGCGAGAATTTACCACCAACTGTTCGAGAAGAAATATCCACCTGACTATATTACATATTTTCAGCGAGTCATCGAGTCGTTCAATCAATCGCATACATGTTGAGACGTACCACCTATATTTCATTGACCTTTCCCTTTAATCTTTCCCATTTAAATAAAAGTATGTAAAAAAGAGGCACACATCATAAAAATTATGCACCTCTTGTATTTTACTGATAAGTCTATGTCTTTGTTAAACACACCTTGTTTACCGGTAACAACTATAGTCGTTCAATTATTCAGGAACTGCAACTTACTATTAGTGTCCGTAATAATAGTAATGGCCTTTCGGCATTTCTTTATCGTTCAATACGACACCAAGTAATTTTGATTTTGCTGGTAAAAGCAATTCTTTTGCTTTTAAAGCCGCTTCTTTATCCGTTACTTTACTACGAACAACGAGCAGTGATCCATCAACAATATTAGCGAGAATCTGCGCATCAGTTACTGCAAGGACAGGAGGTGTATCAAAAATAATTAAGTCGTAAATTTCTTTTGCTTCTTCAATTAACTTGACCATCGCTTTAGAGCCGAGTAGTTCAGACGGGTTTGGCGGAATCGGTCCAGATGGTAACACATGGAGTGTAGATTCTTCTGTTTTTGATACGGCATCAAGCAGTGAAAAGTCACCGACTAGAACGCTGCTTAAGCCACGACGATTATCAGCACGGAACGTATAATGCACCGTTGGTTTACGTAAATCCGCATCTATTAAGAGTACACGTTTTTCTTGTTGGGCGAAGACAACCGCAAGGTTGGCAACCGTAGATGATTTACCTTCCGATGGACCTGATGATGTGACTAGCATGGTTCTTAAATCACCATCCACTGCAGAAAACTGTAAGTTCGTTCGAATCGTCCGAAACTGCTCAGAAATAGGAGAACGTGGATTGTTTCTCGTGATTAAATGTCTAAACATTTGTTTTGCTTGTTTTTCTCGTCTTGCCATATATTACGCCCCTCTTTCTTTACTTGCACGGTGATGCTTTGATGCCGTTTGTTGAATGGCCGCTTCTGACATGTGTGAGACCGTTCCAATCACTGGTAGGTCTAAATAGTTTTCAATATCTTCTTCTGTTTTCACTGACGTATCTAAGTATTCAAGTAAGAATGTCACACCAACTGAAAGCATAGCACCTAATATAAAAGCAATCGCAATGTTCATTGTTAAGTTAGGGCTCACTGGTGAAGGGTTCATACCAGCATCTGCTCTGTTTAAAACACTCACATTATCTACATTCATCAGTTCATAAATTTCTTCTTGGAATACATCAACCGTCGTATTCGCAATATCTTCTGCAAGCAGTGGATTAGCATCTTTTACCGTCACAGTCACAACCTGTGATTCATTCTCATTTGAGACCGAAATCTTACTACCTAGTTGTGAGGCGGTGAGTTCTAAATCAAGCTCATCTGCGACCTCTTCTAATATACGGCTACTTTTGATAATCACATTGTATGTATTGATCAGTTTAATGTTTGTTTGAATATCACTTTGTTGAATTGTATTGGTTTGGTCCGTCTGTTGTTGATTGACAAGGAATTGCGTACTTACTTGATATTCTTTATTGACAAAGAAAACAGTAAACACACCGCTTATTACAGCGAGTAACAAAGATGTCGCAATAATCATACCTAGTCTTTTTTTAATAACCGTGGTCATTTCTTTTAAGGAAATCGATTCTTCCATATGAGATGGGCCTCCTGAAGTTTGTAGTTAGGCGCATATATGAAATACGTCAAAATATGCACAAAGTAGATTATAGCACAATCCAAAATAAATTACAGCCTAATTGTAATTTTTTTGAAAGTGAATTCTCTTACCATATGATACATTGGTCTTAGCTGCGGTTTGATTGGATTATATATAGTTTTTCAATGAACGAAAAACACTCATGTACATACCTTTTATTTATACCTAACTTAATTTCACTCAAAGGTTAACATTTAATGCTCGTTATTTTGTCTTCAACACTAAATACAATTGTTGAACTATAACAGACTTTCACATATTGAATCAATCCACTTATGACCGATTGTTATATTATTAGTCCTCTCTATCTAACTTGTCTTTCGAAACATATGTACTTTATGTTATCTAGGACTATCCCTGAGGTAAATTATACAATGTTGAGTAAATGATATAGTTTTTCACATGGAAAAGTGTTACTATTTTAGTAAGACGTAATTATAAACACGGATATAATGGAGGTTCATAGTATGAAAAAAGTAAAAAAAGCGATTATTCCAGCTGCCGGGTTAGGGACACGCTTCCTGCCAGCAACTAAAGCAATGCCAAAAGAAATGTTACCAATTGTTGATAAACCAACGATTCAGTACATCATTGAAGAGGCTGTTGCTTCTGGTATTGAAGATATTATTATAGTGACAGGAAAAGGTAAGCGAGCTATTGAGGATCATTTTGATTTCGCGCCTGAACTTGAAGCTAATTTAAAAGAAAAAGACAAACTAGAATTATTGAAGAAAGTTGAACAATCAACAAAACTCGCAGATATTCACTACATAAGACAGAAAGAACCGAAAGGTTTAGGCCATGCTGTTTGGTGTGCGCGTAAATTTATTGGCGATGAGCCATTTGCAGTACTCTTAGGTGATGATATTGTCCAAAGTGATATCCCTTGTCTTAAACAACTCATCAAGCAATACGAAAAAACTGAATCATCAATTATTGGTGTTCAACAGGTCGATGATAGCGTTACGCATCGTTATGGAATTGTTGACCCTGGGAAACAAGATGATAGTCTGTATGAGGTTAATAATTTTGTAGAAAAACCCTCACCAGGAACGGCCCCTTCTAACTTAGCTATTTTAGGTCGTTATATCTTCAATCCTGAAATTTTCCGCTTCTTAGAACGTCAAGAAGTTGGAGCAGGTGGTGAGATTCAATTAACAGATGCGATTCAAATGTTGAATGAAATTCAAAAAGTATACGCTTATGACTTTGAAGGTAAACGTTATGACGTTGGAGAGAAATTCGGTTTTGTTCAAACGACATTAGAGTTTGCAATGCAAAACAAAGAAATTGGTAACGATGTAAAACAGCTTATTAAAAATCTTGCAAAAGAACTATAGTTGCTCTCAAAGTTACTTTTCTTAGCAGGTTGGCAAACGGAATAATACTTTGACTTAAACAGGTTTAGTTCTTAAAAGATAGACCTAAACCTGTTTAATGTTTTTAATATCTTCCACGATTTTTAGGTGAGCGTATCTAACTAGGTTATTACATTAAGGCTATTTTAACTTGTGGGATTAATTTATAAAACAAAAAGCAAATTTCAAAATAACCCACCGTACAGATTTCAATCCCTCTTTACAGTATTGATCCTGAATAAGATAATCAGTTTAGTATCAACATTTCAAGTTCTACATTAATACTCAAACTACTACAAAAGAATAAATAAAAAACATGTCTTAGCCACTTAAAAGCAGCCAAAACATGCGTAATATCAGGTTTAACTTATAGATTAATAATAAAATTACATGATTTTATCGATAACACTTAAGCCTCATCATTCCAATAATTCTTGAATAACACCACAAAAACCCCAATCATTAGTCCCAATACAAGGCCAATAGCAATGTTCAATAATTTATTCGGAGAAATCGGGTCTATTGTCGCTCTTGGTGCCGTAACGGTATTCACTTTCACATCAATGATGCTCATATCCTTTACACTATTCACTTCGTCTAATTTACCACTGTAAAAGTTATAAAGCTCAGTGTGCTTGTCAATTTTATCAAGTGCTTTGTTATATTCAGCTTGTAACGTTTTATCTAATAGTCGGAATTCTTCTAAATAAGCTTCACTTACATCTAACAAATACTGATTACCAGATGTGTTCTCATTAACTAACATTAAAGTTGGTAGCTTCTCATGTGCATTTAAATTGTTAAAGGCAGCAACGGCTTGATCAATATTTTTTTCTTCTTCAAGCATTTGTCTCTCATATTCATCAATTAGTAGATCAAACCGATTACTCAACGCCTTTCCTAATTGAACTTTGGTCTGTAAGACAAGTTCTGACAGAACCGATTCGATTTCAGTTTGATCAGATGACGTGAATTTAATTTCTAGATGCTCCTCCCCCTCATTAAGACGAGACATCTCAATTTGATTAGTTAAACTGTTATATGTACGATCAATTGATAACTTCTCAATAACAGGTACAACACTTTCTGGTGACGTCAACACATTTTCAAAATTTTGAATGGTTGTTAATTCATCAATCAATGGTTGAACATTCTGTGGCGCTGTCGATACTTTGTTGAAACCAATAATTGTTCTACCTTCATATACCGGATCAACAAGGAAGTAGCTATACCCCGCAGCAATCAAAACAGCCATGGCTGTAATAATGCCTATTAAGACTTTCCCTTTTATTATTGCTTGAAGTAATTCCTTTAAACTGATTTCTTCTTCCATAATATCCTCCATAGTCTACAAATTATTTAATTATTCATACATACAACGAAATATTAACACAACACTTCTAAAAATATCTAATTTAGATTAATTAGTCAACCCTGTTTAGGGAATTAAATGTGAACTTTATCTTTTCAATAGTTTCAATCTTAGATTAAATCCAACACCTTTTATCAAAAAACTATTTTACTAATTTTAGTTTTATTAGTATGATATGAGTATCGACCTAGAAAACTATTTTAAAATGAGGAGATTCAAAATGACACACGAAAAATTAACTCGCAGAAAATATAAGAAACATAAGCAAAAAAAGAAGAAAATTCTTCGTACCACTATTATTATTTTAGTAGCCTTGTTAATTATGATTGGCGTTTACTTAACAAATATATATTTTAATGCTAAGAATGCTGTTGATGAAGCGTTTGATTCAGCAGGACGCGATAAGTCTGAGCTTCGTGATATAACTGTTGACCCTGAAAAAGATCATGTATCAATCTTATTCATCGGTGTTGATAATGGTGGAGGAAGAGATACAAGTAGTAACGGATTATCAGATGCCTTAATTTTAACAACATTTAATAAGAATGATCACAGTATTAAAATGTTAAGCATCCCTAGGGATAGTTACGTATACGTTCCTTTAAGAGATACTCATACAAAAATCAATCACGCTCATTCATACGGGGGGCCAAAAGCTTCAATTGAAACAATTGAGAATTTATTCGATATTCCGATTGATTACTTTGTTTCCATCAACTTTGATGCTTTTATCGATATCGTTGATGAATTGAATGGCATAAACGTAGAAGTCCCTTATGAACTTTATGAAATGGATTCAAATGATAATAAAGATGCGATTCACTTATTGCCAGGTAAACAAAACTTAAATGGAGAAGAAGCGTTAGCTCTTGCTCGAACACGTAAACTTGACAACGATATCGAACGGGGAAAACGTCAACAAATGATTATCAGTGCTATCTTAAAACGTTCTATTTCCGTCAATGCTGTTTTAAACGCGAATGATTTAATTAGTGTTGTTGGCGACAATATGAAAACAAACATGTCGTTTGATGAAATCAAAAGTTTTGCTCCATATGCATTAAATAAAGACTTAGCAATCGATCATTTAGAAATAAAAGGTTCTGACATGGTTACCGATGCTTACTATTATAAACTTGATGAAACACATCTCACTGACATTAAACAAATATTACAATCCCATTTAGAGTGGGAACCAAAAGAGAATTAATATTCACCTCTAAAGTTACACTTCGGTGTAACTTTTTTTAACGTCTGACATTGTGTTAAGAATTTGTAAATTTTAAGTGGTGCTGAGTCACAAAATCATGTATAATTAAGAATTGTAAAACTAACAAAAGAAGGGGCTATTTTATGCATCAAAATAATGAGTATTCACGGTTAAAAAAAAGAAAACAAAAAAAACGTAGATTAATAATATATATAGCTATTCCCATCCTCATCTTTATCGGACTTGGCGCTACTTATGTAGGGGCCGTTTTAAACAAAGCCGAAAACGTTGTGTCATCTTCATACGAAGATGATGGAAGAGAACAAGGTTCTGAATTACGTGAGGAAATTCCCGATCCAACTAAAGATAATATCTCTATTCTGTTCGTTGGTATTGATCAGGGTGGTGCAAGACAAGATCCAAATACAAAAGGTTTGTCTGATGCGCTTATTCTTGCGACCTTTAATAAGCAAGATCATAGTGTTAAAATGCTCAGTATCCCTAGAGACTCCTATGTATATGTTCCAAGTGAGGATACCTTTACCAAAATCACCCATGCTCATGCCTATGATGGTGTAAAAGGTTCCATTGACACGATTGAACATTTACTTGATATTCCCATTGATTACTACGTTAGACTAAATTTTGATGCGTTTATTGATGTTATCGATGCCTTAAATGGCGTTAAAGTAGATGTCCCTTATGAAGTTTATGAAATGGATTCAAATGATGTTGAAGGCGCGATTCATCTTGTTCCTGGCGAACAATTATTGTCAGGCGAAGAAGCACTTGCCTTCGCTAGAACAAGAAGAAAAGATAGTGATTTAGAACGAGTAAAAAGACAGCAACAATTAATGAGCGCGATTCTAGACCGAGCTATTTCGATGAACGCCGTTGTTAATATTACTACACTATTTGACGCTGTTGGAGATAATATGACCACTAACTTAAATTGGAATGAAATTAAAAGTCTATCTAGTTATGCCTTATCAGGTGACTTAACCATTGAAAACCTCAGTTTGGAAGGTTATGATAAATGGGAGGATGCTTATTACTTTGGTCTAGATGAAGAGCATTTGGAAGAAGTTAAAGACACATTAAGAACCCATCTTGATTTAGATGTTAGCAGTAGCATAAATGACACTTATTAAATTAGTATTAAGAATAAAATAGCCGTGGACTTTGGTTCTTTGTCAAACATACTAAGATTAGTAGTTCTTTGTCAAATAGGGTTGGTGAGAAGTTTTAACCAATAATTTCAAGCTTATATTTCACATGTTTCGGCTCTTTTTATGCAGCTGTAACATGTGTTTTATTTTGTGTTTTTTTCTTCTGTAGATCAACTGTAAGCGCCAATAGAACGAGTATATACCTTACGTGCCATCCTCCATTTACAATAAAGTTAACTTTATTGAAATGGAGGATAATTTTATGACCAATAAACAAGATATTGTACCCGTCACTTTAAAGAGTGAATCGCAGAACCAAATGTTATACAACCACAAACGTAAGCTCGGTCGTAGTATCAAAGAGCGCGATCCTGCTGTGTTAACGAGAGAAGCATTCGGACACTGGGAATTAGATTTAGTCATCGGTAAAAAGACCAAAGGCGAATCCGTTATTCTGACGTTACTTGAAAGACAAACACGACACTATGTTACCAAGAAGCTGTAGGACAAATCACCAGAGTATATCCGAGAAGCTATGCTTAAGATTATCGAAGAGCACGGGCCTCAGAATTTCAAAACCATTACGACAGATAACGGATCAGAGCTTCGGGCGCTAAGTAAATCAGAAGATACATATGAACATCTTGGCGTGTACTACGCACATGACTACGCTTCTTGGGGAAAAGCACCAAACGAACGCCATGATGATATACTTCGTGAGTTTATACCAAAAGGTCTACCTCTTCGAGATTTGACTTACAAACACTTAAAGCAGTACACAGATGCGTTAAACATGAAGCCAAGACGGACGCTAGGGTATGATTGCCCTCAAGAACTATATGAACAAAAGCGTCAAGAGCACGCCGCAAGGCGGTGGCTAGTACGGCACAAAAATCAAGTATCCGCATCGATTAAAACACTATAAGTATAGATTTTTGAATATATTGGCATATCTTTTTTAAAAAAGTTTATGCATTTGACTTTACAATTCAGGTAGTATTTTGGAACTAATCAACGCCACATAATATTTTTGTTACAACTCTAAGTGAAATAACGGTAATTTGCATATGTCTAAAATCCACATATAAACAAGTTTTCAAAAAAGCGATTGTTATTAATTCTTAGGCACCTTCTGGAATTTTTGCCGAAAAATCAAGAAGATGAATTTAAAATTACTTGATAAACGCCTAAGTCTAGTTGGTTGCTTTATTACACGATATAGCCACTCTAAATTGAGTTTAATCCATAAATTAGGTGCTCGTTTTACTTTTCCAGCTAAAACATCAAAACTTCCACCCACACCTATAAAAACACCTTTGTTTACTTTTGATTTGTGAATCCTTATCCAATCTTCTTGTTTAGGCACACCTAATCCAACAAATATTAGATCCGGTTTTTTAGTGCGTAGTTCTTGTGAAATTAAACCTTCATCAATATCGTCATATCCATTGTGATAACCCACAACAGATATGTTGTTAAAACGATTACTCAACTTATTAATCATTTCTTGAATCACTATGTTAGATCCGCCAAAAAAATAACAACTTAATTGATTTCTATTCGCATATTCCAACAAATCTTGCATGAGATCAAAACCAGCAATTCGTTCTGGTATATCTCCTCCCAACATTCTTGCTCCCTTAACTACACCTATACCATCTGCTATAATAAAATCAGCCGTGCTAATGGATTGAGAATATTGTTCATTATCATAAGTCTTTACAATAACTTCTGGGTTGGCAGTCACAATATGCGTTAACTGCTGATATTTCAATCGGGGGTAGATGATTTTTTCAAGAAATGATGCTTTTGTCACGCTCAATATATTTATATTTAATATATTTACTATCTTCATTGCTTACCAACTTTGACATTTTGTTTTTTTAAAACACTTCTCTTATATGCATTTTTTTGTTTTTTAGTCATCTTCTTATAATCTTTAATAAAATCTTCATATTGAGGTATGACATCATCAACATCGCCGTATGTCTTTACTTGACCAAATTCTAACCAAAGTACTTTGTTACAGAAGTTTTTGATTTGGTTAATAGAGTGACTAACAAAAATCATCGTTTTCCCTTGTGCCTTGAATTCCTTCATTTTTTCAATGCTTTTTTCAGCAAATGCTTTATCTCCAACAGATAAAGCTTCATCTATTATAAGAATATCTGGATCAATTGTAACCGATATAGCAAAGCCAAGCCTAGACTTCATTCCACTCGAGTATGATTTTACAGGTTGATCTATAAAATCCTCTAATTCTGCAAATTCAATAATACCTTGTTGCATTTCTTTTATTTCTTTCATTGAAAAACCTAACATCAAACATTTTAATTCGATATTTTGTCGCCCAGTTAAGTCCCCTTTTAACCCTGAGGATACTGCTATAAGTGATGCTTGTCCATTAATTTTTATTTGGCCACTGCTTTCCGGAACAATACCAGCAATGATATTGGATAACGTTGATTTACCAGAGCCATTAATGCCAATAAATCCAATTATATCTCCTTTATTCGCCTTAAAATTAACGTGGTGTAAAGCCCAAAAATCTTTTCCATAGCTTTTGGGTAGAATTAAGTCTTTAAATCGCTCACTTCTATTTTGATATAGTTTATATTTTTTTGATAAATCTCTGATTTCTATAGATATCGTCATATAATCCCTTCTTTATACAAAATCAATAAAATGCCGTCTGAATCTGAGATGAAGCATCGATCCAAATGCAAAGAGTAAGATGGTTATTCCCCAAAAATACATCGTATATTTCGGATCGCTTATAATATGCCATCCAATACCAAAAAAGCTATACCGAAAACCTTCAATTAAATAAAACAATGGATTTAACTTCATAATTAAGCTAATAGTCTCATTAGCAATCGTCTCAACATTCCAAAGTATTGGAGAAACATAGAGACCCATTCGTAATATTGATTGTAAAAACATTTGAATATCACGAATTATCGTCGATAGCGTTGACATAACGAAAGCAAGTGAAAATGTAAAGGCAAATAACGCCACTAAATAATATGGAAATTGCAAATAATAAATATTAACATAATACCCTGATATATTCATAATTACTATGAGGATGAAAAACATCCCTAAAAAAACAAAGTAGCGACTTAAAACAACGTAATTAGGTATAATACTCATTGGAAAATTCATTTTTGCCAACATTTTTATTCTAGTATAAATCGCTTTTGACCCTTGAATAATGGATTGATAAAAGAATAACCATACAATCATACCAATAATCATCCAATAGATGAAAGGGACTGACAAATCTTCAGTCAGTTGTATATCTTCTCGCTGGCGAATCCCATAACCAAATACAAACCAATAAATTGCAATTTGAAAAATCGGATTTATAAGCTCCCATGCCATACCTAGATAATTATCGTTGTTCTTGCTTTTTAATTCATATACAGACAAACGACGAATTAAATAAAAATATTTGAATTGTTCTTTTAATACTTTAATAACAGTTGTCATAAAATTTCCTTTCTTTAGCTCGTAAATACTTATTGAATTATACTAGTTATTTGATGAAAAAACAATTATGATATTCATTTTAACTTGTTTATAGTGTACAATTTAAATTAAATATAGCTTTTTAGGAGTGTTTAATAATGAACGATACTTTTTCGCTAACATTTAAAAACCAAGTGGTTTTTCTCACTTTACTTTTTCTAAGTATTTTTGAATTGACAGAAAATACCTTAAGAGTCACAGGAAACAATATGCTAACGTTATTACTCTATTTAAGCTTAAGTGTATTGATTTTAGCCTCAACTAAAAATTACCGCTTCCTACTTACACATCGTGATCTTATTATAATAATAAGTATGTATTTTTTAACAATCTTTACGAGTAGTTTCATCAATAATGATTTTAATATTGAGCTTATTTTAAAACTTCTCGGAAGCTTCACTTTTATTGTTATATCCATAAAAACTGATTGGCATAATAAGAGTATTATTTTTATAGCTTATATCATTAGTTTATCTATCCTATTCCTATTTTGGGATTGGACCTTTGATATTTCTAATAGCCCTTTTAGAAATTTTGCTAGTGGTTTTAGAAATCCAAATGGTCTTGCTATTCTCTTGTTTTGTGGTACATACTTTTTAACTTTAGCTACCTATCATGTTAGTAATATAATATTAAAATCCTATTTTATAGTTTCTTTACTTATTTCTTTCTTTTTGATTACTGAAACAGGTGCAAGGTCTATCCTTCTCTCTTTAATACTTGTTGTGTTAATCATACTTATTCATAAATATCGAAATTCCTTCATATATTACATTATCTTTATAGCCCTAGCATTCAACTTCCTTTTCATATTTATGTATATTAAGTTACCGAATACTGCCATTGGAGACGGATTGAATAAAATTTCTATTTCAGTGTTTTCTAAAGGTTTTTTTAGTGGTAGAGAACGCATCTGGAGTGCAGTGTGGGATCATTCAATGACATCTCCACTTTTCGGACATGGTATAAGTTCAAAAGCAGGACATATCGATGGAATTACTACATCCACTCATAATCAATATTTACAGATTTTCATGGAGTCTGGTATCATTGGACTGACCATTTTTCTAATCTTCCTTTATTTTATATGGATACTATTATTAAAGAATATGCATACATTTGAAGGTGTTTTATCGGTTGGATTTTTTATAGCAACCATTATATATTCTAATTTTGAATTAACACTTTTTCAGAATAACTTTCACATTGGAATGATCCAATGGTTAATAATAACTCTTGGTATTTCAAGTCAATATAAAACTTATTCATCAAAAGGAGTGAATGTAAATGACATGCCTATTAAATAACTATGAACTCAATGGTGAATCTGTTTTAATCACTTTTACAAAAGAATGCGACATAGAAAAACACTCCCATATTTTAATAAAAAAAAGAAAAAGCAATATAGAACACATGTTCCAAATTCAGTCTGATAAATTTAAAGGCGCTTTTATTGATTGTAGAATATTTAATACTGGCATCTGGGACATTTATCTGCTCTCTACTTCTAACGAAACATCAAGACTCCAAATCTCAAAAGATGTATATTCTGATAATGCTATTATTTATTATTCAGACGAAAAAAGTTACAATATCAACCTTTATCAAACTAAAAATGGAAATGCATCTATAAAGGTTACCCCTTTTGCTTTACCTGTTGATTTGCATAAAGTTAAAAGATATCACGACAATATAACGTTATCCCTTAGATTACATTCAAAAAATATAATTGAAAAATATGATGAAAATTCATCATCCATTGTACTCGAACCTATGCATATGATAAATAACAAGATTGAAGTCCCAGCTAACATAGAGAAATTAAATGAATATTACTTAGTACATTTTACTTTAACAAATAAAATGAAAGAAAATTTGTTAAATATATACTTAGGTAAGTGGAAAATTGATTTTCAATTTTCTATTAATCAATCTTATCGAAAAGTAAAGCTGGAAATCATTGATGATTCATTACCAGATAAAACAAATGACTTACTAGAATTCGAAGAACTAATTGAAAGCTGTTTTTACAGAACAAAAGGGAATTTTCTAGGATTTGAATATAAAAAGGTTACACAAGTAAGAAATATTGAATCTTTTGAATTTGTAGAAGATAAGATAATTATAGTTGGCCAAAGTGGTTTAAACATTATACAAAAAAAAATAGATTTAAAAACATCTTTTTTACTGCGTGATAGATATACCGGTGATATACTTGAACTTATAGATCACATTAACATAACAGAAAACAGCTTTAATTCTTTTAAAATCACTATTCATTTATCAAAACTATATTATAAAATTCAAAACGCATTCAACATTTTTGATATATTTGTCCAAGTACATTATAAATCATATACTTTTCAAAAAAAATTACGGTTTAATAAGTTTACTTATTATAAAGACTATTATGAGAAAAATAAATTTTTTAAAAACAAAAATAATGTGATGCTATTTTCTCAAGCAATCAGTCCATTTGGTAACATTAAATTATTAGTATACAAGCTTTCTAAAAAAAATGCATTCAAATTAAAATACAATAAGCAAATTTCAAAGACTTTTTTTAAGAACAAGAATGTGTGGTTAATTGGAGAACGATTTGATACTGCTCAAGATAATGGTTATCACTTTTTTAAATATTGTAGAGAGAATCATCCTGATCTACCTATTTACTATGTGATAGACACTTCTTCAAATGACTTTGAAAGAGTAAAACATTTAGGTAACGTAGTCGATTACGGTAGCAATCAACATTTTAACCTATTGTTGAAAACAAAAGTTTTTATTGGAACTCATGATTTTGAAAACATTTTACCTATACCTGGACAGTTTCTTACTTCTTTTCAACAAGGCATACGGATTTTTCTACAACACGGAGTCCTTGGTCGTAAAATTGTAGAGTATAATAAACAATTTTATAAGTATCCTTTTCACATGTTCTGTGTAAGTTCAATTAAAGAAAAAGAGCTTGTAACTTCAGTATTTGAATACGACGATGATGATGTTAAAATCACTGGATTATCTCGCTTTGATGCACTCAATAATACTACGACCAAAAAGTCAATTTTACTCATGCCTACTTGGCGTGAGTGGTTAACAGATGAAAAAACTTTTATTGAATCAGAGTATTATAAAAGGTATCATGCTTTAATAAACCATCCGGAGTTGCAAACATTGCTTGAAGAAAATAATGTTCATTTGGAGTTTTATCCTCACTATCGTATGCAGCCATATATACAACATTTTAAAGATAACAATTTAAAAAATATTAGTGTTATTCAACTAGGAGAGGCGACTGTTCAAGAACTGATTCAAAGAAATCATTTGATGATTACTGACTATTCATCAGTATCATTTGATTTTACTTATTTAAATAAACCTGTTCTTTACTATCATTTTGACTTTGACACTTTCTTCAGAAATGGTATCTTAAGAGATAAAAATGAAACATTTTTGGGTGAAATCAGTTCTACTGAAGATGAATTACTAAACCAAATATCAGATTTAATAAATCGCGGTTTTGTGGATAAGAGTAATTTTAGTGATAGACGAACATCGCTTTTTTATTATAATGATCGTTTAAATAATAAAAGAATCTATAATGAAATACAATCAATTCTTTTGAAAAATATACCAAAATAACCGATAATATAAAACCTCCCGGATTAAACGAATTAGATGATTAATCCGGGAGGTTGATATTTTAAATGTCAGAAAGTATTACTTGTTCAACGACACACTTTGCTGCAGTCCCATTATCAATGGCATTAAAGCGTTCTTTGTATTCTTGTGAAAAATTAACTTTCTCATTAAAATCTATTAACTTTATTAAATTCAAAACTTCTTCAGTTGTTCTACATATAGGAAAAGGAAGTTCTTCAATATCAAGATAAAAACCTCTCAATTTATGCTGGTACTTTTCTAAATCATACGCATATAGGAGAATTGGTCTTTCTAACAAAGAATAATCAAAAAATACGGAAGAGTAATCTGTAATCAACATATCCGAAACAAGATATAAATCTCTTATATCTTCATACTCTGAAACATTAATAGCAAATCCCTCAAATATATTCAAATCTAACTTCTCAGAGATAAGATAATGTGCTCTAATTAAAATTATAAAATCATCTTTCAAATAAGATTTTAATAATGTTAGTTCGAGCTTTAAATTAAACTTATAGTGCCCCACGTTAATAAATTCGTCATCCCTCCAGGTTGGAGCATACATAATTATTTTCTTATTAGAATCAATTCCTAAACGATGTTTTAGTATTTTTATATAATCATAATTGTTGTTATTAATCAAATAATCATTTCTTGGATAGCCACACTCCAAAATTTCCCCATCATAATTAAATGCTCTTCGAAACTGCTCAGTTGAAAATACGTTTTGAGAGATTAGATAATCCCACTTACTAGAGTCTTGTAAAAAACCTTTTTTATAATTCTCGGTGTTAGTGCCAGGCATTTTTACATCATCAATATCCACACCAAGTTTTTTTAAAGGCGTACCATGCCATGTTTGCACATATGATATTTTAGCAACCTTTGGTATCCAAAGCGGTAAACGGGTATTTGTGACCCAGTACTTCGATGTCGCCATATGATAAACCCACATAGGAGATAACCGTTTTACCGATGTAAAACGGTTATCTTTTAACAACCGCGATGCTCGCCTGTCAATTGCCCATATCAATTTAAGATTTGGTACATTAATCCCTTGTAAATACTCATAAATTGCTCGTGGATTATCACTAAACTGTTTACCATGAAAACTTTCAAAGATGATCTTATTTTGTTGAGGCAGTAGTAGAAACAACTTAAACAATATAAAGTATAGAAAAGAAATCGCTTTGCGAACGGTTTTTCTTAATTGTTTTTTTATCAATTTTCCCTTCTCCCTCTCCTATTCCTCAAATCAGTTAAACACTTCTTTTATAGTTTTTTCTGCTGCATGTCCATCATCCCACGAACAGAACTTTCTATAAAATTCATTATATTTTTTATTGAACTTTTTAGAAATATCATCAATGCTGTGAATACTTCTTACTATACCATCCGTATTATATAGTAATGGTCCTGGTAAATCTGTTTCCATGTTTATATAAAAACCTCTTAATTTATCACGATAATTCTCTAAATCATAAGTAAAGAATAGAATTGGACGTCTCAAATTAGCATAATCAAAAAACACTGAAGAGTAGTCTGTGATCAATAAATCTGAGATTAGGTAAAGCTCAGAAATGTCATCATATTTAGAGAAATCAAATGCAAAATCTTTATACTCACTTAAATCTAATTGATTTGCAATAAAATAGTGCATCCGTAAGACAACAACATACTCTTCTGATAATTCTTTTCTTACTTTATTCAAATCAAGTTCGAGATTAAATTTATATTTGCCCGCTTCATAAAATTGATCATCTCTCCAAGTGGGTGCATATAAAATTACCTTTTTATCCAAAGGTAATTGCATTTTTCGCTTCAATTTATTAATTTCATCTTCGTTATTTTTTTTATACAAAACGTCATTTCTAGGATATCCAATTTCCAACATTTTTTTATCGAACATAAATGCTCTCCTGAAAATGTCTGACGAATATTGATTAGGTGAAATAAGATAATCCCATCTCCTTGACTGAATATAAAAATCTCGTTTATAATGCGGATTGGCTGAGTGAACATCTCTCATATCAAATACAAGGTTCTTAAGCGGAGTTCCATGCCATGTTTGAAGGTAAATATTCCCTTCTCTCTTATCAAACCGTTTAGGAATCCTTGAGTTACTCACCCAATACTTAGCTTTAGCTAGGTAATAATAGTATCTTAAGCTAAAACGTTTGACTTGTTTAGCATTTCCAGAAATCTCTTTTCCTACTTCGTTAAAAATCCAAACATATTTATAATCCGCCTCACAATTTAATAACTCTTCGTATATATACTTTGGAGAATCAGAGTAATTTTTCCCCAGAAAACTTTCAAACAAAATTAACTTATCGTCCATTTGGATTTTAATAAATACATTACGATATAAGAATGTATATAGATAATGCTTACTTCTACCAGCTCGTTTAATATCCCTTAATGTATTATGCGCATTCATTATTTTAGTGTATTTCAGGTAATTATTCTGTAATATAGGCTTAAATTCACGCTTTAATATAATGGATTTATTTTGTAATGCCTTCTCTTCAAAGCAATTAGAAATCTTAACAAGTAACTCAAAAATTTCTTCTGATTGATTCTGTTTCTTCAAATAAGTTACAATTGATTTTCTATAATAATTTAAAAATTGATGATCTAAATATTTTTTAACCTTTAATTTGCTACTATAACGATCTTTTAAGACACTCATCATCGTTAAGTATGATTGCAGCTTGCTAAGCATGTCTTCTTGCATTAATGATGGGTGGTTCAGAGGATCGTTTCTCAAACGTTTGTAGTAAATCGAACTGCTAACGTATACTATTTCTGATGTTTGTTCAATTACTCTCGCAATATAAGATAAATCTGAAAAATGTCTTGCATCAACGACTAGTTTATCTATCTCATCAATCAATATCTCTTTCTGAATTAATGCATGTAAGATTGAGCGCTTTTTGAATAATTTAGTTCGTTTTTTTCTGTATATTTTCGGTTCATCATTACCTATAAATTCCTGTTTTTCATACTTAGTTGCATTAACCATCTTACCAACCGTCACCAAGTTATTTCCTTTAGCATTAATTAATCTTTCAATCGCTCTCTCATCTAAAAAATCATCACTGTCTAAAAAATAAATATAACTTCCTTTTGCCATTTGTAAACCTGTTAATCGGGACTGAGCCACACCTTTATTTCCTTGGGTGGTATAATTCACTATGCGTTTATCTTCCCTAGCTAATGAAGTAATAATATCCAATGTACTATCAGTCGAACCATCATTTATTAAAATCACTTCGATATTTTTATAAGTTTGATTTAATACAGACCGTAAAGATTCCCATAAATAAATTTCGGAATTGTATACGGGCATTATAATTGATACTTGCTCCATTAAAATCACCTCTTTCTCTATATAACTTTAGATGACTCTAGATGTCAAGCGATTATTCTAGTTATATCTCAAGAAGTAATCCAATAAAAGAGATATACCACTTAAAGTTTAATAATTAATAAGACGGGTATTTAATACTATTCTTTCTACATTTACCTGAATCACCTTAACAAACTCATTAAATTCTGAGATAATATCTCGAGTTTGACACTTAATTAAAACAAAAACTCTCTAACCCCTTATTTTTCAGGGGTTTAGAGAGTTTTTTCGCTTTTGAAAAAGTGAGTAC